>CACFIK010000007.1:0-68223 GCA_902566305.1 uncultured SAR86 cluster bacterium | reverse complement strand
AATTCTTATTACTCTGAAGTGGCTCTTTTATACAGAACCTTGATTGTGATTGCTTTATTGATTCTGGGTTTAGCAATAATTAGATTCACAATTTTCGGTAATTCAGCATACAACTTAATTGTTACTTCTCTTACTGAAATTAGAAAAGTAGTCTGGCCTAATAGAACTGAGACTACTCAAACAACCCTTATTGTTCTAGCTGCAGTAATTGTTGCTTCACTGTTGTTATGGGGTTTGGATTCTCTTTTCTCCTTCGGATTAAATTTATTATTGGGGTAGAAATGTCGAAATCTTGGTATGTTCTTAATTCTTATTCTGGTTATGAAAATAAGGCCAAAGAACAGCTTTTAGAAAGAATAACCCTCAACGGCATGCAGGATTTCTTTGGAAAGATAGAAGTGCCTTCCGAGGAAATAACTGAAATGAAAGGAGGAAAGGAAAAAACTATACAAAAGAAATTTTTCCCAGGATACATTTTGGTTGAGATGGAAATGAATGACGATACATGGCACCTTGTCAAAGAGACTCCAAGAGTTTTGGGTTTCATCGGAGGCACTAAAACCAATCCAAGACCAATTTCAGAAAATGAAGCAAACAGAATTTTAAACCAAATAGAATCTGGAGTTGAAACCACTTCACAACAAAATATTTATGAAGCCGGTGAAATGATTAGAGTTATTGATGGACCTTTTAATGATTTTAGTGGCGTGATTGAAGAAGTCGATTCAGAAAAAGGAAAGGTAAAAGTAGCAGTGATGATCTTTGGAAGATCAACCCCGGTCGAGTTAGATTTCAATCAAATTGAGAGAGCATAATGGCAGAAAAAAAGATAGATACATATATTAAACTCCAAGTACCTGCTGGCGCTGCCTCTCCTAGCCCTCCTGTTGGACCCGCGCTGGGTCAACACGGTGTTAACTTAATGGACTTTTGTAATGCATTTAATTCTAAGACTAACGACATGGAAAAGAATGTTCCTGTGCCTGTTGTTATCACAGTTTACGAAGACAAAAGTTTTGATTTCATAGTAAAGACAACTCCTGCAAGCATTCTCCTTAAAAAGGCTGCTGGACTCGATAAGGGTAGCCCTACACCAAACTCATTAAAAGTAGGAAAAGTAACTAGGGCTCAAGTTGAGGAAATAGCAGAAAAGAAAATGCAGGATCTCAACGCTGCTGATATGGATGCTGCAGTAAAAATTATTTCTGGTAGTGCCAGAAGCATGGGAATAGAGGTAATAGATTAATGGCTAAAACATCTAAGAAAAATAAACCTTTAAGAGAAAAGTTATTAGAAGCAGCATCCTATAATTTGGAAGAAGCTTTAGATATTTTGTTTGAACATAAGTCCGAAAAATTTACTGAGTCAGTGGATGTAAGTATCAACTTAGGAGTTGATCCATCGAAGTCAGATCAAAACGTCAGAGGAGCATCTAATCTCCCTCATGGCACTGGCCGTTCATATAAGGTTGCTGTTTTTGCAGAGGGTGAAGAGGCCAAAAGTGCTCTTGAAGCTGGAGCAGATAAAGTGGGCATGGAAGATCTAGCTGATGAAATGAAATCTGGGGAAATAGACTATGATGTAATAGTTGCTACCCCCGATACGATGAAAGTTGTAAGTCCATTGGGACAAATTTTGGGACCCAAAGGATTAATGCCTAATCCTAAGTCCGAAACGGTAACAAAAGATGTTTCGGGTGCGGTAAAAAATGCCAAGGCTGGTCAGGTGAGATTTAAGTCAGATAAACAGGGAATTGTTCACTGTAGAATAGGCCAAATAACTCAGAGCAAGGAAGAAATAAAAAATAATTTACAATATTTATTATCTGATTTAAAAAAATCAAAACCTCCATCATCCAAAGGAGTTTTTATTTCAAAAGTTTCGATGTCATCAACTATGGGGCCTGGATTAGAAATTGATATTTCCTCTCTCAATTTCTGATTTTTTCCTGTATGATGCGCGGTCCAGAACATTTAAATAAGCATTTGCGTTTTCGCGATTGTCTTAGACCGCATGTGTTTTTTGGTTTTTGCCATAAAAACTTAATTTCATGCGTAGATGTACCAAGTCTTTTAGGCCTTGGTTGGAAGTTCTCTCACTTTAAAAAAGAGAGGTTTATTTAATGTCACGTTTAGAAGAAAAGAAATTAGTTGTAGATGAGTTGAAGAAGGTAGCTGATGAAGCTTTGTCAGCTGTTGTCGTTGATTACAGAGGTACTAACGTACCTGACTTAACATTGTTAAGAAAAGATGCTTCTTCTAGTTCTGTATATCTTAGAGTAATAAAGAATACATTAGCTAAAAGAGCTTTAGAAGGTACTAAGTTTGATTCAATCAATGAAATTCTTACCGGACCTAGTTTGTTTGCTTTTTCTCTTGATGACTTTAAAAGTGCTGCAAAACTCGTAAAAGATTTTTCAAAGTCTCATGAGTCTTTTAGCGTAAAAGGGTTATCGGTAGGAGAAGGCCTTTTAGATGCAAGTGAGCTAGACAGACTAGCTTCACTGCCCTCAAAGGAAGAAGCAATTTCTATGTTAATGAGTGTGCTTCAAAGTCCAATTCAGAAATTTGCAGGTGGGTTACAGAATCTACCTTCAAACTTTGTTAGAACTTTGGATGCGGTAAAAGAAACTAAATCTTAATTCTAAACTTTAAAAGGAGTAGTAATGGCGCTATCAAAAGAAGAAATATTAGATGCAATATCCGACATGAGTGTCATGGATATGGTTGATCTGATTAAACTTATGGAAGATAAATTTGGAGTCACTGCCGCAGCACCTGTCGCTGCAGTAGCAGCAGCTCCAGCAGGAGATGCAGCTGGCGAAGCTGCAGAAGAAAAATCTGAGTTCGAGATTTTCCTTGCTGAAGTTGGTGATAAGAAAATTGATGTAATTAAAGTTGTTAGGACCATTACTGGTCTTGGATTAAAAGAAGCTAAAGCACTTGTTGATGGAGCACCTTCATCATTAAAAGAAGGGGCTAACAAAGATGAAGCTGAACAAGCTAAATCTCAATTAGAGGAAGCTGGAGCAACTGTCGAACTTAAATAACTTTAAATACATACAATTTTTATGCCAAATAAATATAGTTTTGCTGAAAAGAAAAGAATAAGAAATAGTTTTGAAAAAATTTCAAGTGTCATGGATTTTCCTGACATTCTTGAGGTTCAAACAAATTCTTACAAGGAATTTTTACAATCTCACCTTTCACCAGATGAAAGGCAAAAGCAGGGTCTTCATGGAGTATTTCACTCCATTTTCCCTATCATCAGTGTTTCAGGTAATGCAAAAATTGAATATCTGGGATACGAGCTTGATGAGCCGGAATTCGATGTAAGCGAATGTATTGCTAGAGGCACTACATATGAATCAACCATGAGAATCATATGCAGGATTTCTTTCTTGGATAAAACTACTGGAGAGGAAATTCTAAAATCTGCTCGAGAAGAGAAGGTCTACATGGGGACCATACCTCTAATGACAACTTATGGAACATTCGTTATAAATGGTGTTGAAAGAGTTGTAGTTTCTCAATTGCATAGATCCCCTGGGTTAATTTTCGATCATGACAAAGGTAAAACACATTCTTCAGGAAAATTGCTTTACGCTTCAAGAGTAATTCCTTATAGAGGATCATGGCTAGATTTCGAATTTGATCATAAAGATCTTGTTTATATAAGAATAGACAGAAGAAGAAAGCTTTTAGCCTCAATTTTGCTTAAGGCTTTAGGAATGGTTAATCAGGAGATATTAGAAACGTTTTATGAATCAGAAACCTATTCTGTAACCCCACAAGGATTCTCTCTTAAAATCAATTCTAGAAGACTGATGGGAAGGATATCCCCTGTTGAAATAAAGGATAAAGATGGTAAAGACACTATTGTTGAAAAAGGCCAAAGAATTACTGCAAGACACATTAGGCTTATTGATTCCAATAAAATAAAAACAATATCTTTGGATTCTGAAGGCTTGAATGGATTAATTACAGCTGAAGATATCATTAATAAAGAAACAGGGGAGCTTCTCATATCATGTAATTCTGTTATCGATGAAACAATTGTTAAAGCTATCCAAGAACAGAAACTTAAAGAAATTAAAGTTCTATACATTAATGAGCTTGAATCAGGGCCTTACATTTCAGAAACTTTGAGGTCTGATACAACTACTTCACAATTAGAAGCTTTAGCTGAGATCTACAGAATGATGAGACCAGGAGAGCCTCCAACTAAAGAAGCAGCAACAAATCTTTTTGAAAACTTATTTTTTAATTCAGAAAAGTATGATCTTTCTGACGTTGGAAGAATGAAATTCAACCGTCGTCTAGGAAGAGAAGACCTTCAGGGACCTGGAATATTAAGCAAGGAAGACATCATTGATGTGACAAAAACTCTTGTTGATATAAGAAATGGAAAGCAAGATTGTGACGATATAGATCATTTAGGAAACAGACGAATAAGATCAGTTGGCGAAATGGTATCGAACCAAGTCAGAGTTGGTCTTTTAAGAGTGGAAAGAGCTGTCAGAGAAAGATTGAATGTAGCTGAAGCTGAGGGCTTTGGGCCAGCAGATTTAATCAACGCAAAGCCTGTAACTGCTGCAATCAATGAATTTTTTGGTTCAAGTCAACTGTCACAATTCATGGATCAGAATAATCCACTTGCGGCAATTACCCACAAAAGAAGAGTTTCAGCACTGGGGCCAGGGGGCTTAACAAGAGAAAGAGCCGGCTTTGAAGTTAGGGACGTTCACCCAAGTCATTACGGAAGAGTTTGTCCAATAGAAACTCCTGAAGGACCTAATATTGGATTAATAAATTCTTTATCTGTTTTTGCCAAGGTCAATGATTTTGGATTTATTGAAACGCCATATAGACAAGTAGTAAATGGCAAAGTGACTGAAGACATTAAGTACATTTCTGCAATAGAAGAAGGCGAATTTGTTATTGCACAAGCAAGCGCATTGCTTGATAAAAATAATAAATTTGTTGACGAACTTGTTCCTGTTAGATTTAAAAATGAATTTGAACTTATGTCAGCTGATAGAGTGGAGTTAATGGATGTATCTCCTCAGCAGGTAGTATCTATCGCTGCATCACTTATACCTTTCTTGGAGCACGATGACGCTAACAGAGCTTTAATGGGCTCTAACATGATGAGACAAGCAGTTCCTACCTTGAAGACAGAGGCTCCTCTTGTTGGAACAGGAATGGAAAGATTGATTGCCAAAGATTCAGGTGATTGTGTAATAGCAGAAAATAAAGGGACTGTTGAAAAGGTCGATTCTGGAAGAATAGTGGTCAGAAAAGACATGAAAGAAATCTCTTCAACTAACTCAGCTGTAGATATATACAACCTCACAAAGTACACAAGGTCTAATCAAAATACATGCATGAATCAAAAACCAATAGTTAAAGTTGGAGATAAAGTTGCTAAGGGAGATATCTTGGCTGACGGCTCTTCAATTGATTTAGGAGAGTTAGCACTTGGCCAAAATATCAAAATTGCTTTCATGCCTTGGCACGGATACAACTTTGAGGACTCTATTCTTATTTCTGACAAACTTGTAAAAGAAGATAAGCTTACAAGTATTCATATACAAGAACTTACCTGTACAGCTAGAGATACAAAATTAGGACCAGATGAAATCACAGCTGACATTCCTAATGTAGGAGAGTCCGCATTAGGGAAACTTGATGAGTGCGGAGTTGTTCACATTGGAGCACAAGTTAAGGCGGGAGATATTTTAGTTGGAAAAGTTACACCAAAAGGCGAAACTCAACTTTCTCCTGAAGAGAAACTTCTTAGAGCAATATTCGGAGAAAAAGCAGCAGATGTAAAAGATACCTCTCTAAGAGTCCCAAGTGGTGCTGATGGCACAGTAATTGATGTTCAAATTTATACAAGAGAAGGATTAGAAAAAAATCCAAGAGCTTCTGTTATTGAATCTGTCTCTTTAGCAGAAATCCAAAAAGATCTTGATGAAGAGCTGGAGATCGTTACAAATGCAACCATCAACTCTTTAAGGTCTGTTTTGACAGGTCAAAAAGTGATATCAGGAAGAGGGATATCCAAAGGAGAAACAATATCTAAAGAGTTTCTTGATAACCTTGCTTCAGATGAATGGTTCAAATTGAGAATGCAAAGCGAAGATATTAATGATCAGTTAAAAGATTCTAAGGACAATTTGAAGGCATATGAAAAAATGCTCAAAAATAGATTTGATGCTAAGAAGAAAAAAATTGTTTCCGGAGATGATTTACCACCAGGGGTGCAACAAGTAATCAAAGTTTACCTTGCAATTAAAAGGAGAATCCAACCAGGTGATAAATTAGCGGGTAGGCATGGTAACAAGGGAGTTATTTCGGTAATCATGCCTGTCGAAGATATGCCATATGATGAAAACGGCGAGCCAGTTGATTTAGTATTGAATCCATTAGGAGTACCATCAAGAATGAACGTTGGACAACTTCTTGAAGTTCATCTGGGATCAGCCGCAAAAGGTCTTGGAGATGAAATATCTAAGATGCTAGAAAATTATAAGGATTTAAAAGCCTTAAGATCATTCATAGATAAAATTTATGTCAAATCAGGGATGAATCAGGACATTAGTTCTCTTAACGACAGTGAATTCTTAGAGCTTTGCCACAATCTTAAAAACGGTGTTCCTATGGCAACTCCAGTTTTCGATGGAGCTAAAGAGGCAGAAATCAAAGAGATGTTGAAGTTAGCCAACCTTCCTGAAACTGGACAAACTACTTTGTACGATGGAAGAACAGGGGATAAATTTGATCGCCCAGTCACTGTTGGGTTCATGTATATGCTTAAGCTTAATCATCTTATCGAAGATAAAATGCATGCACGTTCCACAGGATCTTACAGCTTAGTTACTCAGCAACCGCTTGGAGGAAAAGCACAATTTGGTGGACAAAGACTCGGAGAGATGGAAGTTTGGGCTCTTGAAGCTTATGGTGCGTCTCATACTCTTCAAGAAATGCTTACTGTTAAGTCTGATGATGTCTATGGAAGAACAAAAATCTATAAAAATATAGTCGATGGTTCTTATGAAATGGAAGCTGGAATACCAGAATCCTATAATGTTTTAACAAAAGAAATTCGATCTTTAGCGATTGATATTGATTTCGAGGAGGTTTGATCTAATGAAAGATTTATTAAAGTTATTCAACCAAGGCGAACAAGAAGATTTCAATGCTATCAAAGCAGGTTTGGCTTCACCCCAACAAATAAGATCATGGTCTTTTGGGGAAGTAAAAAAACCAGAAACAATTAACTACAGAACATTTAAGCCTGAAAGAGACGGTCTTTTTTGCGCAAAGATTTTCGGTCCCATAAAGGATTATGAATGCATATGTGGCAAATACAAAAGGATGAAGCACAGGGGAGTAGTGTGCGAAAAATGTGGAGTAGAAGTCACATTAGCTAAAGTTAGAAGAGAGAGAATGGGGCATATTGAACTAGCTGCGCCCGTTGCCCATATTTGGTTTCTAAAATCTCTGCCTTCGAGAATTGCTCTTCTTTTAGATATGACGTTAAGAGAATTAGAAAGAATTCTATATTTTGAATCTTTTGTAGTTACTGATCCAGGAATGACAGATCTTGAAAGTTGTCAGATTTTAGATGAAGAAGAGTATTACGAGGCTCTTGAAAATTATGGTGAAGAATTCAGAGCAGGAATGGGAGCAGAAGCAGTCAAGACACTCCTAATGGAGATGGATTTAGAAGAAGAAATTGCTTTGATTGAACAACAAATGACAGAAACCAAGTCTGAAGCAAAAATAAAAAAACTTTCTAAAAGGATGAAAATCATAAAATCATTCAGTAATTCTTCCAATAAGCCTGAATGGATGATCCTCGATGTGTTGCCTGTACTACCTCCAGATTTAAGACCTTTGGTTCCTCTTGAAGGAGGAAGATTTGCTACTTCAGATCTTAACGATCTATATAGAAGAGTGATAAATAGAAACAATAGACTTAAAAGATTAATGGAGCTCAATGCTCCTGAAATTATTGTCAGAAATGAAAAAAGAATGCTCCAAGAATCAGTTGACGCTCTTTTAGATAATGGAAGAAGAGGAAGAGCTATAACTGGTTCGAACAAAAGACCTCTCAAATCTTTAGCTGACATGATAAAAGGTAAGCAAGGAAGATTTAGACAAAACCTCTTAGGAAAAAGGGTTGATTATTCTGGCCGTTCAGTGATCGTGGTCGGACCTACCTTAAAATTGCATCAATGTGGTCTACCTAAAAAAATGGCTCTTGAACTTTTCAAACCATTTGTATTTGGGAAGCTTCAAAATCTTGAGCTAGCAACTACTATCAAAGGCGCAAAAAGGATGGTTGAGAGAGAAGAGCCCGTTGTTTGGGATATTTTAGCCGACGTTATAAAGGAACATCCTATTCTTTTAAATAGAGCTCCAACACTCCATAGATTGGGAATTCAAGCTTTTGAACCATTACTTATTGAAGGTAAAGCCATCCAATTACATCCTCTAGTTTGTAAAGCTTACAACGCAGATTTCGATGGCGATCAAATGGCTGTGCACGTTCCGCTAACTTTAGAAGCTCAACTTGAATGCCGTGCCTTGCTTATGGCTAGTAACAATATTCTTTCTCCTTCAAATGGTAGGCCAATCATAGATCCATCCCAAGATGTTGTGTTAGGAATTTACTACATGACAAGAGAAAAAATTAATGCAAAAGGTGAGGGATCTATATTTGCAGACGTTAAAGAAGTGTCCAGAGCTTTTGAAACAGGTGCAGTTGAACTTCAAGCAAAAGTTAAAGTAAGGATAAAAGATAGAGAAGGTCAAACTGAACTCAAAGATACTACAGTTGGAAGAGCATTACTTTATCAAATCTCTCCAGATGGATTAAATTTCGAACATTTTAATAAGACTTTAACGAGCAAAGGCATTTCCGATCTAATAAATACTTGTTACAGAGATTGTGGTTTGAAAGATACTGTAATTTTTGCAGATCAGCTCATGTATCAAGGTTATGAATACTCAACTAAATCTGGCTCTTCAATTTGTGTTGATGATTGTTTAATCCCAGAGGATAAGGCGGAAATTATTGAAAAATCTGAACAAGAGGTAAAAGATATTGAGGCTCAATACTCATCTGGTTTAGTGACCCAAGGTGAAAAATATAATAAGGTCATTGATATTTGGTCCCGTGCTAATGAAAAAGTAGCAAACTCTCTAATGGACACTATCTCAAAAGAAAAAGTTACAAACAAAGACGGAGAAGAGGTTGATCAAGATTCCTTTAACTCTGTTTATATGTACTTGGATTCTGGTGCAAGAAGTTCACCCGCACAAGTAAGACAGCTTGCAGGAATGAGAGGTCTTATGGCTAAGCCAGACGGATCAATTATTGAAACTCCTATAACTGCAAATTTCAGGGAAGGATTGACAGTGTTGCAATATTTCACTTCAACTCATGGAGCAAGAAAAGGATTGGCAGACACTGCTCTGAAAACTGCTAACTCTGGTTACTTAACAAGAAGATTAGTTGATGTAGCTCAAGATTTAGTGGTCAGAGAAGTTGATTGTGAGACTGAAAAAGGTATTGAAATTAAATCAATTATCGAAGGAGGTGAAACTGTATTAGAGCTTAAAGATAGAGTTTTAGGGAGAGTCACAGCAAAAGAAGTTTCTTCAGCAGACGGAGCATTTAAGTTACCTGCAAATACTGTTATCGATGAGGCTATTGCACAAGAATTAGGAAATCATTCTATCGATTCAATATTTGTAAGATCTCCTATAACTTGCGAAACAGCTTACGGAATATGCTCAATGTGTTACGGAAGAGACTTGGGAAGAGGAAATCTTGTTGATCCTGGAGAAGCTGTAGGAATTGTAGCCGCTCAATCAATAGGTGAGCCAGGAACACAATTAACAATGAGAACTTTCCATATAGGAGGTGCAGCCTCAAGATCTTCTGAAGAAGATAAAGTTCAAATTAAATATGACGGTAGTGTCAAATACACAAATCTTAATTCTCTTGTAAATAGAGAAAAGAAAAATGTATGTATATCAAGATCAGCTGAGATATCGGTATCGGATGAAAATGGTCAGGAGAAAGAAAGATACAAGGTTCCTTATGGAGCTATTATTTCTGTTAATGATGGAGACAAAGCCAAGGCAGGAGATATCATTGCATCTTGGGATCCACATACGAGACCTATAATTTCTGAAGTTGAGGGTAAAGTTAAATTATCTGATATGGAAGAAGGCATCACAGTCAAGACCATACAGGATGATTTAACTGGATTGAGCAGCACTCAAGTCTTGGATGTTTCTGAAAGATCTTCATCAGGTAAGGAGCTAAGTCCATCTGTAAGTATTTTGGATGAAAAAGGAAAGGAAGTTACTTTACCTGGAGGCAAGCACGCTGCTGTATATTCTCTGGAAGGTAACTCTATTCTTGGCTTGACAAATAATTCAAAAATTAAAGTTGGTGATGTCATCGCTCGTATTCCTAAAGAATCATCTAAAACTAGAGATATTACTGGTGGTTTACCAAGAGTTGCAGATTTATTTGAAGCCAGAAAACCAAAAGAGGAAGCAATTCTAGCTGATATGTCTGGGGTGGTTTCTTGGGGCAAAGAAACTAAAGGAAAAAGAAGATTAGTCATAACTAAAATGGATGGCAAAGAGGAAGTAACTTCAGAGACGCTTATTCCTAAAACTAGAAATATTAATGTTTTCGAAGGAGAGATGGTTAGCAAAGGAGATGTAGTAAGCGATGGACCTCTAAGCCCTCACGATATTCTTGCCCTAAAAGGAGTTGAAGAGCTCACCGATTATGTTGTGAATGAAATACAAGATGTCTATAGACTCCAAGGAGTTGAGATATCTGATAAACACATAGAAGTGATTTTGAGACAAATGCTAAGAAAAGTTGAAATCACTGATCCTGGCGATTCGGACTTTATTTTGGGTGAACAGGCCGAAATATCTGCAGTTGCTGAAAAAAATAAAACTCTTTCTGAAGATGGAAAAGCTTTAATTGAATTTGACAGAATTCTCCTTGGAATTACTAAGGCTTCACTAGCTACTGACTCATTCGTATCAGCTGCATCTTTCCAAGAAACAACAAGAGTTCTTACAGAAGCGGCTGTGACTGGCAAAATCGATAAGCTTAGAGGACTCAAAGAAAATGTAATTATTGGTAAATTAATTCCTGCTGGTACTGGTTTCTATGCTGAAAAAGATGAAATTGAGTCTAATTTGGAAATGGAGCTAGCTGAAGCTATGGAAGGAACAGAGATCTCTGAGGAATAATTAAATAATGTTTGACCTAGACTATCTTCATATCTAAAATCGCACACCAAAATGGCTACTGTTAATCAACTTATAAAAAAACCGAGGAAGAGCAAATCTGCAAAGTCTGATGTTCCAGCTTTAAACAGATGTCCACAAAGAAGAGGTGTCTGCACTCGTGTTTATACTACGACTCCAAAGAAGCCTAATTCGGCTCTTAGAAAAGTTTGTAAAGTCAGATTGACATCAGGTTATGAAGTTATTTCCTACATTGGCGGTGAAGGTCACAACTTACAAGAGCACTCTGTTGTTCTTTTAAGAGGTGGAAGAGTAAAAGACCTCCCCGGTGTTAGATACCATACCGTCAGAGGTACTCTTGATACTTCGGGAGTTGATGACAGAAAGCAAAGAAGATCTAAATACGGATCCAAAAAACCTAAATAATTCAAAAATATGCCAAGAAAAGGTCCAGTTCCTAAAAGAGACATACTTGCTGATCCAAAATTTAACAGCATTAAAGTTGCAAAGTTTATTAATCAGATTATGCAACGTGGAAAAAAAAGTGTTGCTGAAAAAATAATGTACTCTGCTTTAGATCAAATCTCTGCCAAATCTAAACAAGATCCTTTAAAAGTATTTGACGATGCTTTAGACCAAGTTGCACCTCAAGTTGAAGTTAAATCCAGAAGAGTAGGTGGAGCAACTTATCAAGTTCCAATAGAAGTAAAGTCTTCCAGAAAAATGGCTCTTGCAATGAGATGGTTAGTGACCAGTGCGAAAAAAAGATCAGAAAAGAAAATGGCTGACAAGTTAGCTAACGAATTACTAGACGCGTCAGATGGCAGGGGAGAGGCTGTCAAAAAGAGACAAGATACTCACAAAATGGCTGATGCAAATAAGGCATTTTCACATTTCAGATTTTAAGAAGATAAACACAATTTAAATATGAGCGGCAGAAAAGTTCCACTTAAATTATATAGAAACATCGGTATCTGCGCCCACGTAGATGCCGGAAAAACAACCACTACAGAAAGGGTTCTTTACTACACAGGCATTTCTCACAAAATTGGAGAAGTCCATGATGGTGCTGCGACTATGGATTGGATGGAGCAGGAGCAAGAAAGAGGTATTACTATAACATCAGCTGCTACAACTTGTTTCTGGAAGGGAATGAAACAACAATTTGATGAACATCGCATCAATATTATTGATACCCCTGGTCACGTAGATTTTACTATTGAAGTTGAAAGATCTTTGAGAGTGTTGGATGGGGCAGTTGTTGTCTTCTGCGGCAGCTCAGGAGTTGAGCCTCAGTCTGAAACAGTTTGGAGACAAGCAAATCGTTATAAGGTTCCTAGAATTGCTTTCATTAACAAAATGGACAGAGCTGGAGCAAACTTTCTTAATGTTGTTCAGCAAATGAAAGATAGATTAGGCGCTTCACCAGTTCCTATCAACCTACCAATTGGTGCTGAAGATGACTTTGAAGGGATGGTTGATTTAATTTCAATGAAAGCTCTTTATTTTGACCTTGATGATATGGGGAAATCCTATAGGGAAGAAGATATTCCTGAATCGATGTTAGCTGAGTGTGAAGATTACAGAGAGCAGATGCTTGAATCTGCCGCTGAGGCTTCGGAAGATTTAATGGATAAGTACCTCGAAAATGGAGATCTTACTGAAGAAGAAATCATCTCAGGGCTTAGACAAAGAACCTTATCTAATGAAATAGTTTTATGTCTGTGTGGTTCAGCATTTAAAAACAAAGGAGTTCAGTGCGTACTAGACGCGGTAATCAATTATCTGCCATCTCCTGATGAGGTTGAAGCTATTAAAGGTGTTTTGGAAGATGAAGAAACTGAAGATCAGAGATCTTCTAGCGACGAGGAGCCATTCTCAGCCCTTGCTTTCAAGATTGCTACAGATCCATTTGTAGGTACCTTAACCTTTATAAGAGTTTATTCAGGTGTTTTGTCATCTGGAGATTCCGTTTATTCACCATCTCGTAGATCCAAAGAAAGAATCGGTAGGATGTTGCAGATGCACGCTAACAATAGAACAGAAATATCTGAAGTAAGGGCAGGTGATATATGTGCTGTAATAGGTCTGAAGGACGTTAGCACAGGAGAAACTCTTTGCGATAGAGATAAGGCTATCATCTTGGAGAAGATGACATTCCCAGAGCCAGTGATTTCAGTTGCCGTTGAACCAAAAACTAAAACAGATCAGGAAAAAATGTCTACCGCCTTAGGAAGGCTAGCTCAAGAGGATCCATCTTTTAGAGTGAATAGTGATGAAGAATCAGGTCAAACGATAATATCCGGTATGGGAGAGCTTCACTTAGACGTAATCGTTGACAGGATGAAACGAGAGTTTGATGTTGAAGCTAATATTGGTAAGCCTCAGGTAGCTTATAGAGAAACAATTAGGCAAATGGTTGAGTCTGAAGGAAAGTTTGTAAGACAATCGGGTGGTAAAGGTCAATACGGACACGTTTGGATAAAAATTGAACCCTTAGTTCACGAAGAGACGGAAGAAGAAGATAAAGATATCTATGAATTTGTTAATTCAATAGTTGGTGGAACCATTCCAAGAGAATTCATACCAGCTGTAGACAAGGGCGTCCAAGAGCAAATGGAAGCCGGTGTAATTGCTGGTTATCCCTTAATTGATGTAAAAGTAACACTCTATGATGGTTCCTTCCATGATGTAGATTCAAGTGAGATAGCTTTTAAAGTTGCTGCTTCACAGGCTCTGAAAGATGGAGCTATGAGAGCCAAGCCGGTTTTACTTGAACCGATTATGAAGTTAGAAGTTGTGACTCCAGAAGAATACATGGGAGATGTCGTTGGAGATTTAAATAGAAGAAGAGGAATTGTCCAAGGAATGAATGATATACCATCTGGCAAGGCTCTCAATGGAGAAGTCCCACTCGCTGAAATGTTTGGCTATGCAACTGATTTAAGATCTGCAACTCAAGGTAGAGCAACGTTTACTATGGAGCCTCTAAAGTACGCTGAAGTCCCCAATAACGTTGCAGAATCCATCATAAATAAAAGCTAATACGCTTGTTGACATCGCATCGATGTCCCAATAGAATTGCCGCTCGTCCGTGAGATGGATGAATCGATTTAAGGATAAATCGATTAGTTCTTTAACAGATATTTATTACTTTTGGAGGTTGGTTTGCAAGACCAGAATATTAGAATTCGGCTCAAAGCTTTTGACAATAAATTAATTGATAAATCGGCAAGAGAAATTGTTGATACTGTTAAAAGAACTGGCGCGGTTGTTAAAGGACCAATACCAATGCCTGTCAAAAAAAGTCGCACTACTGTATTAATCTCGCCGCATAAGGATAAAGATGCAAGAGATCAATATGAAATTAGAACCTATAAAAGAGTGATGGATATCATCAAGCCCACTGAAAAAACTGTCGATGCTTTAATGAAGCTTGATCTTTCCGCTGGGGTTGACGTTCAAATCTCACTAGATGAGTTAAGTAAATAAATAAGATGATTGGATTGATAGGCATAAAAGAAGGCATGTCCCGGGTTTTCACAGAAGATGGAAATTCCGTGCCTGTTACTGTGGTAAAAATCGACTCCAATGTTGTGACCCAAATCAAAAAAATTGATTCAGAAGGTTACTCATCAGTACAAATATCTACCGGAACCAAAAAAGAAAAACATCTCACAAAACCCGAAAAAGCCCATCTCAATAAATCAAACACTCCCTCAGCAAAAACAATTAAAGAATTCCGAATCCAAGAATCAGACTTAGAAAATATTGAACTTGGTCAATCATTGGAATTAAACATGTTTGAAGAGGGTCAGATTATCGACGTTACCGGTACAACCAAAGGGAAAGGCTTTGCGGGTACGGTCAAACGTTGGAATTTTGCAACACAAGATGCAACACATGGAAATTCTTTAGCGCATAGGAAACCTGGTTCTATTGGTCAATGTCAAACTCCTGGAAGAGTTTGGAAAGGAAAAAAGATGGCAGGTCACCTAGGAAACACCCGTCAAACAACACAGAATTTACAAATACAAAAAATTGATGCAGAAAATAATCTTATATTAGTAAAAGGTGCTTTACCTGGTTCTAAAGGTTCGCCCGTCATCATAAAGCCAGCAATTAAAAACTAATAACCATGCAGTTAACTTATTACAAAGAAAAAACAGCAGCAGAATTGCCTGAGACTATATTTGAACAAGATTTTAATGAGGATCTTATTCATCAATTAGTTAATACTGTAATTTCAAATAATCATAGCGGCACTAAAGCTCAAAAAAATAGATCTGATGTCAGCGGGGGTGGAAAAAAACCTTGGAGACAAAAAGGAACCGGTAGAGCAAGAGCTGGAACAACTCGTGGACCGATTTGGAGATCAGGTGGTGTTACATTTGCTGCTAGACCCCAACTTACAAAGAAAAAAATAAACAAAAAGATGTTCAAAAATGGGATTAAATCCATCCTATCCAAATTAGCCAAAGAAGAAAGAATAATCATGGTAAAAGATTTTTCTTTAGATGAACCAAAAACAAAAAAATTTTTAGAATTAATCTCTCCATTTGAGACCTCTTCTATGACGATAATTTTAGATGAGATTTCTGAAAATCTTCATTTAGCTTCTAGGAATTTAAAAAATATAGATATCACTACAGCTGATCAAATCAATCCAGTAGATTTAATTTCACATGAAAAAATCTTACTCACAGATAAATCTTTAGAAAAAATTATAGGGGCATATTCATGAGTCAATTGCACCCATTAAAAGTATTAAATTCATCTCATCTTTCTGAGAAAGCTTCTTTAGCTATTCAAAATGCAAATAGTTACGTTTTTAAAGTTTCTTCCTCAGCTAACAAGCTTCAAGTAAAAAAAGCAATAGAATCTTTATATAAAGTTGAAGTTGAAAAAGTAAATATTGTGAATGTCAAAGGCAAAACAAAAAGAACACTGAAGAATAAAATTAGAAAAAAAAGTGATTGGAAGAAAGCTTATGTATTTCTTAAAGAAGGCAATCAAATAGATTTATCAATTGAATAATAATGACTGTAGTTAGAGCAAAACCAACATCTGCGGGAAGAAGATTTAGAAGCTTCCAAGTAGATCAGAATATTCACAAAGGTAAACCTCACGCACCATTATTGGCTACAAAAAGTAAAAATGGTGGAAGAAACAATAGGGGAAGAATAACTGTAAGACATCAAGGTGGTGGACATAAACAACATTACAGAATCATTGACTTTAAAAGAACAAAAGACGGGATACCCGCAAATGTAGAAAGAATTGAATACGATCCTAATAGATCAGCTCACATAGCTTTATTGTTATATTCAGATGGTGAACGAAGATACATTATTGCTCCTTCCGGGCTCAAACAAGGTGATACGGTTCAATCTGGTAACGACTCTCCAATCAAAGTAGGGAATGCTCTTGATCTTAATTCTATCCCTGTAGGTTCTACTATTCATTGCGTGGAGCTCAAACCGAAAAAAGGTGCTCAAATAGCAAGAAGTGCTGGATCCTATGTTCAATTTGTTGCAAAAGAAGGAAATACAGCAACCCTAAGAATGAAAAGTGGAGAGGTAAGAAGAGTGCCCGTCGAATGTAGGGCTGTTCTTGGAACAGTGTCTAATTCTGAGCATTCTTTAAAATCTATTGGTAAAGCAGGAGCAAAAAGATGGTTAGGAGTTAGGCCCACCGTTAGAGGTGTTGCAATGAACCCTATAGATCATCCGCATGGTGGAGGAGAAGGAAGAACTTCTGGAGGTAGGCATCCAGTATCACCTTGGGGAGTTCCCACGAAAGGCTACAGAACAAGAAGCAACAAGAGAACAGATAAACAAATCATCAGAAGAAGGAAGAAATAGAAATGCCACGCTCAATAAAAAAAGGTCCATTTATCGATCATCATTTGATGGATAAAGTCTCAAAAGCTGTTGAGTCCAAAGATAAGAGACCTATCAAAACATGGTCCAGAAGGTCTATGATTTCTCCAGAAATGGTCGGTTTAACAATCTCCATCCATAACGGCAGGCAACACGTACCTATATTCATTCAAGAGGACATGGTAGGACATAAGTTAGGTGAATTTGTTCCTACTAGAACTTTTAAACAACACTCAGGCGATAGGAAAGCTTAATGACAGAAGTATCAGCAAAATTATCCAGATTTAAGTCTTCAGCTTCAAAGATAAGACTATTGGCAGATCAAATTCGCGGTAAAAAAGTTGATGAAGCATTGGATATTCTTACTTTTAGTCCAAAGTCTGGTTCTAGAAATTTAAAAAAACTTTTGGATTCAGCTATTTCTTCTGCAGAAAATAATTACGGTCTAGATATCGATACTTTGTTTGTCAGCCACATTTCTGTTGATGAAGCCTTGATCATGAAAAGAATAAGGGCAAGAGCTCGAGGAAGGGCAGATCGGATTGAAAAAAAGACATGTCATATAAACCTAAAACTAAGCAATTAAGGAGAATAAGTGGGACAAAAAGTTAATCCAATTGGAATCAGACTAGGCATCTCCAGAGATCATAACTCTGTGTGGTTTGCTGAAAAAGATAAATATAGAGAGATCCTATTTAATGATTTTCAAGTTAGAGAGTTTCTAAAAAAAGAACTTGATAACGCATTTGTTAGCAAAATACACATAGAAAGGCCCGCTCAAAGCGCAAAAGTCACAATCCATACTGCAAGACCTGGAATGATTATCGGTAAACGAGGCGAAGATATCGATCGATTAAGAGAGAAGCTAACACAAATCATGAATGTACCCGTTAGCCTTAATATTCAAGAAATAAGAAAACCTGATCTTGATGCTCAGCTAGTTGCTGCAAACATAGCGCTTCAACTTGAAAAAAGGGCTATGTTTCGAAGAGTCATGAAGAGAGCAGCTCAAAACACCATGAGACAGGGAGCGCTTGGCGTGAAAATAAAAGTTTCAGGTAGATTAGGTGGAGCCGAAATTGCAAGATCTGAGTGGCATAAAGAAGGGAGAGTGCCTCTTCATACATTAAGAGCAGATGTTGATTACGGCTTGGCCGAAGCAAAAACTACTTACGGGATTATTGGTGTAAAGGTATGGATATTCAGAGGCGAATTAATTGATAAAAAAATTAAAGAAAAAGACAAGGATAGCTAATGTTTCAGCCAAAAAGGACTAAATATAGAAAGCAAATGAAAGGTCGAAATCGAGGCCTTGCACAGAGATCTAATTCTTTAGATTTCGGTACATTTGGTTTGAAAGCTACATCAAGAGGTCAAATTACGTCCCGTCAAATTGAGGCTGCAAGAAGAGCAATGACTAGGCATGTAAAACGTGGAGCAAAAATCTGGATTAGAATCTTTCCAGATAAACCAATTACCAAAAAACCCCTTGAAGTTAGGCAAGGAAAAGGAAAAGGAAACGTAGAATATTGGGTTTCGCCAATTAAACCTGGAAAAATTCTTTATGAAATGGAAGGTGTTGACGAAGCTTTGGCTAGGGAGGCATTTTCTCTAGCAGCTGCAAAACTTCCTGTTTCAACTCAATTTATCTCTAGGAAGGTTATCTAATGGCTAAAAATCCATCTCACGCTAATTTAATGAAGGATCTAGAGAAAACAAGATCTGAATTATTAGATCTTAAACTTAAAAGTTCATCTGCTTCTCTTCAGCAGACGCACCTTTTAAAAGAGAAAAAAAAGGCTGTTGCAAGAATTTTGACTTCGCTTAAACAACTCAATCAACAAGAGGATGCAAATGTCTGATAAAGCAATAAGAACAATGACAGGTATGGTTGTAAGTTGTAACTCTGACAAAACAGCAGTAGCAAAAATAGACAGAAAAGTTAAACACCCTAAATTAGGAAAAATAATTAGAAGATCCTCGAAGATAAGTTTTCATGATGAAGCAAATGTTTGTTCTCTTGGGGACAAAGTAACTATCAAAGAATGTCGACCAATTTCAAAAACAAAATCGTGGACTTTGGTAGAAATACTCAAAGAGGGTAAGTCATGATTCAAACAGAAACTATTTTAGAAGTTGCTGATAACAGCGGCGCCCGAAAAGTGATGTGTATCAAAGTGCTTGGTGGATCTAAAAGACGTTACGCAAGAGTTGGCGACGTTATCAAAGTGGCAATTAAAGAAGCCATCCCAACAGGTAGGGTTAAGAAAGGCCAAGTTGCAGATGCAGTTGTTGTCAGAACTAAAAAGGATATTCGCAGAGAGGATGGATCAATCGTTAGATTTGATGACAATGCAGCAGTGCTCATAAATAACCAGCAACAACCAATTGGAACTAGGATTTTTGGTCCTGTTTCCAGAGAATTGAGATCAAATAATTTTATGAAAATAATTTCTCTAGCACCAGAGGTAATCTAATGAATAAATTAAGAACCGGTGATGAAGTAATTGTGATTTCTGGAAAAGATAAAGGAAAAACTGGAACTCTAACTAAAATTAAAGGTGATAGATGTTTAGTCTCTGGAATAAAACTTGTAAAAAAACATGTAAAACCAAACCCTCAAATCAATGAACCCGGAGGGATTATTGAAAAGGAATCCTTTATCAACATATCCAATATTGCTTTTTACAATAGTAGTACAAAAAAGAGAGATAAATTACTAATTAATTCAGATGAGAAAAAAGGAAAGATTAGAGTTTCAAAATCAACAAATAAGGAAGTTAAATAGCAATGTCTATTACTAAAACAAATTATCAGGATAACGTCGTTAGTTCACTTAAAGATGAGTTAGGCGTAAAAAGCTCCATGGCTGTTCCCAAAATTACAAAGGTCACAGTAAATATGGGGTTAGGACCGGATGCATTGAATAATCGAAAATCAGTTGATGATGCAATTGCAGATCTTGAATTAATAGCAGGCCAAAAACCAATAAAGACTTTTGCCAGGAAGTCGGTAGCGAGTTTTAAAATAAGAGAAGGATTTCCAATTGGATGTAAAGTTACTTTAAGAGGTAACAGAATGTATGAATTTTTAGACAGGTTATTGTCTATAGCAATTCCAAGGGAAAGAGATTTTAGAGGATTGAATCCAAAATCTTTTGACGGTCAAGGTAATTACTCATTGGGAATAAAAGAACACATTATCTTCCCTGAAATTGATTACGATAAAGTAGAGAAAATACGCGGTATGGATATTTGTATTACAACCTCCGCCAATAATGATAAAGAAGGTTTTGCCCTATTATCAAAATTAAACTTCCCATTTAAAAGTTAAAGGTAAAAATTATGGCTAAAGTTTCAATGATTGCTAGAGAGAACAAAAGAATCAAGATGGTTCAAAAGTTTGCAAAAAAGAGAGAGGAGCTTAAAAAAGTTATCTCAGACATGAATCTATCTGATGAAGAAAGATATGAGGCAAGATTAAAACTTCAAAAACTTCCAAGAGATGCAAGTCCTGTTCGTCTCCAAAGAAGATGTCAAATAACTGGAAGACCGCATGCTGTTTACAGAAGGTTTGGCCTTTCAAGAAATAAATTAAGAGAATTGGCTATGAATGGAGATGTTCCAGGATTAGTTAAATCAAGTTGGTAGAGGTTATCAATGAGTATGCAAGATCCAATTTCCGACATGATTTCTAGAGTGATGAATGCTCAAGCTAGAGGGCATGCAACGGTAAGCTTTTCATCTTCCAAAATTAAAAACGCCATTTGCTCAGTATTAGAGAAAGAAGGATTCATATCATCTTTTAAGATTGAGGGCGAGGAGAGTAAAAAAACTATTTTAGTTTCCCTCAAATACCATCAAGAATCGCCGGTTATCAAAGAATTGAAAAGGATAAGCAAACCTGGATTAAGAAAATACTTTTCATCAAAAGAAATTCCTTCTGTAAGAAATGGTTTAGGGGTTGGAATCATTACAACAAGTAAAGGAGTTTTGACAGACAAAGAAGCAAGAGAACATGGGGTAGGCGGAGAATTAATCTGCACTGTATTTTAATTATGGCTAGAAACACTGAGAGACCAATTCCAATTCAAGAAGGTATAGAAATATCCCTTGCTGAAAACTTACTTAAAGTTTCGGGCAAGAATGGAGACTTGTCTATGTCTATTCATCCTTCAGTAATGGCTACCACTCCCGAGAAAGAACTACTATTTTCTCCTAAAGAAGAAACAAAGGAATCTATCGCAATGGTAGGGACAATGAGGGCTTTAGCAATAAATATGATTAAAGGAGTTTCAGACGGTTTCGAAAAAAAATTAGAAATTAATGGTGTTGGCTACAGAGCAAAGCTTTCTGGAGATAAATTGGAACTCTCACTAGGGTTCTCTCATCCAGTAATTTACCAACTACCTGAAGGGGTAAACGCCGACGTACCATCTCAAACTGAAGTTATTTTAAAGTCAGCTAATAAGCAACTTTTAGGAGAAACTGCTGCAAAAATTAGATCATTTAGACCTCCAGAACCTTACAAAGGAAAAGGTGTTAAATATGCCGAAGAAAGAATCAAACGTAAAGAATCTAAGAAGGCTTAAGCATGAGTGATAAATTTACCGCAAGACAAAGAAGATCTAGAAAACTTAGATCTAAGACTAAAGAATTGAGTAATCATAGGTTATCTATTTTTAGATCCAACAATCAGATTTATGCTCAGGTCTTTTCTCCTGATGGAAAAGAAGTGCTTGCGTATGCTTCTTCTGCAGATAAAGAAGCAAAACTTGATAAAGGTGGAAATCAAGAAGCTGCAAAAAAAGTTGGAGAATTGGTTGCTAAAAGAGCTATCGAGAAAGGCATTAAAAAGGTTACGTTTGATAGATCGGGATATAAATATCATGGTCGTGTAAAGAGTCTTGCTGAATCAGCGCGTGAAGCAGGCTTAGAATTTTGAGGAATTATGGAAGAAAATATAGATCAGTTTAGTAACGAAGCTCTAGAAGAAAAACTTGTAGGAGTTAATAGAGTAGCAAAAGTTGTAAAAGGTGGAAGAATCTTTGGGTTCACAGCTCTTACCGTCGTAGGAGATGGAGCAGGCAAGGTTGGTTTCGGAAGAGGAAAAGCCAGAGAAGTTCCTATGGCTATTCAAAAAGCATTAGAAAATGCAAGAAAAAATATGATCAAGATTGAACTTAAAGGTTCTACTCTCCATTACCCAGTTAAATCAACTCATGGAAGTTCCACTGTTTATATGCAACCGGCTTCTCCTGGTACTGGAGTCATTGCAGGTGGTGCGATGCGAGCTGTCCTTGAGTTAGCTGGCATAAAAGATGTTTTAGCCAAAACATATGGCTCAACCAATCCTATTAATGTTGTTAGAGCGACTGTGAAGGGATTAGCAAGCGTTGAATCACCGGAACAGGTTGCAGAAAGGAGATCATAAGAGGAAGAAATGTCTAACGAAATGATTAGAGTTAAATTAAAGAGAGGTTTAGCAGGCTCGATGAAAAATCAGAGGCTCTCCGTAAGAGGATTGGGATTAAAAAAAATTAATCAAGTAGTTGAGGTTCAAAACACGCCTGAAAATCTAGGTATGATCAAGAAAGCTCATCATCTGCTGGAGGTCTTAGATTAAATGCTAAAACTGAATAACCTTCAAAGAACAAACAAAAATAAAGTCTCTAAGCGTATAGGTAGAGGAACAGGGTCTGGCTCAGGAAAAACATCAGGAAGAGGTCATAAAGGTCAAAAGGCAAGATCTGGAGCTTCAATAAGACCTGGATTTGAGGGAGGTCAAATGCCCATCCAACAAAGACTTCCTAAGTTTGGATTCACTTCTAGACAAAAACCATACAGTACACATATAAAACTCAGAGATATAGAAAAGCTTGCTGAAGATCATATTACTTTAGAGGTTTTGAAGAAAAATAAAATCATTTCAAACAAGATAAAAAAAGTGAAGATCATCAACGGCGGCGAATTGACAAAAACAGTGAAAATTGAGGGTTTATCCGTTTCTAAATCTGTTGAGGAATTAATTAATAAATTAGGTGGAGAAATTATAAGTGGCTAGAAATCCAGCCAAATCATCTGGTTTGTCTGAACTTTGGGCAAGGCTTAGATTTGTTCTTTACGCAATTATTATTTATAGGATTGGAACCCATATTCCTGTTCCAGGCATTGATCCTATGAAACTTTCTTCTTTATTTGATCAAAATCAAGGAACTCTTCTAGGTTTATTTAATATGTTTTCTGGAGGTGCGCTAGAAAGAATGAGCATCATGGCTTTAAATGTTGTTCCTTACATCACTGCGGCTATTGTGATGAATCTATTAGAGGCGACAACTCCAAGCCTTAAAAAAATGTTTAGACAGGAAGGGGAAGTTGGAAGAAGAAAAAGGACCAACTATGTTCGCCTTGGTACTTTAGGTCTTGCAATCATTCAATCGAGTGGTTTTGCGATAGCATTATCGAGTCAAGGGCTAGCTAGCACTCCTGGAAATATGTTTATTGTTACCGCAGTTATTTCTTTTGTTACTGGAACAATGTTTTTGGTATGGCTTGGGGAACAGGTAAATGAGAGAGGTATCGGAAATGGTATATCTCTTATTATTTTTGCCAGTATTGTTTCTGGATTGCCAAGAGCAATAGGCCAGTCATTTGAAGGAGCTAGACAAGGAGAAATTAACTTAATCGTACTTTTATCTGTAGCTCTTCTCGCAATATTGGCTATTGCTTTTATTGTTTGGGTAGAAAGGGCACAAAGAAGAGTTTCGGTTAATTATGCTAAGAGACAAATCGGTAACCAGATGGCTATGGGTCAATCATCTCATGTTCCATTGAAAGTAAATATGTCAGGAGTAATTCCTGCGATCTTTGCTTCATCGATAGTTCTTTTTCCAGCCTCAATTAGTACTTGGTTTGGACAATCTGAAGGTTTTGAGTGGTTGCAAGAAATATCATTGGCTTTAAGTCCTGGGCAACCCTTGTATGTAATAGTTTTTGCGGTTTTGATAGCTTATTTCTGTTTCTTTTATACCGCCATTCAATTTCCGGCAAAAGATATTTCAGATAATCTTAAAAGATCTGGAGGATTCTTACCTGGAATAAGGCCTGGCGATCAAACAGAAGGCTATATTGACAGCGTTATGTCTAGATTAACAGTATGGGGATCAATATACATGATTGCAGTATGTTTACTTCCTCAATTCTTAATTGTTTCTGCAAATGTACCTTTTTATCTTGGGGGAACATCACTTTTAATTGCTGTGGTAGTAGTCATGGACTTCATGGCTCAGGTACAATCGCACCTTTTATCTAGTCAATATGAATCTTTAATGAAAAAAGCTAATTTAAAAAATTATAGAAGGTAATTATGAAAGTAAGAGCTTCAGTAAAAAAAATGTGTAAGGATTGCAAAATAATCAAAAGACACGGCACCGTTTTTGTTATCTGCAGCAATGAACCAAGACATAAACAGAGGCAGGGGTAATAAATATGGCTAGGGTAGCAGGTGTAAATATTCCAGATAAAAAACAAGCTTGGGTTTCTTTAACTCATATTTTTGGTATCGGCAGAACGAGAGCGTTATCTATTTGTGATCAATTGGGCATTGAAAAAACTTCTTTGATCGGAAGTTTAAGCGAGGAAGATTTAGAAAAACTTCGAAAAGCTGTAAATGAGTTTCTTGTAGAAGGAGATTTAAGAAGAGAAATAAGTACCAATATAAAAAGACTTATGGATTTAGGAACTTTGAGAGGAATGAGGCACAGGAAACATTTACCTGTTAGAGGACAAAGAACAAAAACTAACGCTAGAACCAGAAAAGGTCCTAGAAAACCTATTAGAAGATAAATATGGCAAAACAAGGGACAAAATCTAAAAAAAATAGCCGAACATACAACGATGCTGTTGCGCATATATACGCTACATTTAATAACACCATCATCAATATTACGGACAAACAGGGAAATACATTAACTTGGGCAAGTGCTGGTGGATCAGGTTTTAAAGGATCAAGAAAAAGTACACCTTTTGCGGCTCAGGTGGCAGCTTCCAAAGCCGGAGATGCTGCTAAAAACTTCGGAATAAGCAATTTGGAAATTGAAGTTTCCGGACCTGGAGCAGGTCGAGAATCAGCGGTAAGAGCTTTGAATGGTTGCGGTTTTAAGATTACAAAAATTTCGGATGTAACTCCTATTCCTCATAATGGGTGTCGTCCTCCAAAAAAGAGAAGGGTGTAAAGTGGCAAGATACAGAGGACCAAGAAATAAATTATCTCGTAGGGAAGGGACTGATCTGCTTTTAACAAGTGGGTATAGGTCATACGAATCCAAAATCAGATCTGAAAATCCTCCTGGACACCATGGAGCAAAAAGAATAAGAACTTCAGACTATGGTTTGCAGTTGAGAGAAAAGCAAAAAGTAAAAAGAATGTATGGAGTTTTAGAAAGACAATTTAGAAATTACTATAAGGCTGCAGCTAGTAGCAGAGGTGAGACAGGAACAAATCTCCTTCAATTTTTGGAGGCTAGATTGGATAACGTGGTTTATAGAATGGGATTTGCTGCTACTCGTGCCGAAGCAAGACAATTGGTTAATCATAAGTCAGTTTTGGTTAATGGAAAAAAAGTAAACATTCCTTCTTATCAGGTAGCGGAAGGAGATGAGATAAGTATTTCTGAGAAATCAAGAAATCAAAAAAGAATTTCTCAATCTTTTGAGATTTTTAAAACAAGAGAGCCTTGTGAATGGATTGAGGTTAACCACGATAACTTTTCAGGCATTTACAAAAATACTCCAGACAGAGATTTGCTTAGCAGTGAAATTAATGAAAGTTTTATTGTTGAGCTCTATTCAAGATAATTTTAAAGAGGATATTCTATGACAGATAATTTCGATATGATCAAAGACTTCTTAACTCCCAAAGAAATTTTGGTAGAAGAAGTTGATTCAAACAATTCAAAAATAGTATTGGAACCTCTTGAAAGAGGTTTTGGACATACCTTGGGAAATGCTCTTAGAAGGATAATTTTATCTTCAATCCCTGGTGCTGCGGTTTCAGAAGCAAAAATTAATGGAGTTCTCCACGAGTTTGGCTCTATTGATGGAGTTAAAGAGGATGTCATTAATATCCTTTTAAATTTAAAAGGTCTTTCTGTGAGACTTTCAGATCAAGAAGAAGTCGAAATATCAGTAAATAAATCAGGATCAGGAGACATCAAAGGTAGTGATTTTGAACTTCCTGCTGGAGTTGAGATTGTAAATCCTGATCACGTAGTTGCTACTCTCGCTGACAAAGGCTCTCTCGAGATGACGGCAAAAGTTACCAAGGGAAGGGGTTATGTTCCTGTAGATATCATAGCTTTGGCCGAGAGCGAAGATACCGAGGTCGGCTCACTAAAGATTGATGCTTCATATAGTCCAATTAAAAAAGTTTCTTATTCAGTTGAAAATGCAAGGGTAGAAAATAGAACTGATCTAGACAAACTTATTCTTGAGGTTGAAACCAATGGAACAATCGATCCTGAAGAGATTGTGAGGTTAGCAGCGACTATTTTACAAAGACAATTAATGGCTTTTGCTGAATTAGGGTTTGAAACCGAAGAACCAGAGGAAGATGAAACTCCTCCTGTTGATCCAATTATGTTGAGGCCTGTAGATGAACTCGAATTAACAGTGAGATCAGCCAATTGTTTAAAAGTAGAGAAGATCCATTATATTGGAGACTTAGTAACCCGAAAGGAATCTGATCTTTTAAGAACTCCTAATCTAGGTAGAAAGTCACTTAATGAAATCAAAGAAGTTCTAGCAGCTAGAGGATTATCTTTAGGTTTAGAACTCGAGAATTGGCCACCCTCAAATGTTGAAGGTTAATAGATGAGACACCAAAAAACAGGAAGAAAATTTGGTCGCACAAGTGATCAGAGAAAAGCTATGTTTAAAAACATGGTTATTTCTTTGATTGAGACTGAATCTATAAAAACCACTGTTCCAAAGGCAAAAGAACTTAGGGGTGTCTTTGAGCCATTAGTTACATTGGCTAAAGTAGATTCTGTTGCCAACAGAAGAAGAGCCTTTTCAAAACTGAGAAATGATTCTGCGGTAGGAAAACTTTTTTCAGACCTAGGGCCTAGATTTAAAGATAGACCTGGTGGATATCTCAGAATTATTAAGATGGGACCAAGACCCGGTGACGCAGCCCCAATGGCTTTTGTAGAACTTACCGATAAGTCTGAGGATTCTTCTGAAGAGATATCTCAAGAAGATTAATTCAACATTTCCTTCAGAAATCTCCCAGTATGAGATTTTTTAATTTTTGAAATTTCTTCTGGAGTTCCTTCTCCGATAATTTCTCCGCCACCCGATCCGCCTTCTGGGCCAAGATCTATTATCCAATCAGAATTAACAATCACATCTAAGTTATGTTCGATAATGACAACAGTATTACCTTGTTCATTCAATTTATTGATCACTTTTAATAGTAGGTTTACATCATGGAAATGAAGACCAGTTGTTGGTTCGTCTAATAGATAAAGAGTATCCCCGGTGGCTACCTTGCCAAGCTCTTTAGCAAGTTTTACTCTTTGGGCTTCTCCTCCAGATAACGTTGTAGCGGGCTGGCCAATTTTTATATAACTCAATCCCACATCATAAAGAGTTTGTAATTTTCTTTTGATGGTTGGAATCGAATCAAAAAATTTCAAGGATTCTTCAACGTTCATATCAAGAACCTCAAAGATGTTTTTCCCCTTGAATTTCACCTCAAGCGTTTCTTTGTTATATCTTTTTCCATCACAAACATCACATTTAACGTAGACGTCAGGCAGAAAATGCATTTCTACTTTGATTAAACCATCTCCTTGACAAGTTTCACATCTGCCACCTTTAACATTGAAGCTGAACCTTCCTGGCTTATAGCCTCGAGCTCTTGCCTCTTCCGTTTCTGAAAACAGCTCTCTGATAGGCGTGAATATTCCTGTGTAAGTAACAGGATTTGATCTTGGAGTCCTTCCTATTGGGGACTGACTAATCTCAATAATTTTATCTAATTTCTTTTCACCCGAAATATTTTCAAATTCTTGACAGTCATAGTTAGATTTTTGAATCTTATTTGCCAATGCAGGATATAAAGTTTGATTAATAAGAGTAGATTTTCCAGAACCCGAAACTCCAGTAATGCTGATAATTTTTCCCAAAGGTAAATTTAAATTTACATTCTTGAGATTGTTCCCATTACAACCCTTAATACAAAGAGAACCTTTTTCAGATTTCTCAAATTTATCAATCTTAATATCTTTTTTCCCGGATAAATATTGTCCGGTTAAGGAACTTTCTTGCTTAAGGATTTCTTTATAATTTCCTGCAAAACTGACAAACCCTCCATGAATACCTGCCCCTGGACCGATATCAATAATATGATCAGCACATTCTATTGTCTCTTTATCATGCTCAACGACGATAACCGTATTTCCTAAATCTTTTAATCTAAATAAAGTAGATAAAAGTCTCTTATTATCTCTTTGGTGAAGGCCAATTGATGGTTCATCAAGAATATAGGTAACTCCAACGAGTCCAGCACCTATTTGACTGGCAAGTCTAATTCTTTGTGCTTCTCCTCCACTTAAAGTTTCGGCACTTCTTGATAATGTTAGATAATTAAGCCCGACATCAGATAAAAACTTTAATCTTTCTTTCAGCTCTTTAACAACCTTCTCTGCGATAGCTCCCTTTTTGCCCTTTAAATTCAGGTTATTAAAAAAATCTAAACAATCATCAATAGTCATATTTGTTATATCCCAAAGTTCTTTTCCATCAATCTTCACAGATCTTGCCTCTTTATTTAATCTTGAGCCTTCACATGACATACAAACAGTATTGGTCATGTATTTGGATAAATACTCTCTAGAAAAAGCTGATTCACTCTCTCTAAATCTTCTTTCAATATTATTAAGAACACCTTCGAATGGTTTAAATGATTCTCTGAGATTCCCTCTTTTAGAAACATAACTAAAATCTATAATTTCCCCCGAACTACCATTCAGAATTTTTTCTTTTATATTTTCAGACAAATCCTCAAAGGGATCGTCCAAGGAAATGCCATAGTGTTTTGCTACTCTGTTGAGAAGATAGTGATGATACATCTGACTTGAATCCCATCCTTCAATTGCTCCTTGATTTAAGCTTAATTCAGGTCTCACAATAACTTTTCTTCTATCAACTTGAGACTTCTGACCTAATCCATCGCAATCATCGCAAGCTCCAGAAGGACTATTGAAAGAAAATAGTCTAGGTTCTAACGAAGCAATGCTGAAACCACATTCGGTGCAGGCCATTTTTGTTGAAAACGTTATATCTTTTTTAGATTCATCCAGGAAAGAGATAGTTACTATTCCATCTGACTCTCTCAACGCAGTTTCTATTGATTCAGATAATCTTGATTTATTTTTCTTTGAAATAGAAAGCCTATCAATGACAATATCAATATCATGTTTTTTATTTTTATTAAGTTGAGGCAGATTATCCAGATCAATGATTTCTCCATTAATTTTTGCTCTAATAAATCCTCGCACCTTAAGGTCGTTAAGTAGGATTAAGTGCTCACCTTTTTGCTGACTTACTATAGGACATAAAATTATAGCTCTTTCATTTTCATCATCTTTAAAAAGATTATCGACTATCTGATCGATGCTTTGAGATTCAAGGGAGATTCCATGATCTGGACAAAAAGGGGTACCGACCCTTGCATAAAGCAGCCTCAAATAATCATATATTTCAGTAACAGTCCCAACCGTAGACCTTGGGTTATGAGATGTGGATTTTTGCTCTATTGAAATGGCGGGGGATAAACCATTTATATGATCGACATCAGGCTTATCCATAACAGATAAAAATTGTCTCGCATAAGAAGACAATGATTCAACATACCTTCTTTGACCTTCAGCATATAAAGTATCAAATGCTAAAGAAGACTTTCCTGATCCAGAAAGCCCTGTAATAACGGTAAGTTTATCTCGAGGAATTATTACATCGATGTTTTTAAGATTATGCTGTTTAGCACCTTTGACTTCGATATTTTTCATTTATTTATAAATAGTCTTTCAGATGGATTATAATGAATTTACATTAAAAATAAGGTGCATTATGGCTCGAAGCGGAATAAATAAGGTTATATTAGTTGGTAATCTCGGGAAAGATCCTGACATGAGGTATACGGCAGGAGGAGATGCAGTTGCAAATTTGAGTATAGCTACATCTGAAAGCTGGAACGATAATCAAACTGGAGAAAAAAAGGAAAAAACTGAGTGGCATAGAGTTGTTTTTTTTAGAAGAATTGCAGAAGTTTGTGGGGAGTATTTAAAAAAAGGTTCTTCTGTTTATATTGAAGGATCATTAAGAACAAGAGATTGGGAAGACGATCAAGGAAATAAGAGATATACAACAGAGATTATTGGGAGAGAAATGCAAATGTTAGGAGGACGAAGATCTGAAGATAATATGGATCAGAGCCCTCAGATGAATAGCTCTAGTCCTCAACCCGAGGAGGGGCTCATAGACGATGAAATTCCTTTTTAGGATTTTAACTTTTCAAAAACTAAACTAACGTTAGTTCCCCCAAAGCCAAAGCTATTATTCATTACAGCATCCAAATCCTGATTTCTGACTTCTGAAACTAAGTCTAAACCTTCACCTTCATCAATCGAGTTAGAAAGATTAAGGGTTTTTGATATAAAACTGTTTTTTAGCATTAATAGTGAAAAAATACTTTCTAAAGCTCCAGCGGCACCAAGGGTATGTCCAGTTTGTGATTTTGTTGAGCTTATGGGAGGAATTTTATCTTTGAAAACCTTTTTTATTGATTCTAACTCGACAGGATCTCCAGCAGGTGTTGAAGTTCCGTGAGCATTAATATAATCAATATTATCTTTTCCATGCATTTCAACAGCCTTTAGCATGCAATTAGTTGCTCCTTCTCCGGATGGATGGACCATATCATCTCCATCAGAAGTTGCTCCATATCCAGTAATTTCAGCATAAATATCAGCGTTTCTTTCTAGAGCATGATCTAATTCTTCAACGACGAGCATGCCCGCTCCTCCTGCTATAACAAAACCATCTCTGTCATTATCAAAAGGCCTTGATGCTTTCTCAGGACTCTCATTATATGAAGAAGACAGCGCTCCCATGGCATCAAACATACTAGACATTGTCCAATGCTCATCTTCAGCGCCACCAGCTAATATTATTTTTTGTTTTCCCAATTGAATTTGTTCCAGAGCTGATCCAATACAATGTGCGCTAGTTGAGCATGCAGAGGAAATAGAGAAATTCACTCCTTTGATGCCAAAAAAAGTTGCAAGAGCAGCTGAAACGGTGTTTCCCATTGTTTGAGTAACTCTGTAAGGTCCTATTCTTTTAACTCCTTTGCTCTTAACTATATCTGCTGCTTCAACCTGGCTTCTAGAAGAAGCTCCACCGGAACCTGCAATGACCCCAACGTCTTGTGAAGAAAACCTTGATAGATCTAAGCCTGAGTCTTTTATAGCCTCTGCAGCACTTAAATAGGCATAGCTTGCTGCTTCTCCCATAAATCTCAAATGTTTTCTATCAATGAGATCCTTTAGATTTAAATTAATGGAGCCAGAAATATGACTTCGCATACCAAGTTCTTTGTACGATTCATTGAAGCGTATCCCTGATGTACCCAATTTAAGAGATTTCGTTATGTCAGAAATATTGTTACCTATGCAAGATATGGCACCAATTCCTGTTATTACTGCTCTTTTTAAAGTACTCATCAAAAATTACCAGGATTCTCAAAAAGCCCAACTTTTAAGTTCTTCGCTGAATATATTTCCTTCCCATCAACGTACATTAATCCGTCTGCAACTCCAAGAACAGTTTTTGTTGAGAGCATTCTTTTTACATGAATCTCATATTTAACCGTTTTAGCATGAGGAAGCACTTGACCATAAAATTTAACCTGCCCGGCACCAAGAGCTCTTCCTATTCCATGATTCCCAGACCAAAGTAAATAAAATCCTAAAATTTGCCACATTGCGTCCAAACCTAAGCATCCGGGCATAACTGGATCATCTTTGAAATGACAATCAAAAAACCAAAGATTCTCATTGATATCAAGTTCTGCCTCTATTAGTCCATTTGAGTAATTACCCCGATCTCCTGATATTGAAGTAATTCGATCTAACATCAGCATATTGCTACTTGGAAGCTTTCCATCATTCTCATGAAATAGCTTTCCGTTTGAGCAAAGTTGAAGTTCTTCTTTGGTGAAAGAATTCTTTTCTGTAAATTTCATCAATCTCTCAAGTACAAATTATCATAGTTGATTTATTGAATCTATTGCGACAAAGAACTTATTTAGATATCATTCGACCTCAATTTTGATATAAAAATGTACGCAGTAATCAAAACAGGTGGTAAACAGCATAAAGTTGCTGAAGGCGAAATCCTTAAAGTTGAAAAACTTAAAGCTTCTGAAGGAGAACCTGTTGATATTACTGATGTGCTATTAATTGAGAAAGATGGTGAAGTTACTCTTGGCTCTCCTTTTATTGAAGGGGCGAAGGTAACTGCAAAAATCCTTCGACACGGAAAAGAAGATAAAGTAACTATTCTCAAGATGAAAAGAAGGAAGGACTACAGGAAAAAGCAAGGTCATCGTCAAAATTATAGTGAAATTCAAATAGAGCAAATTTCGGTTTAAGTATGGCACATAAAAAAGCAGGTGGTAGCAGTAGAAACGGAAGAGATTCTGAATCTAAAAGACTGGGCGTTAAAAGGTACGGCGGCCAACTGGTATCTGCTGGCTCTATTCTAGTCAGGCAAAGGGGCACAAAGTTTCATCCTGGCACAAATGTTGGAATTGGAAAAGATCATACACTTTTTGCAAAAATTGACGGCACTGTATCTTTCAGCAAAAAAGGTAGAAATCTTAGACAATTCATAAATATCACTCCCGCAGATTAAATAATGAGCTTCATTGACGAAGCCGCTATTCAATTAATAGCTGGCTCTGGTGGAAACGGATGTCTGAGCTTCAGAAGAGAAAAATTTATTCCTAAGGGTGGTCCCGATGGTGGCGACGGCGGGAAAGGCGGAAGCATTTTTCTTAAAGCTGACAGCTCTTTAACAACGCTGCAAGATTTTAGATTACAAAAAAAATACCAAGCTAAAAATGGTTCTCCTGGCGAGGGTAAAAATAAACATGGCAAGGATGCCAGTGACATAATTTTAAAAGTTCCCGTTGGTACTGTTGTTTTTGAAGAATCAACTGAAGAAGAGATAGCAGACTTAAAAAAAGATGGCGATCTTTTTGAAGTTGTTTCTGGAGGAAAGGGTGGATTAGGGAATGCAAGGTTCAAGTCATCTACCAATAGAGCTCCCAGAAAAACTACAGATGGAGAAAAGGGAGAAGAGCTATCGCTTCAGTTAGAATTAAGATTAATAGCTGATGTTGGTCTCTTAGGATTTCCAAATGCAGGAAAATCTACCTTAATTTCGAGTATATCTGAGGCAAAACCCAAAATAGCCGACTATCCGTTTACTACTCTAACTCCTAATCTTGGAGTGGTTGAGGCTAAATCTCTCAATCCATATGTAATTGCAGATATTCCAGGATTAATTCCGGGAGCTGCCAAGGGAGCAGGGCTTGGGATAAGATTTTTAAAACATTTATCTCGAGTAAAGTTATTGCTTCATCTAATTGATGTATCAGAAATCAAGCCTGAAGATGTAAAGGAAAAAAAGAATTCTTTAGATAAAGAGCTAAAAGAATTTGACGAATCTTTATCTAAACTAGAGCAATGGATTGTACTAACTAAAGCAGACACAAAAACAGAATCGAAGGATGATTATTTATCTAAGGCAAAAAAGATTTACAGCAATGAGGTTTTTTTAATATCTTCTGTAACTGGGGAAGGATTAAGCGAACTAGTCAAAAAGGTCAGTACAAAAATCATAGAGATTAACAGTAATGAGTAATTCAATAGTAGTAATGAAAGTAGGGTCCTCCTTAATTTCACAAGGAAGTCGAGAAAATTCAGCTTTTTTTAAAAGACTTGCTAAGTGCATTCAGAAATTCAGAGACAATGACTTTGATGTAGTTTTAGTTTCATCTGGCGCAATTTCCTATGGAATGAAGAAAAGAGGCATAGAAAAAAAACCAAAGAATATCAAACAACTTCAATCATTATCAGCTGTTGGCCAAATAGGGCTTATTAATGCTTACCAGAAAAATTTTGATAAATTTAAAATAGAGGTCGCTCAAGTTCTCCTCAGTCACAGTGACTTTAAATCTGAAACAAAATCTAACAATATTAAATCGAGCATCAATAATCTCCTCAGATGGGGTATAACGCCAATAGTCAATGAAAATGATTCTGTATCAACAGAAGAAATTGAGAGAGGAGATAATGATCAATTAAGTGCAAAACTAGCGAATCTTATTAGTTCTAAAAAACTTATACTTTATACAGATCAAAAGGGTTTATATTCAAAAGATCCAAGAACAAATAAGGACGCAGTTCTTATTGACGAAGTCAGCCTTAAAGCTCTTTCAAATCAAAAAATTATTTTTGGAGATTCTGGTAAGTTAGGAAGGGGAGGCATGAAAACTAAATTGTCAGCTATGAAAATTTTCTTAATTAATAATCAAAGGATTGGCTATATCCTAAGCGGCCATGAAAAAGATCTATTTGGTTCATTGCAGAACCAAAAAAAGAGAACCAGATTGAAATTAAGCTGACTTAAGAGCTTTTAATTTTTTGTTGAGTCTTGATTTAGTTCTTGCAACGTGATTTTTGGGAAGAACTTTTTTATTGGCAAGTTTGTCCATTAGTTTCTGAGTTTTCTTAAACTCGTTCCCGGCAGCTTCGATGTTCTTATCATCAAGTGCTTTTTCAAAAGCCTTAATACTTGTCCTCGCAGAAGCACGTTGAGAGCTTTTAAGGGCATTTCTTCTATTAGCTTGCCTAGCTCTTTTAATTGCTGATTTAATGTTTGCCATAGGTGCGGAATGATGAAGATAACAAACTAATTTGTCAATATAATACTTAATAAGTTTATTCATTCATGCGAAAACTAGCCATAATCCTTATTTCCATAAGTTTGTTATCGTGCGAGCAGTCAAGCATGGTTGATAATAATAATTTGAAATCAATTTATCCCATGACTAAAAAAGTTAATATTTCTGATTTATACTTTTCAAAAGAAATTCAAGATCCATATAGATGGCTTGAGGATGATCTCGATAAGGAGACAAAAAGGTGGATAGAGGATCAAAATCTCTTTACTGATAAATACTTCGAAAGTTTAGGATCCAAAGAGCAAATAAAAGATGGATTAAAAAAAATTTGGGACTATGAGAAATTTTCTTCGCCCTTCAAAGAAGGAAATTACATTTATTTTTTCAAGAATACTGGCCTACAAAATCAATCAGTGCTTTATCGAAAAGACTCTCAAGGAGTTGAGGAAGTCTTTTTAGATCCTAACTCGTTCAGTGAAGATGGAACTATCTCTTTATCTGATATTAGTTTTAGTAAAGATGGAAGTGTTGCTGCTTATGCAATTTCTGAAGGTGGAAGTGATTGGAGGAAAGTATTCTTTTTAGATACAGAAACCAAATCATTGTTATCAGATTCTCTAATCAACGTTAAGTTTTCTTCATTAAGTTGGAAAAACAATGAGGGTATCTACTATTCAACTTACGATGCTCCTGAAGGAAGTGAACTAAGTTCTTTGAATAATAATCATAAACTTTATTTTCATAAATTAGGAACTACTCAAGAAAAAGATCAAATTATCTTTGGAAACAAAGCTGAACAAAAAAGAAGATATGTTTCATCCTCTGTAACAGAGGATCAAAAATACTTAATTATATCTGCCGCAAATTCCACATCTGGAAATGAGCTCTATTTAATAAATCACTTAGATGAAAATCCACAAATTAAAACTATAAATGACGATCTTTCTATCGATGTTTATTTGTTGGATAGTCTAGATGACGAACTTTTTTTAGTGACTAACAATAATGCTGATAATCAAAAAATTATTTCAGTTCAAGCCACAAAACCTTCTTTAGATAACTCCAAAGATTTAATCCCAGAACAGGATTCTGTAATGAGTCCAAGCTCTTCAGGAGGATATATATTTGTAGAGTTAATGCAGAATGCAATTTCAAAGACTTTTCAATATGATTTTTCTGGAAAGCTCATTAGAGAAGTCGATCTTCCGGGTATAGGTAGTGTTTCTCCAATCACAGGGAAAAGAGAGGATGATGAACTTTTCTATTCTTTCTCCAACTACCATACACCTCCCACAATCTACAGCATCAATCCCAAGAGCGGTAAATCAAAAATTTATTTCAAGCCAAAGATAAATTTTGATCCTGAAAAATATATATCAGAGCAGGTTTTTTATACCTCCAAAGATGGAACAAAAGTTCCAATGATCATCACATATAAAAAAGGTTTGAGTAAAAATGGTAAAAATCCAACAATTCTTTATGGATATGGAGGTTTTAATATTTCCCTCACTCCAAATTTCAGCAGCATTATGGCTTATTGGTTAGAAAAAGGCGGAGTTTATGCGGTTCCAAATATCAGAGGAGGCGGAGAATATGGGAAGAAATGGCATCTATCTGGGACAAAAATGAACAAGCAAAATGTATTTGATGATTTTATCTATGCCGCAAGATTTCTTTTTTCAGAGGGCTATACAAAATCAGAAAACTTAATTTTGAGAGGAGGTTCAAACGGAGGTCTTTTAGTTGGTGCTGTTATGACCCAAGAGCCTCAGCTTGCTAGAGTTGCTCTCCCTGCGGTTGGTGTACTAGATATGCTCAGGTATCATAAATTTACTGCCGGTGCAGGCTGGGCTTATGATTATGGTACATCAGATGAAAGTGAAGAGATGTTTAACTATCTTTTATCTTATTCACCAATACACAATATTAAAGACGAAGTCTCTTATCCCGCCACATTGATAACAACAGGCGATCATGACGATAGGGTAGTCCCAGCTCATTCATATAAGTTTGCCGCTTCATTGCAGGAATTACACAGTGGAGATAATCCTATCCTCATTAGAATTGAAACTGAAGCAGGACATGGTGCAGGCACTCCAACAGAGATAATCTTAGACTCTTATTCAGAAATCTTTTCATTCATCTTAGGAAATATAGAAAATAGATTATCAATAAAATAGATCAATTTAATTTCTAATTTTGGTGGAGGCGGCGGGTATCGAACCCGCGTCCAACTAACTCTTACCTTCAGATCTACATGCTTATTTCATCAATTTTCTTTTACTTCCATGGCCCGATGAAAAGGGATTAGAAGAGTAAGCTCAGAAAAGTCTTATCAAAATGGGTCTGAGCAACACATTTCAAGCATTCTACTAGTCGACTTCGCTTATCCCTTAGTAGAAGTCAGGGTAAGGAAGCTAGCTTAATTATGCAGCTAGTGCGTAGTTGTTTTTGCCAACTAATTGTTTTGAGAATTGTTTAACGAGAACTCCTCAGTCTCGACATGCACTTAAGGTTCGAAAGAAAGATGTCTAATCCTGTTCGCCCCCAAAAAAGCAAGTAATTGTATCTAATGATCATCACTTAGAAAAATTTTCTAACGAAGATTTTTCCCTATTCCACTCCTTATTTTTCAATGAGTGTCTCTTATCGTATTTTGATTTTCCTCGAGCCACAGAAATTTTTACTTTAACTAAATTATTTTTCCAAAAAATTTTTATGGGGACGCAACTCAATCCTTTTTCATTTGTCTGTTTGAAAAGCTTAGATAACTCTGCCTTAGTAAGTAAAAGCTTTCTAGACCTTTCTGATGAAACTTCGTAATTAATTTCTTTCATGGGTAGAATTTTCAATCCAATAATCCATGCTTCTCCTTTTTTTAAAACAACGTAAGCATTTTTTAATTCTATCTGCCCATTTCTGATACTTTTAACCTCCCAGCCTTCCAAAGAAATTCCTGCTTCAAAATCATCTAAAAGCTCATAATTAAATCTTGCTTGTCGATTTTCAATTGTTGGTCGCAAGTTACTTTTTTTGGAGATGTTCATTGATGTAGTATAACTATTAAGTAATGATTCTTTTAGAGACGTCTTTGTATGGCAAATAATTCAAAAATTTGGAAAGGCAATTGGACTTTTATACTAGCTGCAGCAGGATCCGCTGTAGGCCTTGGCAATATTTGGAAATTTCCCTACATGGCGGGTGAAAATGGTGGAGGAGCATTTGTAATAATTTACCTAGCCTGCATCGTATTAATTGGATTTCCAGTGATGATGTCCGAGATTTTCTTAGGAAAATACGGAAGATCAAGCCCAGTTTATACAATGAAAAAATTTGTTTCCCTCAAAGGAATCTCTTCCTACTGGGTTTTGCTAGGGTGGTTTGGTGCCTTAGCAGGTTTGATGATCTTATCTTACTATAGCGTTTTTGCAGGTATTTCTTTGGCTTATATTTTTAGTCCAATTCCTGCTGACTCACTGAATCCTTCTCAATATTCTGTTGATTTTTTTGCTCAGTTTCAGTCCTCTCCAATGAGGATGATCTTTTGGCACAGCCTTTTTTTGATTTTAACTTGTTTCATAGTCGCAAAGGGAGTCGTCGATGGAATTGGTGCCACCATTAAGATAATTATGCCAACTTTATTTTTTTTGATAATTCTGCTTTCAATTTATTCATCATTTACGGGAGAAATTGGTAAAGCTATCAGTTTTCTGTTCATGCCAGATTTTTCTAAGATCACGTCAAGTGTAATCATAAGTGCCATGGGTCAGGCTTTTTTTACTCTGAGTTTAGGCATGGGGGCAATTATGGCTTATGGTGCATATATTCCTGAGGAACAAAACTTAACCAAAACTGTCAGCTTAATAATTTTTCTAGATACTTTTGTTGCCATAATTGCTGGAGTGATTATTTTCCCGATTGTATTTGCTAATCCAGAGCTTACTCCAACCGCTGGTCCGTCATTATTTTTTGAGACTCTACCTGTGGCTTTTTATGGTATTCCCTTCAGTTTTTTTGCTTCAGCTCTGTTTTTTATTCTTGTTTCGTTAGCTGCCTTGAGTTCGTCTGTATCCTTAATTGAACCCAGTACAGCTTGGATGGAGGATAGATTTAAAATTTCCAGAACTTATGCTGTTACTATCCTTGGATCCATTGCTTGGCTATTGGGACTTGGAAGTTTGTTCTCATTTAATCTAATAGCAGACTTTCAAATATTTTCGATGTCGTTTTTAGACTTTATGGACTTTTTAACAAACTCAGTCATGTTGCCATTAGGCGGCTTGTTTATTGCTTTACTAGTTGGCTGGATTCTTTCAGAGAACTTTGTCAAAGAAGAGATGAAGATAAAAAATGAACTTTATTGGAAAATTTGGATAAATCTAACTAGGTATGTCGCTCCGATCTTAATTGGATTGGTCTTTATTTTTGCTCTCTTCTAAATTATTTGTCCAAGACAAAAGTCTTCCCGACTCAAATTTAAGGGTAAAGCTAGTTTTTCCCAGAAGCTTTTCGCCATGAATTATTTGTCGATAATACTCCCATCTATCTCTTTCTAGAGGATCGCGGATTAAAGGAGTTCCCATAATGAAATTTACTTGAGCTTCTGTCATACCAACTTCTAATTGTTGGATCATCTCGTCTGTGACAAGGTTTCCTTGAGGTACCACCACTCTATAAAATCTATCCCCGCAGGAAATAAATACAAGAGAGATAAGAATTGCTATTATTGATTTATTCATAGGAATCCCAATTATAATGGGGAATACACATAATAAAATGGTTAAAGATAAGAATATTAGAGACGCAGGACTCAAGGTAACTTTACCGAGGGTAAGGATTTTAGAAATTTTTGAGTCGTCTGATCAGAAACACCTTAGCGCTGATGAAGTTTATAAAAAACTTATTGAGGCTGGAGATGAGGTTGGTTTGGCTACTGTTTACAGAGTTCTTACTCAGTTTGAATCAGCGGATATACTAATGAAACACAACTTCGAATCAGGCCATTCAGTTTATGAATTGATGCCAGACGATCATCATGACCACATGGTATGTATGGAAACAGGCAAGGTTATTGAATTTAATGATCAGATCATTGAAGAAAAACAAGAAGAATTAGCTAAGTCTATGGGGTATAAAATCGTTGATCATAGGTTGGTTTTATACGTTGAACCTATAAAAAATGACAAATAAAAAGAAAGACTCTAAAGTTAATCAGGATAATGTCTCAGAGCTTGAAGAGGTTCAAGAAAATATTGAACAACCGGATGAAGAATCAGACCTAGAAGAAGAGGTTGAGCCTTCGGCAGAAGAAAAAATTTCCTCGCTTGAAGATCAGATGATGAGACTTCAAGCAGAAATGATCAATACACGAAAATCTGCTCAAAATGACATTGCACGCGCAAGAATATTCGGCTTAGAGTCATTTATGAAAGACTTACTCTCAGTTATTGATAATCTATTTAGAAACCTAGATTATAAAACGCAAGAAAATACTATTCCTGCAGATGGTTACGAATTGATTTTGAGAGAGTTGGAAAATGTCCTTGGCAAAAACGGAATAGTTCTTTTAGATCCTTTGGGTGATGAATTTGATCCAAAATTGCATGAAGCTATATCAACTTCAAATGAAAAGGACAAAGGAAACAACATTATTTTATCCGTTGCGCAAAAAGGCTGCACATTAAATGATCGACTTATCAGGCCTGCCCTTGTAGTAGTAAATAAAATCCCGCATTAATCTTGTTTTTTCCTAAAAAAGCCATATTTAGGGATAAAAGGAGATAAAAGTTATGTCTAAAGTTATAGGAATAGATTTAGGAACCACTAATTCTTGTGTTGCTGTAATGGAAGGTAACCAAGCAAAAGTTATTGAAAATTCAGAAGGAGCAAGAACAACACCATCTGTTGTGGCCTATACGGATGAGATTCTAGTAGGACAGAGTGCTAAAAGGCAGTCTGTAACTAACCCAGAAAATACTCTATATGCCATAAAAAGATTAATAGGTAGAAGATTTGAAGATGATGTTGTGTCAAAGGATAAAGACATGGTGCCATTTAAAATCATTAAAGCAGATAACGGTGATGCATGGGTCGAAGCAGGTGGAAAAGGCTTAGCACCACAACAAGTTTCTGCCGAAATCCTCAGAACCTTAAAGAAAAGAGCTGAAGAATATCTAGGGCAAGAAGTCAAAGAGGCAGTCATCACTGTCCCTGCATATTTCAATGACTCTCAACGTCAAGCCACTAAAGATGCTGGGAAAATAGCTGGCCTTGATGTAAAGAGAATTATCAATGAACCTACAGCTGCTGCACTTGCTTTTGGTTTAGATAAAAAAACCTCTGATCAGAAGATTGCTGTATATGATTTAGGAGGAGGGACATTTGATATTTCTATTATTGAACTTGCTGAGGTTGAAGGAGAAAAACAATTCGAGGTTCTTTCCACAAACGGAGATACATTTCTTGGCGGAGAGGATTTTGATATCGCAATAATAGATTATTTGGTTGATGAATTTAAAAAAGATCAAGGCGTTGATCTAAAGGCAGATCCTGCTGCGCTTCAGAGATTAAAAGAAGCTGCCGAAAAAGCAAAAATAGAATTGTCTTCTAATCAGCAAACTGAAATCAATCTTCCTTATGTAACTGCAGATTCTTCAGGGCCAAAACATCTACTCTATAAAATCACAAGAGCAAAATTCGAATCTTTAGTATCAGGATTGGTAGAAAGAAGCATAAAGCCTGTTGAAATAGCGATGAAAGATGCTGGCTTATCTCCATCTGACATATCTGATGTAATTTTAGTTGGCGGTCAAACTAGAATGCCTCTTGTTCAAGAAAAAGTTAAAGAATTTTTTGGAAAAGAGCCAAGACAGGACATTAATCCTGATGAAGCGGTCGCTATGGGTGCTGCAGTTCAAGGTGCGGTTTTAGCAGGAGATGTTACAGACATCCTTTTGTTGGATGTAACTCCTTTAACTCTTGGGATAGAAACTTTAGGTGGTGTTGCAACTCCATTAATAGAGAAAAATACAACTATCCCAACTAATAAATCTCAAATTTTTTCCACTGCAGAAGACAATCAAACAGCTGTAACAGTAAACGTTGTTCAAGGAGAGCGAAAACAAGCTGCTGACAATAAGCAATTAGGTCTTTTCAATCTGGACGGTATTGCTCCTGCTCCTAGAGGCATGCCGCAAATTGAGGTAGCTTTCGATATAGATGCAAACGGAATATTAAATGTTTCAGCCAAAGACAAAGCAACTGGCAAAGAACAAAAGATCACTATTCAGGCATCCGGAGGACTATCTGAAGACGAGATAGAAAAAATGGTTTCAGATGCTGAAGCGAACGCCGATAACGATAAGAAGTTTGAGGAACTGGTAAACGCTAGGAATACTGCAGATACTCTTATTCATGGTTGTAAAAAAACTCTGGAAGAATCCAAAGATAAAGTTTCAGAAGATGAAAAATCTGCTATTGAGGCCGCCATTTCAGATCTAGAGGAGGCTCTAAAGGGAGATGATAAAGACAGCATAGAAGAGAAAACTAAAGCTTTAACAGATGCTTCCTCATCAATGGCACAAAGACTTTATGCCGAACAGCAACAAGAATCACAGGGAGCCCAAGCTAATGATAGCGATAATCAGGGATCGAATGAAGAAAATGTTGTTGATGCTGATTTTGAAGAAGTAAAAGAAGAATCTAGATAGATTCTTATCAGTTCCAATGAGTAAACGAGACTACTACGATGTTTTGGGAGTCTCTAAATCTTCCTCAAAAGATGAGCTAAAAAAAGCTTATAGAAAATTAGCAATGAAATATCATCCGGATAGAAATCCTGATGATCAGGAGGCTGCGGATAAATTCAAGGAACTATCTGAGGCATATGAAATTCTTTCAGATGATCAAAAAAGACAAGCCTATGATAACTTTGGTCACCAGGGAGTAAATTCTCAATATTCAAGTGCACAGGGTGCTGCAGATGCTTTTAGTGATATTTTTGGAGATATTTTTTCAGATATTTTTGGAGGATCTACAAGGGGTAGATCGAGATCCAGCGGTGCAGATCTAGCTTACAATTTGAGTATTTCGCTTGAGGAAGCTGTAAGAGGAACGGAGGTTAGTCTTCAAATCCCATCAAAGGAAAGATGTTCTGGTAAGTTTTCTACTTGTTCTTATTGTTCTGGAGCAGGAGTTGTAAGGATGCAACAAGGTTTCTTTTCGATGCAACAAACTTGTCCTCAATGTAGAGGAGAAGGAGAGATACACGATCCTAATTGTAATATTTGTCATGGTCGGGGATATATCAATAAAGATAAAACCTTGTCAGTGAAAATACCTGCAGGAATTGATTCGGGAGATAGAATAAGACTTTCAGGAGAAGGCGAGCCCGGAAACGGCAATAATCCAAATGGAGATCTTTTCATCACGGTAGACATTCAAGAGCATAAAATATTTCAAAGAGATGGAAGACATCTTTATTGCGAGATACCAATAAATTACATCGATGCCGTTCTTGGAGGAGACGTTGAAGTTCCAACTTTAGAAGGAAAGGTTAAGTTAAAAATCCCTTCAGGAACGCAGAGCCATAAATTGATGAGACTTAAAGGGAAGGGAATCAAGCCTATTAATGGAGCATCAAAAGGGGATATATTAGTAAGGGTGCAGATTGAAACCCCAATCAATATATCGTCAGAGCAAAAAAAACTTCTTGAGCAACTTAAAGAATCATTCGATAAAGATAAGAATTCTCCCAAAGAGAAATCATGGTTTGAAAACGCTAGGGATTTTATGAGAGGGCAATGATTAAATTATTCATATGCGGTATTTCAGGACGACTAGGATCTAGCATTGTTGATGAGGTAAAAAAAGCATCAAATATAAGCTTGATAGGGGGTTTAGTCAGTGGCAGGGAGGACTCTTCAAATAAAAACTTAAGATCGCAGGGCTTTCAAATCATTTCTGACTTAAACGATCTCACCGATGCTGATGTCGTAATTGATTGTTCTACTTCGCTAGATTTAATAAAAATTAAAGAAAAATGCGAACTAATCGGTGCTAGCTTAATTGTTGCTTCAACTGGAAAAGGAGATTTCAGGGAGATTTTTAATAATAAAAGTCTATCAATTCCTGTTTTAGCCGCACCTAACTTAAGTATTGGGATAGCCTTTTTGAGCAATTTATTAAATTACGTTTCTGAAAAAAATCTTCCTTTGAAAAGAATTAATATCGAAGAAACTCATCATAATGAAAAAATTGACACTCCTTCAGGCACCGCTCTGATGTTAAAAAAGGAGTTAAAAGAACTATTTTATGTTGATGAAATTGAAATAATTTCTAATCGAGATGAATCTTCTGTAGGCACTCATAAAATTAATATATATCTTGAGGACGAGATTCTATCTTTAGAGCATGAGGCACTTGATAGAAAAGCATTTGCTTTAGGGGCTCTAAATCTAATTGAATGGATTCATCGTAAATCCCCTGGAATATATTCAATTCAAGATGCATTGAATAATTAGTTTTCCTTTATATTCAGTTGTGATATAAAACACTCGCGAAAGCTTAAAAACACACTTGGATAAATCAAATATTTGGGTGCTGCTTTGCTTCGAAGCAGTTAAATATCTGATCCAAGGAAGAATAACCCGGCGTCATGCCTATAACAAAAGGAGCTAAATATGGAAATATCCATAGAACAGATGCTTAAAGCAGGTGTCCATTTCGGTCATCAAACAAGGTTTTGGAATCCTAAGATGGAGAAATTCATCTTTGGATCTAGAAACAAGGTACACATAATTGATTTACAAAAGACTTTAGATTGCTTGGAGCCATCTCTAGACTTTTGCAAAAAAATTGCATCCTCGAATAATAGAATTCTATTTGTGGGAACAAAAAGATCAGCAAGAGAAGTCATAAGACAAGAAGCAGAAAGGTGCGGTATGCCTTATGTAAATCACAGATGGTTGGGAGGAATGCTGACAAACTATAAAACAATTAGAGCCTCGATAAGAAGATATGAGTTTTTAGTATCTCAGGAAGAAGAAGGTAAGTTTAACCAATACACAAAAAAAGAGGTTTTAAAGCTAAAAAAGGAAATGGATAAACTGGAAAGATCTATTGGAGGAATAAAGAATATGGGAGGACTTCCAGAAGCTTTATTCATTGTCGATGTAGAGAATGAGAAAATTGCTGTAGCTGAAGCTAAAAAAATGGGGATTCCTATTGTTGGTCTTGTAGATACAAACTCTGATCCTGATTCAGTGGATTATATTATTCCTGGAAATGATGATGCCATAAGGTCAATCTCTTTACTTGCGAGATTAGTCTCAAATGCTTGCCTTGAAGGAGCTGAGAAAGCCACGGGTATTAGAGGTGATGGTGATGGTCCAGTAATTGTAAAGAAATCCGATCTTGATAAGAAAGAAAAGGTAGATGCCAAAACTTCTTCAGATGCAAAGGAAAAAAAGCAAGCTAAGGAAGAATCTCCAGCCGAGAATGTTTCTGAGGAAAATGAATCTGTATCAGAACAGAAAGAATCCAATGAGGTAAAAGAATGACTGAAATCAAAGCTGCAGATGTAAAATCTCTCAGAGATAAAACTGGTCTTGGAATTATGGAATGCAAAGCTGCCCTCAAGGAAACAGGAGGAAATCTTGACGAGGCGGTGGAATATCTAAAAATTAATAGCAACTTAAAAGCAGAGAAAAAAGCTTCTAGAACAGCCGTTGAAGGTCTATTGCTAACAGCCAACAATCTAATGGTTGAAGTTAATTGCGAGACTGATTTCGTTGCTAAAGATGAAAACTTTAAAACTTTTTGCCAAGAAGTTTTAAATTATTGTTTAGAGAATGATTCGAAATCTATAGAAGAAATATCAGATGACCTTGAATCAGAAAGACAAAGCCTTGTTCAAAAGGTTGGAGAAAATGTAATTATCAGAAAAAAGGAATCTATCGGAGGAGATAACTTGTATTCATACATCCATAGTAATGGGAAAGTCGGTGCTTTAGTCTCTCTTAAGGATGACAATGAAGAATTAGGAAAGGATATTGCTATGCACGTCACAGCATCCAATCCCAAATTTCTATCTCCAGAAGATGTAGACTCTGAAACAATTGAGAAAGAAAAACAAATTTTAAAGGCTCAGGTTGAAGATACAAATAAGCCAGAAGAAATTATTGAGAAAATGATCGAGGGCAGGTTAAATAAATTTCTATCTGAAATAAGTCTCCTTAAACAGCCTTTTGTTAAAGATCCTTCAACTTCAATTGAAAATATTCTTAATGATCACAAGAACTCTATTGTTGAATTTACACGTATAGAAGTAGGCGAGGGAATAGAAGTAGAGCAAAAGGACTTTGCTTCCGAAGTCCAAGCACAACTCCAAAATTCTTAAATGGCATCAGCAAAACGCGTTCTTCTAAAGCTCAGTGGAGAGTGGTTTGCTGGGAAAAAGGAAAAAGGTTTTGATGAAAAAACGTTTGAAAGATTATCTTCAGCTATAGACTTTACTAAACAAAAAAAAATTCAACTAGCGATAGTTTTAGGAGGAGGAAATATCTTTCGAGGAAGAGATCTCAAAGACATAAAAATCGATAGAGTGTCTGCAGACTACATAGGAATGTTATCTACTATTATGAATGGGATAGCTTTATCAAACTTCCTTAGAGAAAAAGGCCATTCGAATAAACTTTTCTCTTCATTTGCTATTGGAAACTTTGTTCAAGCTTATAATACCGAAGATGCTTTAAATGCTCTCATGAACCAAAAAGTTGTCCTCTTAGTTGGGGGAATAGGAAATCCCCTTTTCACCACGGATTCAACTGCAAGCATAAGAGCAAATGAACTGGAAGTAGATTTTATGTTAAAAGCAACCAACGTAAATGGAGTTTATGATACGGATCCAAAAGATAATCCAAAGGCCAAAAAATTTGAAAACTTAACTTTTGATGATGCAATTAATCAAAACCTTCAAGTAATGGATCAAACTGCCCTTTGCTTTTGCAGAGATAATAATTTACAAGTTAGAGTATTCAATGCTGATGAAAAGGACGGATTTGAAAAAGCAATATCTGGGGAAGAAATAGGTACATTACTTAAAAATTAATATGTTAGAAGAAATAAAACAAGAGACTCTAGAGAGAATGGAAAAAAGCATTTCATCTCTTGAAAGTTCATTACAAAAAATAAGAACGGGCAGGGCTAATCCTTCTCTGCTAGACGCCATACAAATTGATTATTATGGGAATATGACGCCACTTTCTCAAGTAAGTAACATTTCTGTTCAAGATGCAAAAACATTGTTGATTTCTCCTTGGGAAAAAAACTTAGTACCTGACATAGAGAAAGCAATTCAGTCATCTGACTTAGGTATCAATCCAGCTACTTCAGGTGATGTCATTAGAGTCATTCTTCCAGATTTAACTGAGGAAACCAGAAGAGATCTAATTAAAGTAGCAAAATCAGAAGCAGAAAATTCAAAAATCGCTTTAAGGAATCAGAGAAGAGACGCCAACGGGCTGCTCAAAGAATATCTTAAAGAAAAAGAAATTAGTGAAGATGATGAAAGGCGGGGTCAAGAAATTATTCAGAATCTTACTGACGATTTTATTTCCAAGGTTGAGCAATTACTTGAATTAAAAGAGAAAGACTTACTTGAAATTTAGTTTCTATGACGAGCAATTCATCCAATAAGATTGGTCATGTGGCCATAATAATGGATGGAAACTCACGATGGGCAAGGCAACGGAATCTAAAGACAATTGAAGGTCATAAGCAGGGAGTAAATCGATTAAGAGATATTGTTAAATATTCTGCAAAATCTGAAATAACCCATTTATCTGTATTTGCTTTTAGCACAGAAAATTGGAAAAGATCTGCTTCAGACGTTTCAGATTTAATGAAACTCTTTCTTCAATCAATAATTAAAGAAGTTCCAGAATTAATTGAAAACAAGGTTCAGCTAAATTTTATTGGTGACATCCCTCGTTTCTCTAAATCTCTTGTATCCCAAATTAATTCTGCCATGAAGGATACTCAAGCCAAGAAACCAAACCTTAATCTTAATGTTGCCATAAGTTACGGTGGTAGATGGGATATTCTGAATGCTATAAAGAGAATCAAAGATCATAAAATAAATACAGACAAATTAAGTGAAGATGACTTCTCTAATCTTCTATCGACTTCTGATTTTCCGGATCCAGATTTATTGATAAGAACAGGAGACGAAATTCGTATAAGTAACTTCTTTCTTTGGCAGATATCATATTCGGAGTTGTACTTCTCAAAATTACTATGGCCTGATTTTAAATTATCTAATTTTAAATCTGCATTAAATAAATTCTCTACAAGAGATAGACGATTTGGAAAGGAATAATAATGATTAGATGGATATCGGGCATAGCTCTAGGATTCCTTTTTCTTGCTTACATACTCTTATCTCCATCCTTCTTTTTTAACTTTGGATTGATAATTATTTTTGGCATTTCAATCTATGAGCTTATCAAGTTGAGAGTTTTCTCTCTTCAATCTCTTTTAGCTTTTATTCTTATAGTAACCGCAATCTTATGTTTATATTTATACGAGCTGGAGCGATCCTTGATCTTGATAGCGGTTATGATTTCAGTTGCAACCGATGCATTTGCATTCTTTGCAGGTAAAGTTTTAGGCAGAAATAAAATATTCCCTATTATAAGTCCCAATAAAACTTTAGAGGGAACGATCGGGGGAGTAGTTTCATCAGTTGTGATCAATTCTCTGATGATAAATTTGATTTTTCAAAACTCATTAAAAACTTTAGATGTAATCATGCTTACTCTTATGATCTTTATTTGTGCAGTAGCAGCTGTGTTTGGTGACCTGTTAATAAGCTCCATAAAAAGACAAGCTAATTTAAAAGATACAGGTAGCCTTATACCTGGACATGGTGGACTGTTAGATCGGATTGATAGTCACATCCTATGTATTCCAGTATTTTTTGTTTTATATGAGGTTCTTCTATGAAGACAGTGCTTGTTCTGGGATCAACTGGGTCTATAGGAAAAAGTACGCTTGAAGTGCTGGATCTTCATAAAGAGAATTTTAAGTGTATCGGCTTGAGCGCAAATAAAAATTTTCAAGCTTTGCACGAGCAGGCAAATAAATATTCAGTTAAAAATATTTGCATACAGGAGGGCTCTACCTCAGAAACTGATATTGAAAAGAACTCAGACATAAAAATTTATAGAGGCTCTGATGGCCAAAGTGAAATGATTAGAGATATGGATGCAGACATCGTAGTTGTTGGAATTTCAGGTGCAATTGGCCTTGAAGCAACTCATGAGGCCATAAAAACTGGCAAAAGAGTATTGATCGCTAATAAAGAGCCGCTGGTAATGTGCGGCGAATTCTTATTGAATGAGGCTAAAAAATATCAATCAGAAATAATACCTCTCGATTCTGAGCATTCTGCTATTTTCCAATGCCTTCAAGGTTCTTCTAAAGATGATGTAAATAAAATCATATTATGTTGCTCAGGTGGTCCATTTTGGGATAAAAAAATTGAATCTTTTGAAAAGATAACTGTCCAAGATGCATTGAATCATCCTATTTGGAAAATGGGAGAAAAAATATCAATTGATTCTTCAACCTTGATGAATAAATCTTTAGAGATCATAGAGGCATCGGTTTTATTTGGGGTAGATGCTAATAAAATAGACGTTGTGATTCACCCCCAACACATTGTTCACTCAATGGTTGAGTTTAAGGATGGCTCAATACTTTCTAATTTATCAGCACCCGATATGAAAGCCTCAATATCGTATGGATTAGGATTTCCTAAGAGGCTTGAATCTGGAATAGAAAGACTATCTTTTTCTGATCTTTCTTTAAATTTTTTTGAGCCTGACCATAAAAAATTTCCAACTTTAGATTACGCAAAAAAAGCTTTATCTTTAGGAGGGAACCTTCCCTTAATTCTAAATTCATTTAATGAAGTCGCGGTTGATCTTTTCTTGCAAGAAAAAATAAATTACTTGGATATCTTTCAATTGATTAGTCATGCGTTTGATGCGAAAGATAATCTAGACATAAATATAAAATTTGATACTGTTGACGAAATCTTGCATTTAGAAGCCTTATCTAAAAAACAGGCTAAAGTTTATGCAGAGAGATATACTTTCTAATCATGACAGCCGTTCTAACTTACTTAATAGCCTTTGTTGTACTGATTTCGGTAATAACCATTGTTCATGAGTCTGGCCATTTTTTTGCTGCAAGAATTTGCAGAGTAAAAGTTTTAGATTTCTCAATAGGTATGGGACCATCAATCTTACAGAAACAGGACAAGCATCAGACAAATTACAACATAAGAATTTTACCAATCGGAGGATTCGTACAAATGCTAGGGGAGGGTGAGAACTCCGCTGAAAAAGATTCTTTTCAATCAAAACCATATCATCAGAGATTATTCATAGTTCTCGCTGGTCCTATGGCTAATTTTATTTTAGCTTTCATGATCTTTGCCGGTTTGAACCTTTATGGAATTCAAGAAATATCCTCCGACATCGGGCAGGTTAAAAAAGACAGTCCTGCTTATAACGCTGGAATAGAATCAGGAACCAAGATAAAACGTATTGATGAATCTTTTGTTGAAACCAGAGTGGAGGTTCAATCTGCCTTGTTAAGACGGCTCGGGGAAACTGGCATTATAAATATTGAAACTGAAGATTTTCGAGGCGCCACTTCTTCGCACCAGATATATATATCTGAGTGGCTAAAGGGACAAGAACCAAATGACCTAATGAGAGATCTAGGAATGTATCTACCTTCGGAAATAATCATTGCTCAAATGACAGAAAACGGTCCAGCTGAAAATTCTGGACTAATGATAGGCGATAAAATTAATGCTATCGATTTCAATGAAATACAATCTTGGGAAGATCTTAAATTTTTTATCAATTCATCTGAAGGAAAAGAAATTTTGGTAAGTATTTCAAGAAATAATTCCAACTTTGATTATCTTGTTCAGCCTGAATATAGAGAATCTCCTGAACCTGCATGGTTAATTGGAATTGCAGCAAATTTGAAGATTCTTCCATCTTCGATTATAAAAAAAAGGTACGGTCTTCTTGAAGGTTCAGTTAAAGCCTTTAAGGATACCTATTCCAAATCTGTAGAATCATTAATTTTTCTAAAAAAGATGGTACAAGGCTTGATTTCGCCCAGAAATCTAGGTGGTCCGGTTATGATTGGTCAATATGCAGGAGATTCAATTAAATATGGGGGTCTTTTTTCCTTCTTAATGTTGATGGCTCTTATCAGCATCGGATTGGGTATCATCAATCTATTACCTATTCCGGTTCTGGATGGTGGCCAAGCCGTGATGATGACTTTAGAAAAAATAAAAGGTTCACCTCTTTCTGAAAACTTTGTAGGAATATCGTATAGGCTAGGCATTGCATTTATTGTATGTCTTATGATCTTTACCTTTTTTAATGACCTTTCTAGGATTTTTTGATGAGAAAATTATTATCCTTTTTTCTATTTTTATATTCTGTTGGCACTTTTGCAAATTCCTGGGTAATTGAAGACATAAGAGTTACTGGCCTTCAGAGAGTTTCAGCAGGATCAGTCTTTGCTTCGATGCCAGTATCTGTGGGTGATGAAATAGATCAAAGAGAAATTCAACTTGTTGCAAAGTCAATTTTTAATACTGGTAAATTCGACGATATAGAAATCGGAAGGGATGGAGGAGCCTTACTAATTAACTTGGTTGAAAGGCCTTCCATTGCATCTATAGATATTCAAGGTAACAAAGCAATAAAAACTGATGCATTACTTGAAGGACTAAGAAACTCTGATCTATACGAGGGCCAACTTTATAGAAGATCAATTGTAGAAGGGTTAAGTGTAGAGCTAGAAAGACAATACGTAGCTCAAGGTAGATACGGCGCAAAAGTTAAAGTGGAAAGTAATAATCTGCCAAGAAACAGAGTTGCAATCTTAATCGAAGTTGATGAGGGCGAAGTGGCTCAAATTAAAGATATAAATATAGTCGGTAATCAGACGTTTACGGATGAAGAACTTTTGAGAGGTTTTGAATTGAGCAAGGGTAATTGGTTATCTTTTATCACGAATGACAATAAATATGCTCAAGAAAAGTTGAGAGGTGATCTCGAGACGCTAGAGTCTTTTTACAAAAATCGAGGATATGTAAAGTTCTCAGTTGACTCTAGAGTTGTTAGCGTATCTCCAGATAAAAAATCGGTTTTTATAACCATAGGAGTAAGAGAGGGAGGAGTTTATAAAGTTAAAGAGACTAAATTAGCTGGAGATCTTCCTTTATCAAAAGATAATCTAAGAAACTTAATTTTCGTAAAGCCAGATACAGTATTCTCTCAGGAGCTCGTAACAGCATCCGAAGAATTTATTACCAATACACTTGGGAATGAAGGTTACGCCTTTGCAGAAGTCTCAGGAGTTCCTGAAATCTTAGAAGATGAACAAGCGGTAAATCTTACTTTTTTTGTCGAGCCTGGCCAAAGAACCTATGTCAGAAGAATAGAATTTATTGGAAACGAAAGGACCTATGATGTTGTGCTCAGGCGAGAGATGAGACAAATGGAAGGAGCTTGGGCATCTAATGCTTTAATTGAAAATTCTAAATTGCGTTTAGAAAGGTTAGGTTTTTTTAAACAAGTTGAGGTTGAAACCAAGCCGGTGCCTGGTGTAAGTGATCAAGTGGACATTGAGTACACCGTAGAGGAAGAATTTTCTGGTTCCATTGGAGGATCAATTGGATATGGTGCATGGGGACTCACTCTGGGTGCAAATTATTCCGAAAATAATGCTTTTGGAACTGGTAACAGATTAGTGGTAGGAATCAATAAGAATGCCTGGCAAACCAGCTATAACTTCAATTTTTTTGATCCTTACTACACCATTGATGCAGTAAGCCTTGGGTATAACGCATTTTACCGATCATCTGACTTTGGTTCTTACAATCTTGCTTCTTACTCAACAGATTCTTACGGTTTAGGAGCTCAATTTGGGTTCCCTATAAGTGAAATTGAAAGATTAAATCTTAATATCTCTTACGATAATACTAAGCTTGATGCGGGTAATTTCTCGTCTTTGCAATTGAATGATTTTGTTAATCAGGAAGGAGATACATTTGAGACTTATAAATTAACCACTACATGGTCTAGAGTTACCCTAAATAGAGGTATTTTCCCTACAGCCGGTCAATCGCATGCTGTAAGTATCCAAACCTCTCTCCCTGGCAGCAGCTTAAATTATGGAAAACTAATTTATAGAATGAAATATTATGCTCCCATGGGGAATGATTGGGTTTTTTCTTTCAGAAATCAGATCGGAATTCTTGCAGCATACGGAGATACTTCTACGCCACCATTTTTTGAACATTTCTATGCTGGGGGGATGAACTCCGTTCGTGGTTTTAGAGCAAATACTTTAGGACCAAGGTCGGAAGCAAGTGAATACGTTATTGATTCAAATGGCCAAATCGTAACTGATTCAGATGGTAACCCAATACCAAATCCGTATTACTTTTATGAAAGAAGACCTATAGGCGGACAATACTCTCTTGAAGGCGGAGTAGACTGGATATTCCCGTTACCTATCAGCCAAGATACTCGATCTGTAAGAAGCTCTGTTTTCTTTGATTATGGAAATGTATTTAGCGACGGTTGCAAAGCTTACGAAAGAAATTGTTTTAAATTCGACACAAAAAATCTACGATATTCCGTTGGCTTAGCCGTGACTTGGATAACGCAATTAGGTCCTTTATCATTTGCAATTTCTCAAGTATTCAACAGAGATCCTTTGGAAGAAATTGAGCAGTTTCAATTTGAAATTGGTACGCAATTCTAAAATATTTATTGGATAATTTGCCCCGCAATCATGTAAACTTGCCGTCAAATTTATAAAATTAAGACATAAGGCATATTATGAAAAAAATTACTTCCGCTTTAATTTTAGTTTCTCAACTATTTTTTGGTAGTTCTTTATTAGCAAATACCGATGGTATGGCTGTTATCGACTATCAAGCAATCTTTTTTGGAACTGATGCAGCAAGACAGGCATTTGAAGAGCTCCAAGAGTCTGATGAATATAAAGAAATCACGGATGATATTGCCTTAAAAGATGGGGAAAGAAAGGACGCTGCAGATAAGCTTGAAAAAGATGGACCCACAATGTCAGAATCTGAAAAAGCTGATCTTTATAAAAAGATTCAATCGTTAACTCAAGATTTGCAGTTTTTAGCTCAAAAGAGAGGAGCGCTCGAGCAAGAATTAGGTCAAAAATTACAAGCCGAACAAGCAGAAACAGTTCAAAAAGTCGTTAATGAGCTAATTATTGCCAAAAAAATCAAGCTATTATTCAGAAGAGAGGCCTTAGCAGCATTTGAGGGAACTAATCCACTGATAAACATTACTCCTGAAGTAATTGAGCTCATAAATCAAGAAAGCGAAGAATAAGATTAAATTTTGTCCTCAAAGCCCTATAAGCTTAGTTACATAGCAAAATATATCGGTGCCTCATTAGATGGAGATGATATTGAGATATCATCCATGAAATCTCTGGCTTCGGCATCTGATAAAGATATTTCATTTTTTTATAGTAATAAGTTTAAGGAAGACCTTTCAAAAACTAACGCAGGTGCTGTCATTACAGATACTGCGAACTCAAAATACTTCAAAGGAAATAAATTAATAATAGATAACGTTCATCTGGCATATGCCAAAGCAACTGACTTATTTGCTGAATCAACTTTTTTGTCTGAAAAAAAAGGTTTATCAAAGGAAGCATTTATTAATAAAGAAACTGTAATTTCAGATGATGTTTATGTTGGACCTGGTTGTGTGATAGAAAAAAACGTCGAGATAGGAAAGGGTTCTATTTTATTACCTAATGTAACTGTACTTTCAAATGTTTCAATCGGAGAGAATTGTATAATTCATTCAGGAACTGTAATTGGTTCAGATGGACTTGGTTTTGCCAAGGACGAAAACGATAAATGGAAAAAAATAAATCACTTAGGAAAAGTGGTGATAAACAATGATGTCGAGATAGGATCTAATTGTACTATTGATAGAGGTACTCTAGACGACACAATCATAGGTGAAAATGTGAAGTTAGATGATCAAGTTCATATTGCGCATAATTGTAAAATTGGAAAATCTACAATAATGGGAGCAAATGCAACAATTGGTGGAAGCACAATCATTGGAAAAAACTGCATGATAGGTGGACTTTGCGGTGTAGCTGACAATCTGGTTATCACAGATGGGGTTACAGTATCTCCAGTTTCGTTCATATTTAAATCAATTAATAAAGCAGGTAAATACTCAGGTTCTGCACCGCTGATGCCAAGAGGAGAATGGTTGAAAGCTTCAGCAACTTATAAAAAGTTATCAAAAAAAGATTAATGATCGAAAAGCAAGATATAAAAAGATATCTACCTCATAGAGAGCCTTTCTTATTTGTTGATGGCGTGACAGAAATAATTAAAGATGAATATATAAAAGGTTTCAAAGAGGTTAAAGAAGATGAGTATTATTTTAAAGGTCATTTTCCTGATAACCCAATACTTCCTGGAGTAATAATCATTGAGGCATTAGCTCAAGTATCAGGAATTTTAGGTTTTGTTACCATGAATAAGACCCCTGAAGAGGGTTCAATTTACTACTTTGTTGGAGCTGATAATGTTCGTTTTAGATCTCCAGTAGTTCCTCCAAGTATATTGACATTAGAATCTAAGAAAATTCAGGATAGGCGCGGCATATGGAAGTTTGACTGCAAGGCCTCATTGGAAGAGAATTTAGTTTGTTCTGCCACGATTTTATGTGCAGACAGACCAAAATGATTCATGAAACTGCAATAATTGATCCCTCAGCAAAGATCGCTAAAAATGTCTCCATTGGTGCGTATTCATCTATTGGTAAAGATGTGGAGATTGGTTCAGGAACCATAATTGAATCGAATGTAGTCATTCATAAAAATTCAAAGCTTGGAAAAGACAATCATATATATCCTTTTGCAAGCATTGGAGGAGATCCTCAAGATTTAAAATACGAAGATGAAGAAACTTTCCTCAAGATTGGTAACAACAACCAAATCCGAGAGGGAGTTACCATAAATAGAGGGACTGCCCAAGAGAAAGGTCTAACATCAATTGGAAATAATAATCTCTTTATGGCCTATTCTCATGTGGCTCATGATTGCACTTTAGATGATGATATTGTTTTAGTTAATAATGTTGCTTTAGCTGGAGTTGTAAATATTGCAAAAGGTGCAAGGTTAGGCGGATATACTTTAGTTCATCAATTTTGCAATATTGGCCCTTATAGTTTTTGTGCTATGGGATCTGCAGTTTCAAAAGATATTCCTGCCTTTGTAAGAGTTAGTGGAAATCCTGCCATACCTAGAGGACTGAATGTAATTGGAATACAAAGATTAGATCTTGGAAAGGAGCAGTCATCACTGTTAAAAAAATTCTATAAGCTTGTATATTTAAGAAAACTTAAACTTGATCAAGCCATCTCTGAGATTGAAAAAGAAGTATCCGATTTTGATGAAGGAAAACTTTTTCTTGATTCAATTCAAAGTTCTGATCGAGGAATAGTTCGCTAATGCCATTAAAAGTGGGGTTATGTGCCACGGAGTCATCTGGAGATATTCTCGGTTCAGACTTAATTAGAAACCTTAAATCTAAAGATCCATTAATAGAGTTTTTTGGCCTTGGTGGCTCTGAAATGAGAAAAGAAGGTTTTAATTCATTTGATTCAAATGAAGAACTTCAAGTAATGGGACTGATTGATCCAATATTTAAGATAAATAGAATTCTTAAAAAAAGAAACGAACTAATAGATCACCTAATAGATAAAAATATAGATATCTTTATAGGAATCGATAGCCCTTCATTAAATTTAGGAATTTCCAGAATTTTAAAAAAAAAGTCTAATATCAAAACAGTGCAGTATGTTTGTCCTCAGGTTTGGGCATGGAGATCGAACAGAGCTAAAAAATTTAATGATTTTCTAGATCTCGTTTTAAATTTATTCCCTTTTGAGAAAAGGTTTCTTCAAAATTTCAGTGTTAATTCAGTTTTTGTAGGTCACCCTAAAGCATCTCGCATTTCTACTAATATTGATAAATTAAAATATAAATTGGAATTAGACTTAGATCCTGATCTAAAAACACTTTCTTTTTTACCTGGGAGCAGAAAATCTGAAATCAATGCTCATTTGCCCGTGATGATTGAAACGATTAACTCTCTGAGTAAAAGGGGAGATTATCAATTTTTAATTCCCTTTAAGGATGAAAACGAAATTTCGAGGAATTTATGTAATTTAAAATCAAAAACTTACAAAATATTTATCGACAAGACAGATTCAGTTCTTGCTGCGACTGACATAGCAGTTAGTGTGTCTGGTACAGCTACTCTTGAGTGCCTTTTAAATCAGGCTCCTCCAGTAGTTTGTTACAAAACAAATTTTTTTAATAACTTTCTTTTAAATCAATTTTTAAATACAAAATACATTTCACTCCCGAATATCCTTGCAGAGGAGAAATTAATCCCAGAATTGAGACAAGGTTTTGTAAATGCCGATCAAATTGAAAAAGAGCTGCTTAATATGAGCGAGGCCACCAACTTAGATCGGATAAAAATGAAATTCCAAGAAATTCATAATTCTTTGAAAGTAAATCAAGAAGATAAATTTAACTGTCTTTTTGATTTAGTATGATTCTTGGAGTAGACGAAGTTGGAAGAGGATCCATCGCCGGTCCTGTTGTGTCTGCTGCGGTTATTTTAGGAGAAAATAAAATCTTTGGGCTTAAGGACTCTAAAGATCTCCCAGAAAAAAAACGTATAGAATTTTCTAATCAAATTAAGGAACTATCTCTTGAGTGGTCTATTGGATTATCTTCTGTAGAGGAAATAGATAAATATAATATCCGTGAAGCTACTAAGCTTTCAATGATAAGGGCAATAAGCAAAGTAAAAAAACCTTTTTCAAAAATAATTATTGATGGAAACGATAATTTCTTTAATGATAAATCTGTAGAATTTATAATTAAAGCAGACACTAAAATTAGAGAAGTAATGGCCGCTTCTATAATTGCAAAAGTCTATAGAGATGAATACATGACAGAACTTGAAAATAAATTTAAAGGCTATTTTTTTGACAGACATAAAGGTTACTCAACCAAACTTCATAAGAGTATGATTAAGAAATATGGAGTCACAAATATTCATAGAAAATCTTTCAGGCCAATTAAGCAATTTCTAAATGAATAAATTTTCACACTTAAATATACATTCTCAATACTCAATCTCTGATGGCTTAGTGAGATTAGATGAGCTTTCGAGCAAAGCAAAAGATTTAAATTTTGAATCTATTGCAATAACAGATGATTCAAATTTATTTGGATTTGTAAAATTTTATAAAGAAATGCGCGACAAAGGCATTAAGCCAATTTGTGGGGTAAATTTTAATTCAGTGAAAGACATTAGCGATAATTCTGAGTCTGGCAAATTAACTCTTTATGCAAAAAATTTTGAAGGTTATAGAAACCTAACAATGTTAGTTTCCAAATCCCATATAGAAGGAAGAATTAGATCGATACCTCATCTTAAATTGGAGTGGCTTAAAGATTTAAATGAAGGATTAATTTTATTATCTGGAGACATGGAAGGACACATCGCTGATGCAATTCTAAAAAATAATTTTGAGCTAGCCGAAGCAAGAATAGATTTTTTTAAAAAAATATTTAATGAGGATTTCTTCATTGAGATTTCCAGGTTAGGAAGGGAAAGGGAAGAAGATTACATCAATATTGTTTCATCTATGGCGGCCAAAGCAAAAATACCTCTTGTAGCAACCAATCAGGTTAGATTCATGGAAGAAGAAGAATTTGAAGCTCATGAAACTAGAGTATGTATTCAAACTGGAAATGTTCTAAGCGACCCTGCCAGAAAAAAGAATTACTTATCAACTCAATATTTCAAATCTACAGATGAAATGTTTGAGTTGTTCGAGGATATACCAGAAGCTCTAGAAAATTCTTATTTGATTTCTCAAAAATGTAACCTTGTAATTGAGCTAGGCAAATATATTCTTCCTGATTTTGAGACACCTAACGGTGAAACAGAAGATGATTACCTAAAAAAAATATCTATCGAAGGCCTGCATAAAATTTTTGGTGGCGAAGTTAAGGAAGATTATTTTTTAAGACTAGATTTTGAATTAAGTGTAATCCAAAAGATGGGATATTCAGGCTACTTTTTAATTGTTGCAGATTTTGTTAACTGGGCTAAAGAGAATGATGTTCCTGTTGGTCCTGGGAGGGGATCCGGAGCTGGATCATTAGTTGCATATGCCATAGGAATAACAGGATTAGATCCAATCAAATATGATCTATTGTTTGAAAGATTTCTTAATCCTGACCGAATTAGTAATCCAGATTTTGATATAGATTTTTGTAAGGATGGTAGGGAAAAAGTAATTGAATACGTTACAAATAAATACGGACAAGATTCTGTTGCTCAAATAAGCACCTTAGGCACTATGGCTGCTAGAGCAGTTGTAAGAGATGTGGCAAGAGCTCAAGGAAAATCCTATAGCCTTGCAGATCGTCTAGCTAAATTAATCCCTTTTCATCCTGATATGACACTAAAAACTGCATTGCAAAATAAAGAATTAAAACAAGCAATTAAAAATGATGAAGATGCAGAAGAAATTATTGAGATGTCACAGAAACTTGAAGGTTTATCAAGGAATGTGGGAAAGCATGCTGCTGGCGTTGTCATGGCTCCATCAAAAATAACAGATTTTTCTGCTCTCTACTTAGATGAGGAAACCGGCGCAGTATCTACTCAATATGATATGAAAGACATTGAACTTGTTGGATTGCAAAAATTCGATTTCTTAGGTCTTAAAACTTTAACAATAATGAAAAATGCTCTGAAGCTAATTAATCAGAACAGGCAGACATTAAAACTCGATCCAATTAATTTAGATGATCTTCCTCTTGATGATTCAAAGACCTATCAGCTCCTCCAAAAAGGTTTAACTACTGCTGTTTTCCAACTGGAATCACGGGGCATTAAAGAGTACATAGTAAAGCTAAAACCGAATAACTTTGAAGATATTATTACCTTGATTGCCTTATACAGACCTGGTCCTTTAGAAATGAACATGGTTGAAACTTATATTGAAAGAAAGCATGGAAGAGAAGAATTCTCTTATGGAGACGAATCAGTTGAAAAAATACTTGATAAAACTCACGGTGTGATTGTTTATCAAGAACAAGTTATGCAATTGGCTCAGGAATTCTCCGGTTTTACGCTTGGTGAGGCAGATATTCTTAGAAGAGCAATGGGAAAGAAAATAGCCTCTGAGATGGAAGAACAAAAAGAACCCTTTATAACAGGCGCAATTGAAAAAGGAAAAAATAAAAGATTTGCAGAAGGATTATTTGATCAAATTGAAAAATTTGCTGGCTATGGTTTTAACAGGTCTCATTCTGCAGCTTATGCCTTTATTTCTTATCAGACAGCATGGTTAAAAGCCCACTATCCAGCAGAGTTTATGTCTGCTGTCTTAAGTTCAGAAATGGACGATACTGATAAGATTCAGATGCTTCTTGATGACTGCAAGCTTTTAAACCTTAAAGTTTTGCCGCCTGATATTAATTCAAGTTTTTATGAATTCAGGAATATAGATAATGAAACACTTATGTATGGATTGGGAGCAATAAAGGGAGTTGGTAAGTCAGCTATCGAAAGCATAATTGATAATAGAACCTTAAAAGGTAACTTCAAGACACTCTCGGATTTTTCTAGTCGCATTGATACAGAAAAAGTTGGAAAAAGAGCTCTAGAACCGCTGATTGCATCTGGCTCAATGGATTCATTTCAATCTAGCAGGGAAGAGATGTTTGTGAATATTGAATCTGCTTTGAAGTTTGCTAGACAAGTGTCTGAAGAGAAAAAAAGCGGAATTGATGATTTATTCGGTGACGTTGAACTACCTAACGTTATTCCCATCACAAAACCAAAAGCTATTGAATTTGATAAGTCTCTGGGTGAGCTAAACTCTTTAGGATTTTATTTCTCATGCCATCCTATGGATGAATATAAATGGGAAATTGAGCAAATTTGCCCTAATAGGATTTCTAGTCTCAATGAAGATAAGAATATTCAAAGGTGTGCAGGTGTTATAACTACCAAAAGGACAATTCAAGGCAGAAGAGGTCCGGTAACATTTGCAACGTTAGATGACGGAACTGAAAAAATAGAGATTATTTTGGGTTCTGATGTAATGCAATCAATGCAGGTTGAATTAAATAACAAAGATATTTTTATTGTGGACGGCAAGGTTACTGTAGATAATTCTCGAGAAGTTTTGTACGGATTAGCAAAAAAAATTGAAGTCACTAATATCAATACTTTAGAAAACTTAAGAATCAGGATGGTAGAAAAATTAAGAATATCTTTGATTGAATCAAAAAAGTCTAACATCGAGAGCTTCAAAAGATTACTCGACGACCTTGATGCAGAATCTTCAATTGGATGTCCTGTTGAGCTGAAATATACTTCAAAAAAATCTGAAGCAGAAATAGAATTCGATGAGGATAGGAGAATTTTATTGACTAACAATACCATGAAAGCTCTTTTAAATACTTATGGAAGAGATAATTTAGAACTTATGTATCATAGAAGATAATGTCCTACTCTTTTTTAGATTTTGAAAAACCAATCAGCCTTTTAGAAAAAAAGATTGAAGATCTACGCTCGAGCCAAGACCAGCCAGATGTAATTCAAAGTCAAGTTGATTCTCTTAATAAAGAAATTATTAAAATAACCAAGGAGCTTTATTCAAATCTTTCCATATGGCAAAAAGTTCAAGTTGCGAGACACCCCCATAGGCCGCATTTTAGTGATTACATAGAAAAAATATTTCATAATTTTGATGAACATCATGGCGATAGAAATTTTGGTGATGATAGGGCAATAATTGGAGGGACCGCTACTTTCAAAGGAAAACCTGTGATGCTTATCGGCCATGAAAAAGGTAAGGACACAAAAGATAAGATAGAAAGGAATTTTGGTATGTCACAACCTGAAGGTTATAGAAAGGCTGCCAGATTAATGAAGCTTGCAGAAGATTTTTCTATGCCGGTCATAACATTTATCGATACTCCTGGAGCTTATCCTGGCATAGAAAGTGAAGAAAGAGGTAATTCACAAGCCATAGCGTACAACTTAAGTGTTATGTCCAAACTTAAAACACCAATTATTGTAATTATTACTGGAGAGGGCGGTTCTGGCGGAGCTTTGGCAATTGGAGTGGGAGATAATATATCAATGTTAGAGTACTCTATTTATTCTGTGGCTTCTCCAGAAGCTTGTGCGTCGATTGTTTGGAGAGATTCTTCAAAAGCAGAGGATGCCGCAAAAGCAATGAAATTAGACGCTTCCAATCTTCTAGAGTTAAGTTTGATAGATAAAATCATCGATGAGCCTTTAGGTGGTTCTCACAGAGATATTCAAAAAATGAGTTCCGTGCTTTCAGACCACATTTCTGAGCAGCTTGAAAAATGTTCGTCCCTTAATATTTCGGATCTTCTTAATGAAAGACACAAGAAAATTATGAGCTACGGAGCCATCGAGTAAGTGAACGAAATTTATGAGTCTTTCTCAGGTTACTTAACCGAAGATTCAAAAAAATTCTTAGTTGCTTTCAGTGGAGGATTAGATTCAACGGTTCTCCTTTATGCTCTTAAGCAAGCTCTAGTTAAAGAAAAATTAAACAAAGAAATCCTTGCGATACACGTAGACCATAAACAGAACAAGAATTCAAAGAACTGGATCGAACACTGCAAAAAATTTTGTGAAACCATGCAGGTTTCTTTCGCTTGTTCTCAAATCAAATCAAATAAAAAAGCACTATCAGAAAATGATTTAAGGAATCTTAGATACGAGATATTTTCTGAATTTGTAGATAAAAATTCTACGCTCTTCCTTGCTCATCACTTAGATGATCAAATTGAAACTTTTTTCTTTAGAATTTTTCGCGGAACGGGAATGGATGGCATAGTTGGTATTCCAGAAGAAAGAGCTCTCAATGAGGGAAGACTAGTCAGACCTTTTCTTGGCTTGTCAAAAGATCTTCTTCTGTCATATGCAAAAACACATAAACTTGATTTTATTAACGATCCATCGAATAAAGATACAAGTTTTGATAGAAATTACATAAGGGAAAATATCATCCCAAAAATAAAGAATCGTTGGCCTAACTATGAAAACAAAGTTCAATCCTTTATTGATATTCAAAAGGAATATTTAGGTGTAGCTGAAACTTCTCATGACTTTAGTGATGCTGAGCTTTCTAAAAATTCTCTTAATCTCAGAAAGCTAATTGATGAAAAAGATAGTCAAAAAAAAATCATCCTTAGAAAATGGATAAAATTAAATGGTTTAAATTCACCAAATCAAAAAGTGCTTGATAATTTAATTAATATTTTCATAAAAACTTCAAAGAATAATTCATATTTTCACTGGGGTGCAAAAGGCAAAAAGGGATCTGTCTTAATAAAAAAAACAAAAGAATGCTTAGTTGTCTCTGAATTGATCTAATCTAGGGCGTTTAATACAGAGATAATAGAGGCAACTAGCGTGTTGGCATGAATACCAGCCCCCCAAGAAAGGCTTTTCTTATCTTTTTGTACTTCTATGTACGCAACTGCCTGAGCATCTGCCCCGGATGAGATTGCGTGTTGATGATAATCAGAAATTGAAAATGATGATTTATTGTAGTTATTGAATGCACTCATAAATGCATCTATAGGCCCATTTCCTTCACCCTTTATGTCAAATTCTTTACCTTCCTTAGACAGAGTAACTTCAATGTTATCTTTTTGTATTCCTTTATCGTCAGGACCAGAAGAAATTTTATGAGAAACATATCTGTACTTATTTCCTTCCAAATAAGTTTCCCTAAATTTGGTCCAAATGTCTTCACTCTCTAATTCTTTTCCTGTCTCATCAGTAACTTGTTGAATAACCTGACTAAAATCAATTTGAAGCCTTCTGGGCATTGATAGTCCATGGTCTTTTTCTAGAATGTACGCAATTCCACCTTTTCCTGACTGACTATTTATCCTAATCACAGCTTCATATGTTCTACCTAAATCTTCAGGATCTATTGGGAGATATGGAACTTTCCAAAGCGGGTCATTGGATTCTCTCATTGAATCAAAACCTTTTTTGATTGCATCTTGATGTGATCCTGAAAACGCAGTGAAAACTAAGTCCCCAGCATAAGGATGCCTAGGATGTACAGGTAATTGATTGCAATATTCAACTTCTCGCATTACATGATTGATATTGGAAAAATCTAATTCTGGATCTAAACCTTGTGTAAGTTGATTAAGAGCAAGGGTTACTATGTCAACGTTGCCAGTTCTCTCTCCATTACCGAAAAGACAACCTTCGATTCTATCCGCTCCTGCCATTAATCCTAATTCGGCTGCAGCTACAGCAGTACCTCTATCGTTGTGGGGATGAAGACTCAATATTACACTTTCCCGATTATTTAAATTTCGTGACATCCACTCAATTTGATCTGCGTATATATTAGGAGTTGACATCTCAACGGTAGCAGGAAGATTCATTATTGATTTATTATCACTGGAGGGATTCCATATCTCATTTACCTCATTACAAACCTCAACCGCATAACTTAATTCTGTTCCAGTGAAGCTTTCAGGACTATATTGAAACACCCAATTAGTCTCATTATTTTTATCTGCTAGTTCTTTAACTAGGGAAGCACCGTTCAAAGCAATTTTTTTGACCCCATCTTTACTTTCTCTGAATACTACCTCGCGTTGAAGGGTAGAGGTGGAGTTGTAAACATGAATGCAAACATTTTTTGCTCCTTTAACAGCTTTGAAGGTATCCTCAATTAAATGATCTCTAGCCTGCGTTAAAACCTGAATAGTGACATCATCAGGAATTAAATCCTTTTCAATCAAGTCTCTTACAAAATCAAAATCAGTTTTTGAAGCAGATGGAAATCCAACTTCAATTTCTTTAAATCCAGTCTCTAATAGTAATTGAAAAAATCTATGCTTTTTTTCAGACCCCATAGGTTCAATCAAAGCTTGATTGCCATCTCTTAAATCGACACTACACCAAATAGGTTTTTTAGAAATAATATTTCCTGGCCATTTACGATCGCTTAGGTTGATCCTTTCAAACGGTAAGTACTTTGAAGTATTTGTATTTGTAATTTTTTTCAATTAAATAACCAATTTATAAATTATTATACTATTCATAACGAATGATAAATGAATAAAGAGACTTTAAACAAAATGGGCATCTCAACTTATGAATTGGTTGAGGATTTTATATTTGTAGATAACAAAGTAAAGGCAGTCGATAAAAGTGATGAAAGCGAAGGCAATGATCAGTTTTTAAAGTCATTGGATTATTACCTAAATAATTTCACTAAAGATAACGAAAGTGCAGTGGATTTTCTAAATTCTAAATCATTGAAGTTATCTGAATTATTAGAACATTCTCAAAAGAGGAAACAAGCTTGGAAAAATGAAAATTAGTTTCAGACCTATGAATAAAAATGATATCTACTATGTTCACGGCATAGAGTCGCTAACTAATGAAACTCCTTGGTCTGAAAATAATTTTTATGATGCCTTAAGGTTTAGCAAAGCTGATGTGGTTACTATTGACGGTAAAGTTAATGGGTATGTCATCTATCAGTATGTAATGGATGAAATCCATCTATTAAATATTTCTGTCGCTCCACAATTTATTGGAAAATCAATTGGTTATCAGTTGCTAAAAAGGGTTGTAGATCAATCAAAATATACTTTTAAAAAAAGAATTTTTTTAGAGGTTAGAGAATCAAACCAAAGAGCTATTCAGTTTTATCGTCGAAATGGTTTTCAGGAAGCAGGAGTAAGAAAGAATTATTACAAATTAAATTTTGGTAGAGAGGATGGATTAATTATGCAAAAAAATCTAAGCAAGCCTGTAATTATTCTCCTACTCGATAATGTCTTTAAGTTCTTCTTCAATCTCGCTAGGTTCCGTTTGAGGTGAATACCTTTTTATAACGTTCCCATCTCTATCAACTAAAAACTTTGTAAAGTTCCACTTAATGGCTTCGGTTAAAATTCCAGTTTTTTCCGATTTTAAATATTCATAAAGCGGATGGGTATTTGACCCATTTACTTCAATTTTTTTCATTACAGGAAAATTAACATCGTACTTCGTTTTACAAAAAGTTTGAATTTCCTCATCGGTACCTGGTTCTTGACCCATGAATTGGTTGCAAGGGAAACCAATAACTTGCAAATCTTTCTCATATGAATCCTGAATTTGTTTAAGGCCTTCGTACTGCGGTGTAAGACCACATTTACTAGCTACATTAACTATCAAAATATACTTTCCTTTGTATTCTTCTAAGTTTTTTTCTGCTTCTTTTGAATCCTGAAAATTTATTGAATAGATGTTTGGTTCCACTTTTTCCCCCTATATACTAAGCAAATGTTTTTGGAGGGTAATTATTATGGAATATAGAAAATTAGGCAACACAGACATCGATGTGAGTGTTATTTGCTTAGGAACCATGACTTGGGGACAGCAAAATACGGAAGAAGAAGGTTTTGAGCAAATGGATTACGCCGTTGATCAAGGAGTAAACTTTTTTGATACTGCTGAGTTATATTCTATTCCACCAATGGAAGATACTCAGGGGAGCACTGAGACAATAATTGGCAATTGGTTTGAAAAAAGAGGTAACAGAGAAAAAATTATCCTTGCAACTAAAGTTGCTGGAAGAAGCGGCATGAAATGGTTTCGAGGCGGTGAAACAAGACTTGATAGCGATAATATTACAAAGGCTATCGAAGGAAGCCTTAAAAGACTCAAAACTGACTACGTTGATCTTTATCAACTTCACTGGCCAGATAGACCAATAAACTTATTTGGTGGAGGCCTCTCTTATAAGCATTACGATTTAGAATCAGTAGCCATAGAGGAGACATTAAAAGTTTTGGGTGATTTAGTGAAAGAAGGAAAAATTAGGTACGTTGGCCTTTCCAACGAAACCCCATGGGGACTGTCCGAATTTATTAAGGCTGCAGAAATGCATGACTTACCTAAAGTTGTTAGCGTTCAAAATGCCTATAACTTGTTAAACAGAATCTATGAAAGTGGGATGTCCGAATTCCATCACAGATCTCAAGTTGGTTTGTTGGCTTATTCACCCCTTGCACAGGGATATCTAACCGGGAAATACCTTGACGGTGCTAGGCCTGCTGGAGCCAGGACTACTTTATTTGAACGAGGCCAAAGATACGAAACGGAACAGGCAGAGGAAATAATAAGGAAGTATGTAAATCTTGCTAATGAATATTCAATGGATCCTGCTTTGATGGCTAATTCATTTGTTAATGATCAAGATTTTGTCACTTCAAATATTATTGGCGCCACAACTATGGAGCAGCTAAAGATTGCTGTTGGCAGTATCGATACAAAGCTTGATGAAGAATGTCTGAAGAAAATTGAAGAAATTCATTACGGATGCCCAAACCCTTGTCCATGAATGACATTACTTGGGTAGAAGGAACATTCGAAGACTTAAGCGTTCATCAACTTTATGACGTAATGAATCTTCGCCAAGAAGTATTTTTAATAGAGCAAAATACTTCATATCTGGATGCGGATAATGTTGATCAGGACTCTTTTCATTTGCTTGCCTACATAGAATCAAATCTTCAGGGTTACAGTCGTCTAATACCGCCAGGAATAAAGTATGAAGACGCTTCTATAGGAAGAGTGGTTTTACACAAAAAATCTCGTGGCAGTGGGTTAAGTAAAATTTTGATGGAGAAATCTATCCATACATGCCAGGTTCTTTATCCCGAGACAGACATTAGAATTTCTGCACAACATCCCTTGGTAG
>CACFIK010000006.1:0-69631 GCA_902566305.1 uncultured SAR86 cluster bacterium | reverse complement strand
TCTCAGGTATTCTAGCCATCAGTGAAATAACTTTTTGGATATCTAGTTCAGAAACAGTTTTTCTTCTGTTATTTTTTAGAAGTCTTAACCTTGCACCGGCTTCATCAACAACATCAATGGCCTTATCTGGAAGAAATTTGTCATTTATGTGTTTTGAAGAAAGTTCTACTGCTGATTTTAATGCTTCTTTTGAATATTTAAGTTCATGATGTTCTTCAAATTTTGATTTCAAACCTTCAAGAATTTTTAAAGTTTCTTCTTGAGATGGTTCTTCAATATCTACTTTCTGAAATCTTCTTGATAATGCCCTATCCTTTTCAAAAATATTTCTATATTCAGTGTAAGTTGTAGATCCAACCAGAGTAAAACTACCTTTTCCTAAAGTAGGCTTTAATAAATTTGAGGCATCCATTACTCCTCCAGACGTTGCACCTGCACCAATTACAGTATGTATCTCATCTATGAACAGGATAGATCCTTCAATTTTTTTTAGTTCTTTAAGAATTGACTTTAATCTTTTTTCAAAGTCTCCTCTGTATTTTGTTCCAGCGAGAAGAGTTCCCATATCTAAAGAAAAAATTTGACGATTTTTTAAGACATCAGGCACATTTCCTTCCACTATATTTTTTGCAAGGCCTTCTACAACAGCTGTTTTTCCAACACCAGATTCTCCAACTAATAGCGGATTGTTTTTACTTCTTCTTGAGATTATTTGAGTGATTCTCTCTAATTCATTAGATCTACCAATAAGCGGATCTATGTTTCCTTCAGATGCTTCTTGATTTAAATTAGTAGCGTATTTAATTAATGCATTTTGCTCAGATTCTTCGCCATCTTCATTTTGATAATCTATTTCTAAGTCTTCAGATTCCTCTTCCTCTCCGTGACTGAGGTAAGAAACGGCATCTAATCTTGTCATGCCTTGTTGTTTTAACAAATAAACGCTGTAAGACTCTTTTTCACTAAACAAAGCAACAATTATGTTGGCTCCCGTCACTTCTGCACCTTTTGTGCTTTGAACATGAAATACCGCTCTTTGAATTACCCTTTGAAAGCTTAGAGTAGCTTGAACATCTTTATTAGAATCTGTATTTTCAGGAATAGAGTCCTTTAGAAATTTATCTAACTCTAAAGTTAATTTTTCAATATCAACATTACAAGCAGACAGTAATTTAAGAGCTTCGTTATTATCTAAAAGACAAAATAATAAATGCTCTGTTGTAACAAATTCATGATTAGAACTATGAGCTTTCTTAAATGCGTTATTAAGACAATTTTCTAAATTCTTTTCTAACATCAATCTTCGTCATCCACTGGTTCAATTTCACTTAATAAAGGATGTTCATTCTGTTGAGCAAAATCATTAATTTGTGATGATTTCGTTTCAGCTATCTCCTTTGTAAAGATACCACAAACTCCTTTTCCATGAGTGTGCACTGCTAACATAATTTGCGTTGCTCTTTCTTGATCATAATTAAAAAACTTTTGTAACACATATACTACAAATTCCATGGGCGTATAGTCGTCATTCAACAAAAGAATTCTATATAAAGAAGGTTTTTTTACTATTGGATCAGAAGGTCTAATGGCGACTGATAAGTCGCCTTCAAATTCTTCTTCTGGATTTTTGCTCTCTAATTTAAAATCAAAAAACATTAAATCTATGTTATTTGAGATACCCCATCTTCATTCCTTTGCAAACTTCCTCTGCAAATTCTGAACACTTAAGTTTTGTAGCATTCTTCATTAATCTGGCTAAATCGTAAGTAACGAGCTTGTTTTTAATAGCCCAACTAATTCCTTTGATGACGTTATCTGAAGCTTCTTTCCATCCAATATGATTAAGCATCATTCCTGCTGAGAGAATTAAAGATGATGGGTTTACTTTGTCTTCACCAGCATACTTTGGAGCTGTTCCATGAGTAGCTTCAAATAAGGCAATATGATCTCCAACGTTAGCTCCTGGAGCCAAGCCTAATCCACCTACTTTGGCTGCTAAAGCATCAGAAATATAGTCACCGTTTAGATTCATAGTAGCAATAACATCATAATCTGCTGGTCTTGTTAAGATTTGTTGAAGAAAAGAGTCAGCTATAACATCCTTAATTACAATAGTTCTTCCAGTTTTAGGATTTATAAAACTCATCCATTCACCACCATCTAAAGAAACCGCACCATATTCGGTTTTAGCAACACCATAACCCCATTCTTTAAATGCACCTTCAGTAAATTTCATAATATTACCTTTGTGAACTAAAGTTACTGAAGATCGATCATTATCGACAGCAAATTGAATTGCTTTTCTTACCAATCTCTCAGTTCCAGGCTTAGAAATAGGTTTAACTCCTATACCGCAGAATTCTTCAAACCTAATGTTTCCAACTCCCATTTCTTCTTGAAAAAATTTGATAACTTTCTTGGCCTCTTCAGAGTCAGCTTTGAATTCTATACCAGCATAAATATCTTCAGAATTTTCTCTAAAAACTACCATGTTAGTAGATTCTGGATAGATTACTGGACTTGGGACACCTTCAAAATACGTAATAGGTCTTTCACATGAATAAAGATCTAATCTTTGCCTCAACGCAACATTTAATGATCTAATCCCTCCTCCTATAGGAGTTGTAAGCGGTCCTTTTATTGCAACAATATACTCTTTTATTGCATCAATCGTTTCTTCAGGAAGCCATGTATCATTCCCGTAAGTTTCAACTGACTTTTCACCACAATATATTTCCATCCAAGATATCTTTTTTTCGTCTCCGTAAGCTGTTTCAACAGCATTATCGATGACTTTTATCATAGCTGGTGTTATATCAGTGCCAATACCATCACCCTCAATAAAAGGAATTATCGGATTATTAGGGACTTTCAATTTACCCTTTTCACTTATCGTGATTGGCTCTCCATCTGATGGAATAACTATTTTTTCGTAACTCATAATCTATATTTCTTTAAGGTAGGGTCAAATTAGGGGGAGATTGTACCATTAAAATAAAGGTTTAAGACTTTTGCATTTTTTTAATAAAATACCACAATGAGAGTACTAGTTGGCATGTCTGGCGGTGTGGATTCATCAGTTTCCGCAGCACTTCTTCTGCAAGAAGGATATGAAGTAGAAGGAGCATTCATGAAGAATTGGGAAGACGATGATGGAACGCCGCTTTGTACTGCTAAAGAAGATTTTATGGATGCTGCAAAAGTTGCAGATCAATTAAATATTAAATTGCACCATGTAAATTTTTCAAAAAAATATAGGAGCAAGGTATTTAATAAATTTTTAGAGGATTTAGAAAAAGGTAAGACTCCCAACCCTGATGTTTTATGTAACCAATACATAAAATTTAATGAATTTTATAAATATGCTATTGAAAATGAATTCGATTATATAGCTACTGGTCATTACGCGGGGATAAAGGAGATTTCTGGATTAAATTATTTAGTAAAAGCAAAAGATGAAAATAAAGATCAAACTTATTTTCTTTGTAACATAAATCAAGAAGTTTTAAATAAAACTATCTTTCCACTTTCTGAACTTACAAAAAAAGAGGTGAGAGACATTGCAAAATCAATGAATTTATCTACTTTTGAAAAAAAAGATAGCACTGGAATATGTTTTATTGGAGAAAGACCCTTCCCTAGCTTTTTAGAAAACTATATTAAAGATAAACCTGGAAAAATTGTTTGTGATAGGGGTAATAATATTGGTACGCACAGAGGTCTTTCCTTTTATACATTAGGTCAAAGACAAGGATTGGGGATCGGTGGATTGAAAAATTATGACGAAAGACCGTGGTATGTAGTAGAAAAAAAATTATCAGAAAATATTCTTGTCGTAGCTCAAGGTAACGATAATCAAAAGTTATTTGAAAAAAAATTATCTGTTAATTCTATTAATTGGATCTGTGAACCTAATCTGACCAAACCTATAAAACTGGAAGCCAAAATTAGATACAGACAAGATGATCAAGAGTGCATCCTATCGAAAAAAGGTAAAACGTTTAGTGTAGAATTTGTAAAACCTCAAAGAGCCATAACTCCAGGTCAATCAATTGTCTTTTATCAGGATAATGTTTGTTTAGGTGGTGGAGAAATTTATAAGTCATGACTAAAGAATCGCTTTTATCAATATCTCCTATTGATGGAAGATATAAAAATAAAATAAAGGAACTTGAAAATTATTTTTCTGAATTTGCTCTCATCAAAACGAGAGTTGAAGTAGAAATAAGATGGTTGTTATTTTTATTAAATACAAAAAGTTTTAAATTTTTACCTTCGACTAATAAAAATCAACATAAAAAAATTGAGAAAATCTATTTAAATTTTAATCTGAAGGAAGCTTCAAAAGTTAAATATATAGAAAAAATTACAAATCATGATGTAAAAGCCGTAGAAGTTTATATAGTAAAGCAGCTTGAATCATTGGGATTATCCAAACTGAGTGAATTTGTGCATATTTGTTGTACTTCTGAAGATATCAATAACCTATCTTATGCTTTAATGGTTGAAAGATATAGAACTGAATGTTTATTGCCAAATCTAAAGTCTTTTAATAAAGAAATTAATAAGATGGCTGTCAAATGGGCAAATATTTCTATGCTTTCCTTCACGCACGGTCAGAAAGCTAGTCCTACTTCCCTAGGAAAAGAATTTAAGAATTTTTATCATCGAATTTCCTTTCATCAAAATAAAATTAATGAATCTAAACAATCTGCAAAATTTAATGGGGCTGTAGGAAATTTTAATGCTCATTATGTACTAGACTTTAAAATCGATTGGCCAAAAATTACTAAAAAATTTATTTCTTCATTCAATCTTGAATATTCTCTAATTTCATCTCAAATTGAGTTTAAAGATAATCTGGTATTCTTATTATCTAACGTAGAAAATTTAAATAATGTATTACTAGATTTATCAAAGGACACTTGGCTTTATATATCTAAAGATTATCTTAAACAAAAAATTTCTTCGACCGAGGTAGGCTCATCAACTATGCCGCACAAAGTCAATCCTATTGATTTCGAAAATGCTGAAGGAAATTTATCTTTATCAAATAGCTTAATTCCTGCTATCAAAAATAAATTACAAATTTCTAGATTACAGAGAGACTTATCCGATTCAACAGTGAGCAGAAATATTGGTCTTTGTTTTGCATATTTAGAAATTTCTCTTAATTCATTGAATAAAGGGCTTAAAAAACTCGAACCAAATAAGAAAAAAATTAAAGAGGAGTTGCAGGAAAGTTGGGAAGTTTTAGCAGAAGCAATACAGACCGTAATGAGAAAAAATAAAATTTCTAATAGTTATAACACCATAAAAAAATTAACTAGAGGGAAAGAACTAAATAAAGAAAGTTACCGCAACTTAATAGAAAATCTTCCTATTAATGAAGTAGATAAAACTAAACTTCTTAAGCTAACTCCTATACAATACACCGGCTTAACTAGCTATCTAGCAAAATTAAAATAAGTATTCATTGAGAAGAGGACTGTAAATGCTTGATTATAAAAAGACTGTAGAACATTTTGAGCAATTAATAGCTAAAGGTGGAGATTTATACAAAAATATTTCTGCTGAAAACGCAGCTCGAATGGATTTACAAAATAGATTCAAAACAGGTTTGGATATAGCTAAATATACTGCAGACATCATGCATAAAGATATGTCTGAATATGACGGAGATTCATCTGTTTATACTCAATCGTTAGGTTGTTGGCATGGTTTTACTGCTCAACAAATGATGATGGAGATAAAAAAATCCAGAGAAACAACTAATAAAAGATATGTATATTTAAGCGGATGGATGGTGGCTGCTCTAAGATCAGACTTTGGCCCTCTTCCAGATCAAAGCATGCATGAGAAATTAGCCGTTCCAAACCTAATTAAAGAGATATATACATTTTTAAAAAGGGCTGATGCTGTTGAGTTACAACATCTATTTAACGAATTAGATGAAGTTAGAGAGAATGGTGGGGATGAATCAGAAGTTATATCCAAAATAGATAATTTTGAAACTCATGTAGTTCCAATAATTGCAGATATCGATGCGGGTTTTGGTAATGAAGAAGCAACCTATTTATTAGCAAAGAAAATGATTCAAGCTGGAGCGTGTTGCATTCAGATTGAGAATCAGGTTTCTGATGAAAAACAATGTGGACATCAGGATGGAAAAGTTACTGTTCCTCACGAAGATTTCTTGCATAAAATTAATGCAGTTAGGTATGCATTTCTAGAGCTAGGTGTAGAAAACGGGTTGATAGTTGCTAGAACTGATTCTTTGGGAGCAGGACTTACTCAGAAAGTACCAGTAATGCAAGAACAAGGCGACTTGGCAGATAAATATAATTCTTTTCTTGAAACCGAAGAAATTACTAACCTTGAAGAACTAGATGAAAACGATATAACTATCCATCAAAACGGTGTTTTAGTTAAACCTGTTCGTCTTCCTAATGGCCTATACAGATTTAAAGAAGGCACAGGTTTTGACAGAGTAGTCCTTGATTGTATTACAAGCTTACAAAATGGAGCTGATCTTTTATGGATTGAGACAGAAAAACCGAACGTACAGCAAATTGCTGACATGGTTAATGCAATCAGAAAAGTCGAACCTAAGGCTAAGCTAGTCTATAACAATTCTCCATCTTTTAATTGGACTTTGTCATTCAGAGAACAAGTTTACAAAGAATGGGTTGATGCAGGTAAGGATGTTTCGGCATATCCAGATCCTTCTTCGAATCCTAAAGGTTTAATGGATGTAAAGTTTGACGATTCTGAATTGGCTTTAGAAGCAGATAACCTTATACAAACTTTCCAAAAAGATGCTTCTAGAGAAGCAGGAATTTTCCATCATCTAATAACTCTGCCCACTTATCACGAAACAGCTTTGGGAACTGCAACATTAACTGAAGGTTATTTTGGTGACGAAGGAATGCTAGCTTATGTCAAAGGTATTCAAAGACAAGAAATTAGAAGAGATATGTCATCTGTGAAACACCAAGATCTTGCTGGGTCAACAATTGGTGACACTCACAAAGAGTATTTTTCCGGTGATAAAGCCCTTAAAGCAGGTGGTAAGGATAATACGATGAATCAGTTCTAATTACTTAGGACATTTGTTTGGATTACCGCCACATATACTGCATTCTAAATCGCTATCGAGATTGCTCATACCTCCGCAAGATCCTTGAAGAGGTTTATTGTTGATAATTAATCCGATACTAAGACCTAGTATTGAGAGAATTACAACGATTGATGCAAATATAAAAGTAGCCATAACTAGTGAATTATATCTTTAAATAATGGTGTCATTCTAATAGAAAATTCATCTCCTGATTTAAAAACAAATAAAGCAGCAATCGAATTTTCTAGCGCAAAGTCAAAACCATTCTTTAGCCCCATAACATTCAATGCAGTAGCTAATGCATCTGCATCGCCAGTGTGACGAAATTGACCTGGTAAGGCTACTGAAACAGAGGTTAAATTATTTGAAATGGGATATCCACTCTTTGGATTAATAGTGTGGGAATAGCGCTTATTATCAAAAATAAAATAATTCCTGTAATCACCAGAAGTGGCAATAGCCATATATTTTTCATTTTCTTTTTTTGATAAACACTCAATAGGTTTGCTGTTATTGATATCAGGATTTTCTATACAGATGATCCAGGGATTTTTTTTCTTTTTACCTTTGATAAGTATTTCTCCACCAATATCTATGAAATAGTTATTAAAATTTTGATCATCTAACAATTCAGAAATTTCATCTACTGCGTAACCTTTAGCTATTGCAGAAAAGTCTATATCAAGATGGTTATTTAAATCATAGCTACATCCGCTTGGAATAACTTTTTCTATTTCAGTGGCTTTTGGTATATCTTCTCTCTTTAAAGGCCCGAAACCCCAAAGATTTACTAAACTTCCAGAAAAAACATTAAAGTGTTGACCTACAAAATCACATATTTCAGTTGAATGACTAAGTAAGCTCTCAAATTCAGTATCCATATATTGATTTTCTTTCCGATTAAATTTCATTAAAAAGGAATCGTTTTTGTAGTTAGAAAACAACATATCTATTTCATGAAGTTTTGAATCGATAGAGTCATGAAGATTATTTGAATTTAAAGAATCTGTAATTTTTATGTTGTAGTAGGTACCAAATATAAATCCTTGGTATTGTTTTTCTTCTGAAACACAACCTGTTAGAAGAAATAAAAATAAAAAAAGGTATTTAACCACCAAAGTCATCAAACATGATGTTCTCAGGCTCTACACCTAGACTATCTAGCATAGTAAAGCATGCATCCATCATCATCGGTGGGCCACACATATAATATTCACAATCTTCAGGTGCTGGATGATCTTTTAGGTAGTTATCAAATAAAACTTGGTGGATAAATCCAGTCATACCGTTCCAATCATCTTCTGGTAAAGGATCTGATAATGCAGCATGCCAAGTAAAGTTCTCATATTTATCCTGTAATTTATCAAAATCATCTACATAAAACATTTCTTTTAAACTTCGAGCTCCGTACCAAAAAGTAATTTTTCTAGAAGAATCCAATCTCAGAAGTTGATCGAATATATGAGATCGCATAGGTGCCATACCGGCTCCACCACCGATAAATACCATTTCGTTTGGAGTATCTTTAGCCATGAATTCTCCAAATGGGCCAAAGATGGTTAAATTATCACCTGGTTTTAAATTAAATAAATAAGAAGAAGCTTCGCCAGGTGGAAAATTTGTACCAGGAGGTGGACTTGCTATTCTAATGTTAAATTTCATTATCCCCTTTTCTTCAGGATAATTAGCCATTGAGTACGCTCTAATAACAGGAACACCAACTGTAGCTACATTTTCAAAAACTTTAAATTTTTCCCAATCACCTTTGTATATATCTTTAATATCAAAAGATTTGTAATCTGCCTCATAAGGAGGTATTTCCATCTGAACGTAGCCACCAGCTTCAAAACCAACATTCTCTCCTTCAGGTAATTTCAAGACTAATTCTTTAATAAAAGTTGCCACATTATCATTCGAGATAACGGTTGTTTCCCATTTTTTAACTCCAAAAACTTCATCTGGTACTGTAATCTTCATGTCAGCCTTTACTGGTACTTGACAAGAGAGCCTCCAGCCTTCTCTTTTCTCTTTATTATTAAAGTGAGCTTCTTCAGTTGAAAGTATTGATCCGCCGCCTTCGAATACTTGGCAACGACATTGAGAGCAAGTGCCCCCTCCTCCACATGCCGATGAAAGAAATAAATTCTCTGATGCTAAGGTCTGCAACAATTTTCCTCCAGCGGGAACTTTTATTGCTTTATCCTGATCTCCATTAATTTCGATAGTAACATCACCAGTGGATACCAATCTTGATCTAGCAAATAAGATTACAAATATCATCAGGTTTACTATTAATGTAAACGTAGCAATTCCGAATATGAGATCTAGATTAATCATTTAAAGTATTATTCCTCCAAATGACATAAATCCAAAGGTCATCAAACCAACAGTTATAAAGGTAATACCTAATCCTTCAAGACCGTCTGGAATATCACTGTATTTTAATTTTTCTCTGATGCCTGCTAAGAGAACAATAGCTAGAGCCCAACCTACTCCGCCACCAAGGCCATAAACAACACTTTCACCAAAGTCTAAATTCTTTTCTACCATGAACAGTGATGCGCCAAGAATTGCGCAATTTACGGTTATAAGAGGAAGGAATATTCCAAGAGCAGTATAAAGTTTAGGAACAAATTTATCTAAAAACATCTCAAGAATTTGTACGCATGCAGCAATAACTCCTATGTAACTAATTAATCCAACAAATTCTAAGGATACATCTGGGTAGCCAAGCCAGGTTAAAGCTCCATCTCTAAGTAAAAAGTTATAAATAATATTATTTAGAGGAACTGTTATTGCTAATACAACGATTACTGCAATTCCAAGACCTATAGCAGCTTCAATTTTTTTAGAAATGGCTAAAAATGTACACATACCAAGAAAAACAGATAATGCTAAGTTCTCTATGAAAATTGAAGATATAAAAATAGACAGATAGTGCTCAAGCATGATGCGTTTCCACCTCTTTAGGAGCATTTTTACTCATCAAAAATTCTTTTTCTTCAACTTGTTCGGTTTTCCATGATCTAAGTGCCCATATAAATAATCCGATTATCAGAAATGAACTTGGAGCCAATAGAAAGAAATTATTGCCAACATACCATCCACCATTTTGAGTAGTAGTTAAAATATCAATACCAAGCAATTGACCAGAACCTAGTAATTCTCTGATAGCTCCAACAACAATTAAAATGAGGCTATAGCCTAATCCATTTCCTAAACCATCTAAAAAACTTACACCAGGAGTATTTTGCATGGCAAATGCTTCTGCTCTTCCCATTACAATACAGTTAGTGATAATTAATCCAACAAAGACAGATAAAGTTTTACTAGTTTCATAATCGTAAGCTTTAAGGAATTGATCTACTAAAATAACTAAAGAAGAAATAATGGTCATTTGAACAATAATTCTTATATTCGTTGGGATTATGTTTCTTATAAGGGAAATAAAAAAATTTGATAGGCTAACAGTGATAGTTAAAGCAACACACATTATAAGTGTCGGATAAAGCTTGCTGGTGACAGCTAATGCTGAACAAATGCCTAATATTTGTAAGGCAATCGGATTATCCTTGAAGATAGGTGTTAATAATATTTCTTTAAACTTAGACATCGCTTAATTTAATTTCTTTATTTTTTAAATTATTTATGAAGGGACCAAATCCCTCATTACCTAACCAAAAAGCAAGAAGATTTGAAACTCCCTTACTTGTAATAGTTGCTCCCGATAAACCATCAACTTCATAGGAATATTCTGCATTTTGTGGATTTGAAAAACCTTTAATAACCGAAATCTGTACTAAACCATTTTCATCAAATACTTTTTTTCCATTCCAAAGTTTTTTCCAATTAGGATTATCCACTTCTGCTCCCAATCCAGGAGTTTCTTTATGTTTATAAAACTCTAAACCTACTATCGTATTTAAGTCAGAATCTAGAGCGAGATAACCATATAAAGTTCCCCATAATCCATATCCCCTTACCGGTAGAATTAAGGTTTTTAGTTCATTATTTCTGTATTCAATGTAAACCTTAGAGAGATTTTCTCTTACGCTTATCATAGCGATATCATCTGAGCCATTAAGAACTGTGTGTTGAGAAGAGTCTCTTAATATAGAGTCTAGATCATATTGATCTGGAGGAAAGCCAGAGGGTTGTCCATTGTTAAGATTAACAACCACCTCCTCAATCGAAGCTAATGCTTCTTGAGATGAAGGATAAACCTCAAGCAATCTTGCTGCATCAATAATTTTACTTTGCTGATCAAAGATTACATTTTGTTCTTGTTGATCTTTCAGGGACACAGCTACAGTGGATATAACAGCACCGCATACAATGCATAAACCAACACCAACGAGAATAATATTTAGAATGCTATCTTTCTGCATAAATTACCTTGTTTCTTCGATTTATATTTTGTTTAACAACAAAGTAGTCAATTAACGGAGAGGTTAAATTTGCAAATAAAATTGCTAACATCATTCCTTCGGGAAAAGCTGGGTTCACAACGCGAATTAGAACAACCAAAACTCCTATAATCATTCCATAGATCCAGCGTCCTTTATTTGTATGAGATCCAGAAACGGGTTCTGTTGCCATAAAAACCATGCCAAAAGCATACCCACCTACCACCATGTGCCACCAAAATGGCATAGAAAACATTGGATTGGATTCACTTCCAATGATATTGAAAAGATAAGAAGTAGCTATAGTGCCTATTAAAACTCCTGCAATTATTCTCCATGATGCAACTCTCGTGAAAAGAAGGATTGCTAAACCAATTAATATGGCTAATGTCGAAGTTTCACCAATAGATCCGGGAATAAAACCTAGAAAAGCATTTGACCAACTATAAGAATCAGGAAGAAATTGATAACCGGACTCGGCTGAAAGACCTAATATAGTTGCAGCAGAATAACCATCAACAGCAACCCATGATAGATCACCAGACCAAGAAGCAGGATATGCAAAATACAAGAAAGCTCTGCCTGTTAGGGCAGGATTCAAAAAATTCTTACCTGTGCCGCCAAAAATTTCTTTACCAATAACTAATCCTACCGATATACCTAAAGCAACCTGCCATAGAGGTGCATCCGGAGGACATGATAATGCAAATAAAACCGTTGTAACGAAGGCACCTTCACTAATTTCATGACCTCTCACAACAGCAAAAACAGCTTCCCAAAAAATTCCAACAATGAAGGTAACTATGTAAATAGGCATGAAAAATACCGCGCCGTAAGCAATACAATCAAAAATGTTGTTAGGATTTAAACCGGAAACGAGCTCAATGATTGGCCAATGCCAATCTTTTGTAAATTCTTGACCCGCAGCATTTAAAGCCTCTATCGCAATTAAAGATTGATAACCTAGGTTATACATTCCAAAAAACATTGTTGGAAAAGTTGCCATCCATACAATTGCCATGACTCTCTGAATGTCAGAACCATCTCTTACATGAGTAATTCCAGAGGTTTTTCTTGAAGACGAATAAAAGAGATTTTCAAAGACATCAAATAAAGGAAAATATTTTGACCATGCACCATCTTTTTGAAAATTTGGCTTGGTTTTATCTAAAAAATTTCTTAACGGATCAGACATTTATTTATCCTTCGTCCTCAATTAGTTTTAAATTTTCCCTTAAGATAGATCCATAATCATATTTGCTAGGACACACATAAGTAGCAAGACTTAAATCTTCTTCATCAAGTTCAAGAATACCTAAATCTTGCGCTTCCTCTGTATCCCTAAGAACGATACTTTTGAGTAATTGAGTTGCCATAATATTGAAAGGTAAAACATCTTCATACACCCCTATAGGAACGATGGCTCTATCTGCTCCATTCATGGAGGTTGTATAGCTAAGAGGATTAATTTTTTCAAAAAACTTTGTAAAGAAGACTGGTAAGAAAGAATGTTTTTTTAAGTCAGGTCTAAACCAATTAAACAATTCTCTATCAACATCTTCGACTTCCCTTAAAACAGATATTTGGTTATGAAAGTGGCCCAAAAAAGATTCGTTTTCAGCAGCATTTCGACCGGATAAAACTGATCCAGAAACTATTCTATTAGTCCCTTCAAGAAGTTTATCTTTCAAAACTTCAATTAAATCAACGCCACTTATAGTTTCAAGAAGAAAAGGAGCCTTAACTTGAGGTCCTGCAACACTTACTAGCTTTTTGAATGATAACCTACCGAAATTAAACATATGCCCAATATGACAAACATGCTGATAATTTATTGTCCAAACAGATTTATTTCTTCCTAATGGTGAAATGTAATGAATCTGTGTACCTACGTTTCCAGCGGGATGTAAATTATTCAACTCGTATAATCTAACTTTTTCGCTTTCGACAAATAAATTAGACCCTATTTTTGAAGAAATATGCACATATTTAGATGTTATTAAAGATATGATTTCGATTCCTTTATTAAAATCATCAAGATTTTGTTCAATAAATATTTCTGGATCAACTGATAGAGGACTAGTATCCAAGCAAGATATGAATATCTCTTCTACGTTTTCGTCTATGTTTGGAACTTTTGAAAAGGGTCTTTTCTTAAAATTAGTCCATAATCCGCTTTCAATCAAAATATCTCTTACGTTTTCATTGTTAGCATGAAAGCTAGAAAGGTTTTCTATAAAAACTTTTTCTTCATCATTGTTGTCAGTTTCAATTACGAGCGATTCAAAGGCTCTCCTTTCTCCCCTATTTATCTCTATGACTTCACCTGAAATAGGAGCAACTAAAAATAAACCTGGGATTTTTTTATCCTCTAATAATTTTTGCCCTTTTATTACATTATCACCAACCTTTACTAACATTGTCGGTTTCAAGTCATGATAGTCTTTTCCTAAAACAGCAACTTTATTAGTGATCTGTTTAGTAATTTCTAAATCGGTAACTTCTCCGGAAATAGGAATATCTAAACCTTTGGATATAGTGATATTTCTCATTACAAAAAGTAAGGAAGGCGATTATATTTTATTCCTGCAAGGCTTTTAATAACTCTTAGGAGTTGTACGCAGTAACCTAATTCATTGTCATACCAAGCATAAATCACTATTTGTTTGTCATCACAAATAGTTGCTTCAGAATCAATGACACAAGCGTATCTACTTCCTACTAAATCAGATGAAACAATTTCGGAAGAATTCGTAAAATCAATTTGGTCTTTGTATATAGAATGAAACGCTAATTGTCTGAAATATTCATTAGCTGTTTCTTTATCGCTAAGAGATTTATTCAAGGAAAGTTTAAGAATTGCTAATGAAACATTTGGAGTAGGAACTCTTATAGCATTTGCCGTTAATTTACCTTTTAAGTTTGGAAGGATCTGACTTACGGCTGAGGCAGCTCCAGTTTCTGTAATTACCATATTCAAAGCAGCACTTCTTCCTCTTCTGGATTTTGAATGATAATTATCAATTAGGTTTTGATCATTAGTATAAGAATGAATTGTTTCAACATGTCCATTTATAATTCCATAATCATCGTCGAGTGCTTTCAAAAGAGGAACAATTGCATTTGTTGTGCATGAAGCAGCACCAATAATCTTATCCTTATCATTTAGATCATTTTCATTTACACCATAAACAATATTTTTTAGAGGAGATTTAGTCGGAGCAGTTAACAAGACCTTATTAGCTCCTTTGGATTTTAAATGAGCAGATAAACCTTTCTCGTCTCTCCAGGCTCCTGAATTATCAATAATTACAGCGTTATCTATTCCATACTTTTTATAATCAATATTGGATGGATCTCCATCAATGAATTTAATGAGATTTCCGTTAATTACTAATCCATATTCATCTAAATCAACCCTAATGGTCCCTTTGAAATTTCCATGAACAGAATCTCTTCTCATTAATTCAGCTCTTTTGAATAAGTCATCATCGCTTTTTTTTCTGACAACAACTGCCTTCAACAATAAAGTTTCTCCTGATCCAGTATCCTCAAGTAAAAGCCTAGTAATTAATCGACCAATTCTTCCAAAGCCAAAAAGAACAAGATCTTGAGGTTCCTGAAGAACCGGATTTTTATTACCAATAGCATCTGCAACTTGTTCTTTAACAAATTCTTCAAGAGATAAGGATTTGGAATCGAACATGTACCCTGCTGAGATAATTCCTACATCTATTTCACAAGGCCCCAGATCAAGATCTTTTAGAATATTTAAAACTTCGTAGGTTTCAAATTCACTGAGTTCATTTTTTTCTGTTTCTCTTACCAATCTATGTTCTTGCATAATTTGAGATACAGATAGGGTAATTAAAGGATTGCCGTAAAGTAGAATTCTAACGTTTTGTTCCCTATGAAGATTTCCAATCATTGGAATCATCTTCTCTACTAGAGATTGTCTTTTGATCCAATCGGAAAGATAGTCTTTTGGTTTGGATCTATCTCTCTTATCTGGATTTTGATCAGATTTTGTAGAAGCCATCTATATTAAGATTTATAAAGATGCGTAGTTGCTTAAATGATAATCAGAATTTCCGTATAAAGTTCTTATTGTGGTTAGTCTTTTAAAATAATGACCAATGTGCATCTCATCCGTTACTCCCATTCCACCGTGAAGTTGAATTGATTCTTCTCCTATGTGTTTGCCGGATAGTCCGATTTGATATTTTAATGAGGCTAATGCTTTCTTTTTGTCCTCGGTATTATCATTCATCTTTGCGGCACACATTACTAATAAGGATTTAGATTGTTCGTAATGCATAAAATTATCTACCATTCGATGCTGCAGAGCTTGAAACTGACTGAGTTTTTGTTCAAATTGCTCTCTGGTTTTGGTGTATTCAAGGGTCATTTCATTCATTTTACCCATAATGCCAACCGCCTCTGCACATATGCCTAATGTGGCAAGATCTATAGCATTGTCAATTGCAGTAAAACCTTCATCCATTTCACCTAATAAAAATTCCTTAGAAACTGATACATTCTCAAGAGTCAATTCAGAAGCTTTACCGCCGTCAATAGTTGAATAATTTCTAAGGGAAACTCCTTTAGCATTTGTATCTACCAGAAAAAGAGAAATACCTTTTTCGTCACACTGATTGCCTGAAGTCCTTGCGGAAACAATTAAAGTATCTGAAGCAGATGCATTATGAACCAATGCTTTATAACCATCTAAGACAAAGCCATCATCAGATGCTGTGGCTTTGGTCAAACAGTCCGATAAAGTAAATCTACTTTGAGGCTCTATGTAAGCAAAAGTAATTATTTTTTCTCCACTTATCATAGGATGCAAATAATTTGATTTTTGGTCGTCAGAACCTAAATCAGCAAGAATTTTTCCAGACAAAAGAATTGATGGGACGTATGGTTCTACGATTAGACCTTTACCTAAATTCTCCATAATGACCATTACATCAACTGGACCACCGTTATAGCCGCCATCATTTTCAGAAAATGGCATTCCCAGCCAGCCTAAACTACCAAAAGTTTTCCAATTTTCTTCATTGAAACCCTTTTCAGAATCTAAGAATTTCTTTCTGTCATCAAAAGTATATTCTCTTTCAATAAATTGGTTGATACTGTCTTGAAGAAGCTGTTGTTCTTCTGTTAATGAAAAATCCATATCTCTTTCCTGATTTACTTATAAACCTAAAACTGCTTTAGCAATTACATTCCTTTGAATTTCATTACTACCACCGTAAATAGATACTTTTCTGTAATTTAAGTAATGAGGCATGACTGGTGCAGCAAAGTCAGGACCAATTCTTGATTCATTTGAAGCCAAATCTTCTTCGGTCATAAAAGGATGAGCATAGTAACCTACCGCTTCAACGAATAAATCAGATAATTCTTGTTGAAGGTCAGTTCCTAGAATTTTTAGGATTGATGATTCTGGTCCAGGATGACCTCCTGCTGACATTGCAGCAAGAGTTCTTAGTTCAGTATATTCAGCTGCAGTTAATTTGATTTCTAATCTATCAAGCTTGGACATGAACATTGCATCATCTTTTAAAGATCCCTCGCCTACTTGAATTTGAGTAGTGATGTCTCTCAATCTATCTAGTTCCCTTTTTAGTGAAGGTATCCCAGCAATACCAGTTCTTTCATGAGCTAAAAGGAATTTAGCAATGCTCCATCCAAACCCTTCTTCACCAACTAAATTGGTTACTGGAACTTCAACATTATCAAAATAGACCATGTTTACTTCATGAGTTCCATCGATAGTTATGATAGGTTTAACTTCTACTCCAGGAGTCTTCATGTCTATCAGCAAGAAACTTATACCTTCTTGTTTTTTTCCACTTCCATCTGTTCTTACTAAACAAAAAATCCAGTCAGCATGTTGAGCTAAAGTTGTCCAAGTTTTAGCGCCATTAACTACGTAAACGTCACCTTTTTTTTCTGCTTTTGTCTTCAGGGAAGCTAAATCAGATCCCGATCCTGGCTCAGAGTAACCTTGACACCACCAAATATCTCCATTGAGGATTTTTGGAAGATGAAATTCCTTTTGTTCATCGGAACCAAAAGTATAAATTACTGGCCCACACATGTTCACACCAAAAGGCATTAGCGTAGGTGTATTAGCTGCAGCTAATTCATTTTGAAATATATGTTTTTGAGTAATTGTCCATCCAGTTCCACCAAGTTCCTCAGGCCAATTTACTGCTAGCCAACCTTTGTCATTTAAGATTTTATGCCATTTAACAGTATCTTCTTTACTTAAAGGAATACCTTGATCTTGCTTCTCTTTAATTTCAGAAGGATAATTCTGCTCAATAAAACTTCTGACCTCTTGTTGAAATTCTTGATCTTCTTTAGAAAATGATAAATTCATTAAAACACCTCTGTAGTTTAGGGCAAAATAGACGACGTCATTATACACAATGTAGCTGGATCTTAATAAGCAGAAACTAATGAATTTAGATCAAAAAAATATAATAATTTTTGAAAGCAAATACCAATTGGAGAGGTATAAAGTATCTAATCCTTCTTTTTTTGAAGATCTAGAAGTTTTAACAGATCTTGAAATTCTTCCTTATGATAATTTTTCTCCTGATCCATCGCTTTTAGGTAAGCGTATTGAAACTCTTAGATCATTAATAGAGGATGAAGTTAGCCTTGCCTGTACTGCATCATCAATCATTCAACCTTTATTTGATAAAAAGTATATTTTTGAAAAAACATTCGAAATATCAAAAAATCAACAAATTGACTTAAAAAGATTAATAAAATTTTTAATTAACTCCGGATACGAAAGAGCAGATTTAGTCGTAAAGAATGGGCAATACGCAGTTAGAGGTTCTGTAATAGATATCTTTCCAAGTAATTCAAAACTACCAATTAGAATTGATCTTTTTGATGATGAGGTCATATCAATAAAGTATTTCAAAAATGAAGATCAAATTACATTCAAAGAAATTGATTCATATAAGTGTATTGCAGCTAAAGGATACGAATTAACAAACGAATCGATTAATATCTTTAAAAAAAACTGGAGAAATACATTTCAGTCAGACGGGCCAGTATTCGATAGTATTTTGAAAGGTAAAAATTTGGAAGGACTAGAACATTATTTACCTTTGTTTTTTTATGAAAGAACATTTTTTAAAGATTATTTTAAAAATTACAAACTTATCTATATCAATGAGGCAAAAAAATATCTATCGGAATACTGGGACTTAATTAATGAGAGATATGAAGACTTTAAATTAGACCTAGACAGGCCTCCCCTCCCCCCTGAAATTTTATTTAATTCATTGGATGAAATTTCTTCATTAAGTTCTGAGAATTTAATTTTAAATATCCAGAAAAATAAAGATGAAATAGATACAAAAGACGATTACTCCTATGAAAGATTCTCGATAACAGAAAATATTGCTTTTGAAATTGATTCTAAAGTAGTTCATTTAGATCATGGAATTGGAATTTACAGAGGATTGAAAAAATTAAACAATACGGAATGTTTGATCATTGAATTTGATCAAGGAGATTTAATATATTTGCCTGTTCACTCTATGAATTTGCTTTCGGCTTATATTGGAATGGACGAGATAAAATTAGACTCAATAAGAAAGAGTAAATGGAATCAGAAAAAACAAAAGACATTTGAAAAAGCATATGATTTTGCTGCTGAATTAATAGAATCAGAAGCTAAAAGATCAAATTATAAAAGATCTCCATTGGAGATAAATAAAGAAGGTTTTCAAAAATTTATTGAAAATTTTCCATATGAACTTACACCAGATCAACTTAAATGTTCTCATTCTCTGATAAACGATTTTCATTCTCCCAAAATGATGGATCGATTAATTTGCGGTGAAGTTGGTTTCGGTAAGACGGAGATGGCATTGAGAGCTTCGTATATTTCTTACATGAATGGTTTTCAAGTTTGTTTGATGGTCCCCACTACTATTCTTGCGGAGCAACACTATGAAACCTTTACAAAAAGATTTTCTGAATACGATGTTGATGTGGTTTTATTAACTAGAAATCTATCCACTCTAGAAAAAAAAGATGTTTACTCAAAGATCTTGAATCAGCCTAACCTAATTGTGATTGGCACTCATGCGTTAATGAACAATAAATTAGATTTCAATAATGTTGGTCTTTTAATTATTGATGAGGAACATAAATTTGGAGTTAAACAAAAGGAAAAAATCAAATCATTAAAGGCACAAATAGATGTCATGTATTTATCAGCGACGCCTATTCCACGAACATTAAATCTAGCCTTAACTGACTTAAAAGATTTTTCTATCATTGCATCTCCCCCTCATGGCAGAAAACCGGTTGAAACAATTGTTTCAAGAGAATCAAAGTCTTTCATCAAAGAAGCAATACGGCGTGAAACATTAAGAGGTGGGCAAACATTTTATGTCTGCAATAGAATCCATAAATTAGAAGAAGAAAAATATAAATTAACTCAAATATTTCCTGAAAAAAATATTGATATTGTTCATGGTCAAATGGATCCACTCAAGATAAAGGAAATATTAGATAATTTTAAAGAAGGAAATATTGATGTTCTTATCTGCACAACTATTATAGAAAGCGGAATAGATATTCCCAACGCAAATACACTTATAGTGAAAGATGCAGATAATTTTGGCTTATCCCAACTTCATCAATTAAGAGGAAGAGTTGGTAGATCTCCGACACAGGCATATGCATATTTTTTTACCAGTGAATTCAAAGATATAAAAGGTAAAGCAAAAGATAGAATCACAGCTTTGCAATCAACGGATTCCTTTAATGCTGGGCTAGCCTTAGCAATGAGGGATCTTGAAATAAGAGGCGCAGGAGAAATCTTAGGAGAAAAACAAAGCGGTTTAGTTCATGATGTTGGTTTAAATCTTTTTAGTGAAATGATAAAAAAAGCTAAACATTTATTGAAAGGTATGCCTGAGGATAAAATCATAGATACATCAATTAAATTGAACGTTCCAGCATATATAGATAACGACTATCTTCCTCAAGCTGAACTTAGACTAGAAATGTATAAAAGATTAGCAGAATGTAAAACACTGGATGAATTGGAAATTTTAAAAAATGAAATTGTTGATAGATTTGGCCCATTCTCTAAAACTTTCCAAAACCTTATAGAACTGACCAAACTAAAGATTATTTCTATGCCACTGATGATTAAGAGAATAATAGGTACAAATAAAAGAATTGAATGTACGTTTGATTCCGAATCTCCGATCCTGGCTGATAATAAAACTAACAATGTATTAGTTTTTAATCCTCAAGAAGATAATTCAATTTTATTTTTACAAGATACATTCTCGACCATAATATCCAACCTAAAATTAGATGAAGCTAGCTAATTTTTTTATTCTTTTGTTATCTTTTAATCTGATTTCGGTTGAGCGAGATCAATTAGATGTTGATTTTCTTAGCGATGATGAGTACAGAATTGACTTAATTTTTATTAAGTATTTAAAAGATGAGGACTTAAAAGAAAACTTTCAGAAACCAGAAGTAAATTTTGAAAGATTTTTTGTTGCTCTTAATGAATTCCAATATCCAAATTTAGATATCGTCCCTACAAATTTTGAAATTCCTAAAGAAAACCAATCCATTGATATTCCTTTTATAAAGAAAGAAACACAAAAAAAGACTATAGAAAAAAATATAATCACTCGAAAAAGAGAGTTTCCTAGAGAAATATTTCAGATAGACAAAAGAGACGATAATTTAATGAAAGAATTTAAGGATCTCATTAGGAGAAGTAGATACTTTAGATTCATTGGGGAACAATCTTGGTATCAACCTATACCAACAAAAGATAATTCATTTGAAATCTTTATTGATTCAAGTATTGAAAGAGGTTCAAGGATTTATGGTTTTTTAAGACCTTACAAAGGAAGATATTTGCACACTGATATCGAGATTTTTTTAGCAGAAAAAATCCAAGAAAATGAAATCTTAAGTATCGAAGAATTAGATAATACTAATCCAAATATAGAAGGTTATTTATTCAATAATACAGGCCTAGAATTACAAAAGAAAAGTCTGCCAAATTTACAAGAAGAAGAGCTAATGCCTATTTTCCAATTAAATGAATCTAGAAGACTTAGATCAGGAGAAATTAATTATTTTGATCATCCAAAATTTGGATTACTTCTTTTAATAACTAAGCCGAGTTAGTTTTTTCTAAGTTCTGAAGATGTTCTTTAAGTGCGCTTTTGATCTTTAAATGATCTGGGTCATCCGAATCGTATTTTTCTAATTTTTGTATAGCTTGACTTAAATTTAGCCAAGGTCCTTTTGTGAATAATCGTTCGTTAATAAATTGAGAAAAATCTTCATTTTCATCGTCAGATAATAAATCGGGTTTCTCTAAAGCTATAATTCTAGATGCTAATTCTCTGTATCTGCTGTCTTCAAATCCTTCCTTTAATTTTGTTTTATCTTGCCAAGTTGAAATATGAAATTTTTCCATCCAAAGCCTATCTGAATCACTAGGAAATCTTTCATATATTGCTTGATCTACATATTTTGGAGGCGGATAACTTTTTTGTTTTTTTATTAAAAGTTCGGAGAGTCTTTCTGAAAATTCGAAATTTTCTTTTAATAAGTTTGCCCTTCTCGTTAATTCTTTGATTGATAAATCAAGATATGATGAAGGTTTAGAGATACTGCTTAACGGAGTAACTGGCATGCTTTTATTTATTGAAACTAATTTGAAAGCTCCACCTTGAGTTCCTAATTGTTCTAAAAGTTCATGATCCTTAAGTTTAAATAATTCTTCTGGATTGAAATATAAATCACAAACAATTATTTGATTTTGATTCGAATTATTTTGTCCGCATGGGTAGATAGGATAAACGTATTTATTTCTGCGTAACACCTCACCTAATAGGCAAAATTTTTCAGATCTTAATATATCTAAGTTTCCTTTCTTAGATGAACCTTGAATGAAAATTTTCCATGCTTCGGGAGCCTTGTCCTTAATAATTTTTCCAAGTTCAACCATCAAGATACAGTCCTCTAAAGCATCGTGTGCTCCTTCAGCAGAAATACCATTTGCTTCTGCTAAATCACTCAGTTTGAGGCTTAAATCACCATTTTCATTTTTACCTGTTTTAATTTCATCAGAATAAAAGTTTGCTAATAACTGAAACAATACATACATATCTGCTCTACCATTATTATTTGTATTAGTTATATATGGATCCAATAAATACCAATAGAATTGTCGTCTAAGCAATTCCTCATCAAACTTGTGACCGTTATAAGTTATGTGAACCAAATTCGAAGAATCTGACCATTGCAGCCAAGTTGAGTGGATCTCTTTTATCAGATCGTAATGAGTCTTGTTGCAATTTGAGTTAAGAGTAGAAATCTTTTTATGAGTGAAATAAGCTCCCGGATCTGGAACTATCCATGGCAAAATTTGACATTCATCATCAATAGTATCAATTTGATCAAAATTTTCAGACGTTAAAATTGACCCAATTTGGATAATTTGAGAAAAATTGATATTTAAACCCGTTGTCTCAGTGTCATTGAAAACATATGAGACATTCTTTTCAGGCATGATTATTTAAAATAAGCGTTTTCTGTATGTGAATGATCAGTTGAATCTATGATTCCGGTAATTTCAGGTACATTTTCTATAAGAGTTTTTTCAACGCCATCTTTTAGCGTGACGTCAATCATGCTGCAACCCTGACAACCGCCACCGAATTGAAGAACCGCTTTATTGTCATCAAGAACTTCAACCAGACTAACCTCTCCTCCGTGCGATGCTAATGCAGGATTAATTTCACTATGTAAATAAAAATTAATCTTGTCTTCAATGGAGCTTTCATCCGATAAAAATGGAGTTTTTGATTTCGGTGCTCTAATTGTCAGTTGACCTCCAAATTTATCTGGATGGTAATCAACTTTAGCATCCTCTAGGTATGGAAGACTTTTCTCGTCTAGAAAAACATTAAATGATTTATAGGTTTGAGAAAAATCAGTTGGGTCTTGTTCGCCTGGTTTGCAATAAACTATGCAAGTTTCTGCCCTATTTGAACCAGGATCGGAAACAAAGATTCTTATGTTCGTGTCTTTTTCTTCAGAATCTTTTAGAAGATTACCTAAATATTCTTCTGCGCCCTCTGTGATTTCAACAATATTTGACATTAAAGTTTTGCATCAAGTTCAGGGACAGCTGTAAATAAGTCAGCAACCAGCCCATAATCTGCTACTTGAAATATAGGTGCGTCCTCATCTTTATTAATCGCTACGATAACTTTACTATCCTTCATTCCTGCTAAATGTTGAATAGCTCCTGATATTCCAACGGCTATGTATAGGTTTGGTGCAACAATTTTTCCTGTTTGTCCAACTTGGTAATCATTCGGAACAAAACCAGAATCTACTGCTGCTCTTGAAGCACCTATAGCAGCACCTAATTTATCAGCTACAGATTCCAGAATTTTAAAATTATCTCCATTTTGCATGCCTCTGCCACCAGAAATAATTACATCTGCAGAAGTTAATTCAGGTCTATCTGACTCAGCAATTTCTTCTTTTATGAACTCTGATATTCCAAGGTTATGACTTTCTTGAAGATCAACAACCTCAGCACTTCCATCATTTTGTGCGGCATCAAAAGCAGTCGTTCTAACAGTGATGACTTTTTTTGAGTCGCTGTTTTGAACGGTTGCAATACAATTTCCAGCATAAATTGGTCTCTCAAAGGTATCGCTAGACTCAATTGCGGTGATATCAGAAATTTGAGCGACATCTAAAAGAGCGGAAACTCTTGGCATGTAATTTTTACCATTAGTTGTTGCTGGGGAAAGTATATGACTGTAGTCAGCAGAAATTGCAACAATTAGGTCTGCAATATTCTCAGCGAGACAATGCTCGTATTCTGGAGAATCTGCTACTAATACTTTTGCTACTCCGGATATCTTTGCAGCTTGATCTTTTGCTCCAGAACAATTTGATCCGGCAACAAGAACGTGAATATCGCCTTCCAGATTAGTTGCAGCAGTTACAACATTATTAGTTGATGCTTTAATTTCTTCGTTATCGTGTTCAGCTATTACAAGTATGCTCATGTTATTACCTTTGCTTCATTTTTAAGTTTATCTACTAAATCATCTACAGTTTCTACAATTATTCCAGCTTCTCTAACTGGAGGAGGAGAAACTTTTAAAGTTTTATTCCTTGGCTCAATATCTACTCCTAAAGATCCAGCCTCTATTACATCGAGAGGTTTTTGCTTTGCCTTCATAATATTCGGTAAAGAAGCATATCTTGGTTCGTTCAACCTTAAGTCTGTAGATACTATACAAGGAAGATTGACAGAAATTGTTTGCAAACCACCATCAACTTCTCTCGTTACAAGAGCCTTTTCTCCTTCAATTTTTAATTCAGAGGCAAATGTTGCTTGAGCATACCCAGTAAGAGCTGCCAACATTTGAGAGGTTTGGTTATTATCACCATCTATAGCTTGCTTACCCAGTATTACTAAGTCTGGAGACTCTTTTTTAACAACTCCTTTTAAAAGTTTTGCAATAGCTAAAGGTTCAACCTCAATGTCAGTTTCTACCAAAATAGCTCTGTCGGCACCGAGGGCTAAGGCAGTTCTTAATTGTTCTTGAGAAGCTGAAGACCCTACTGTCACAGCAATAATCTCAGTAGCAGTACCTCCCTCTTTTAATCTGACAGCTTCTTCTACAGCAATCTCGCAAAAAGGATTAATAGCCATTTTTACGTTATTTAAGTCAACGCCCGATTCATCAGCTTTTGGCCTAACTTTAACGTTGTAATCAACAACTCTCTTTATTGGAACTAAAATTTTCATAATTTTTATATAGTGTTAAGGCGGAATATTACAAGAACTACATATTCTAAAGGATTTGCTACTTGAAAGTAAGTCTTTAGAATACTCTCATAGATTAGTAGGTATGGAAGAAAATCAAGTTGAAAGAGACGTCATGGAATATGATGTCGTTGTCGTAGGTGGAGGTCCATCTGGCCTATCCACTGCAATTAAGTTAAAACAATTAGCTGCTGAAAAAAATGCAGAATTAAGCGTATGTCTTATTGAAAAAGGCTCTGAAATAGGAGCACACATATTGTCTGGGAACTGTTTTGAGCCAAGAGCTCTTGATGAGCTTATTCCTGATTGGAAAGAAAAAGGAGCTCCTTTGAATTCTCCAGCAACAAAAGATGTTGTGAAATTCCTGATTAACGAAAATTTATCATTCAACATTCCTTTTCCCTCTTTTTTAATGCCTAATTTCAATAATCATGGCAACTATGTGATGAGTCTGGCTAACTTATGTAGATGGCTTGGTACTCAGGCAGAAAATTTAGGAGTAGAGATATTTCCAGGATTTACAGCTGCGGATGTGATCTTAGAAAACGATGTTGTTAAAGGAATTCTTACCGGTGAAATGGGAATATCTAAAGACGGTGAGAAAAAAGCTTCTTACCAACCCTCTATGGAATTAAGAGCTAAGTACACAATATTTGCAGAAGGATGTAGAGGTCACTTAGGGAAAAAACTTATTGCAAAATATGAGCTAGATAAAGATAAAGATCCTCAACATTATGGTATTGGATTCAAAGAAGTATGGGATGTCCCAGCTGAAGTACATTCAGAAGGTACCGTGATGCATACTTTTGGTTGGCCGAGTAAATCAAAAGCTGGTTCATATTTTTACCATGGAGAGAATAATCAAGTCTACATAGGCCTAGTTGTTCCACTGGATTATTCAAATCCACATTTAAGTCCTTTTGATGAATTCCAGCAATGGAAACAACATAAAGATATAAAAAAGATCCTAGAGAGTGGAACAAGAGTAGCTTATGGAGCTAGAGCACTCATCAAAGGAGGTTATCAATCTAGACCAAAAATGACTTTTCCTGGTGGACTCATTGTCGGTGACAATGCTGGAACACTAGTTTTCACCAAGATTAAAGGAACTCACACGGCAATGAAGTCTGGAATGCTAGCTGCAGAAACAGTATTTGATGCAGTTCAAAATAATAATCTAGATGCTGATTTAGAGTCCTATGAAGAAAAATTTGATTCATCTTGGATACAAACTGATTTGTATAAATCAAGAAATATGACGCCTCTTCTCCATAAATATGGAACGTGGATCGGAGGAATTTTAATGGCTATCGAGCAATTCTTATTTAGAGGTCGTTATCCATTCACATTGACTCATAAAACACCTGACTATGCATGTATGAAAAAAGCAAGTGAGTGTGAAAAAATTGATTATCCAAAACCCGATGGAAAAATTAGCTTTGATAAACTATCTTCTGTTTTTCTTTCAAATACCAATCATGAAGAAGATCAACCTTGTCACTTAACTCTTAAAGATTCTTCTATTCCGATAAATGTAAATCTACCGACTTATGATGAGCCGGCTCAAAGATACTGTCCAGCTGGTGTCTATGAGGTTGTAGAGAAAGACGGAGAACACAAATTTCAAATTAATGCTCAGAATTGTGTTCATTGTAAAACTTGTGATATCAAAGACCCTAGCCAAAATATAGTTTGGATAACCCCAGAAGGTATGGGTGGTCCTAACTATCCAAATATGTAGTCAGTCCAATTTTCCAAGCGAAAATTCTTTATCGTTACTTTTAATAAATAATTCTTTATCCCTTTCGTAGGATTCGTCTACTAATTGATAAAAAACATTTCTACTGATCAGCCCTTCTAAGTTTTTTCTTACCTTTAAATATGGTGAAGGTTCTTGTGTATCTTTATCAATTTCAACTCTTAACTTATCTAGAGTATCTAAAAGTACAATATCGCCAACATTGGTCTTGAACAAAAAAACTTCTTTATCGTTTTTAATTTCTTTTTGGTAGGTAACGATAACGAAAGGCTTATCTTCAACCTCAATCCTAATTTTTTCTACTGGGGTAACAAGGTAGTAATTTCCATCCTCATCGAATCTAAGAACCGTACTAAATAAGCTAACCATTTTTTCGCGGCCTATAGGAGAATCCATAAAATACCATTTTCCATCTCTGGATATTTTCATCTGAACGTTTTCACATAAAGGAGGATTCCAATCATCGACAGGAGGAAGTGAACCTTCATTTTGAAGCTTCAAGATATCACTAAATAATTGAGCAGATGTTTTTGGGCCAGATTCCATTACAAAGTTAATAAATAAAAAGAACTAATTATAAAAACGATACCAGTAAATTTGTATATCCATGGAATGAAATTATTAAATTTATATAAAAATCCTTTACTTGTGAGCAATAAAGACAAAAATGCAAACCACATAAAAGTGCTAACTGCTATAAACACAGCATAAAGAATTAGGATACTTAAAGGAGTATCGATACTCACAATTGCAAAAAATAAGGTAACAGTAAATGTACTTGCCTGAAGATTAAGAAGATTTGTCATAAATCCAAGGGTAAAGTTTTTAGAGCTTGAACGTGTTACTGTTTCTGATGGTCGGTCAGTAAAAAAAGAAGAAATTCCTAAATACATTAAATATAAAATAGCTATGGGTTTGAGAACAAGAAATATATTTTCTTGATATCTCATAATTAATTCCATTCCAAAAATAGAATAAAGACAATGAAAAAATTCACTGGTAGCAATACCTAAGGCAGTAAAAATAGATGCTCTCCTTGTAGATGATAGAGATTGTCTCAGTACAACAGCAAAATCAGGTCCAGGACTTATAACCGCTACAAGATGAATGGAAGCAATTAAAAGAAATTCAGTCAAAATATTTGGGGTTCTAATTCTAAATTAATGTTGTAATTCTCCAACACAGAGGCCTGGATATGCGAGGCAAGATCAAGAATATCCTCCGATTTCTCAGATTTATTTTCTAGCACTAGCGAGTGTTTTTCAGACACTCTTGCATTATTCAATACAAAACCTTTTAGGCCTAATGATTCAATTAAAAAAGCTGCTGATATTTTTACTTTATTATCAATGTATGAATAAAATTTAATCTTTGGAAGAATTTGTTTTATTTTTTCCAATTCATCCAATGAGATAATAGGATTTTTAAAAAAGCTGCCAACATTTGGATGTTCTTTTGGGTCTGATATTTTAGCTTTTCTTATTTTTAGGATATGTTTTCTGATGATAAACGGAGTAATCTCTTCTTCTTTTAAAAAGTTTAAATCTTCATACTCTAAGTTGGGTTGAAAATCTTTGGTTAATTTGAATTTAACTTTTATGACAATTAGAGAATCTTTATCTTGAAATATGCTTTGTCTGTATGAAAATTTGCAATCATTATTAGTAAAGCTAACCAAACTGTTTGAATCCATATCAAAACAAATGACTTCATCAATAAAATCAGATACTTCGCTCCCATAAGCTCCAATATTCTGAATAGGTGCAGCTCCAATGCTTCCAGGTATACCTGATAAATTCTCTAATCCATAATAACCATTTTCTAAGGACCAGAGCACAAAATCATCCCAATTTTTACCCGCTCCAACTGTAATTAAATTATCCTCGATTGATATTTCATTAAATGAAATTTTTATTACAAACTTGTTAAGCAAATTAGGCAGAACAACGTTGGATCCCTCTCCAAGGATACAAAAATTAATTTTTTTTGTTGAGGTAAAATTTTGAATATTTTTTAAGTCTTCAAGATCAAAGATTTCTATAAAAAACTTTGCAGTAGAATCAATTTTTAAAAGATTATTTTCTTTTAAGCTAAAGGATTTTTTTATTTTATTTGATAGTTTCATTAGCTCTAATCAAATCTTCTTCAGTATCTATTCCAAAGCTGCTCGTAGAAGATGATTTAAATGCTTTAATCTGATGGCCGTTATCTAGAGCTCTCAATTGTTCTAAACTTTCTCGAATCTCGTTTTCAGATTGCTCATAATTAACGAATTTTTTTAAAAATTCACATCTATAAGCATATATTCCAAGATGATGATAAATAGAATCTGATGATTTAAAGTTTCTTGAAAATGAGGTTGCAATATTGTCAGTCACACTAATTTTCACTGTATTAGTATCATCTATATCTTCTTTTTTAAGTTCTTTGTATAAGGTTGCCATTTCGAAATCATCGTTGTAATTGTGTATCAAAGTATTGATATCATTATGAGATATAAATGGTTCATCTCCTTGAACGTTAATTATTAAATCTTCTTCATGACAATTTATTTTTGTTATTGCTTCGTGGATTCTATCTGTACCTGTTTTATGATCTACTGAAGTCATAATCACTTGTCCGTTAAATTCTAGAACTTGATCTCTTATCTTCTCAGAATCTGTTGCAATAAATATAAAATCAGCATCAGATTTTCTACAAGATTCATACACCCATTGGATCATTGGCTTGCTACCAATTTTCTTTAACGGTTTACCGGGTAATCTAGATGAGGACCATCTAGCAGGGATCACTACATAATTCATTTAGATTTAATTTCGGCTAAAAAATCTTGTTCAAAGTTATCTGAAACTTCAGCTTCTATCTTTAAATACCAATAATTCGTATGGTCTAGAAATGAGCATTTTATTGCATCTTTTTCTGTCATTACAGTAGGTTGATTATCCATAATTTCAAAATCTACGCTGTGAAAGTCATGATGATCAGGAAAAGCGTATTCAGATATGTCAAAACCCAGTTGTTTTAATAAATTAAAAAAATTAGATGGGTTTCCAATTCCTGCGACTGCATTTACTTCTTTTTTTAAGGGCCATTCGAAAATATCATATTCCTTCTGGCTTTTCATATGAACCCATTTGAAAGGACGATATTTCATTTCATATTTTGCAACTGAGGGCCATTTTCTATTTGAGCTGATTGTAAAATCGACTGTTTTAATTCTAGATTTTGGCTCTCTAAGTGGTCCTGCTGGAAGCAGAAGTTCGTTTCCAAACTTCCTATTTCCGTCAATCATTAATATTTCTATATCTCTTCCAAGAGAAAAGTGCTGCAAACCATCATCGCTTAAAATGACATTGCTATCTGTATTTTCCATAAGATATTTAGCAGCTTGTATCCTATTGGGTCCGATGACCACTGGACACTGAGAATTCTTAAACATAATTGCCGGTTCATCTCCAGATTCGTCAATTGGGGTTTCTGAGTTTAGTAGCAATGGATAGGTTTTTGATTTACTCAAGTAACCTCTTGAAATTATTCCTGGTTTAAGACCTTGTTTTTTAAGTAATTTAGCAAGGTAAATAATTATAGGAGTTTTTCCTGTGCCGCCAACTGTCAGGTTACCAACAACTATCGTAAGAAGATTGGGTTTCCATGAATTAGAAATTTGATATCTTTTTTGTCTATTAAAGAGAAATTGGTATATCCATGAAAATGGAATAAGAAGTTTAGGCCAGAGACTATTTTCGTACCATGCTTGTTCTAAGTTTGAAACATAGGATTTTGATGCATCAATATTTACGAGGAGGTTAGAATTTGATTCAGCATCAATATTTACTGCACCATCATCAAAATCAAATTGATTTCGATAGAGTTGAAAATAAGGACCTTCAGATAATATTAGTTGGCTATGCTTACCTCTTTCAACTATTTCTCCACTTTGAAGAACTAATATTTCATCTGCTTGCTCTACCGTTGAAAGTCTATGAGCAATAGTAATTGTAGTTTTACCTTCTTTTAAGTTAGCAATCGCATCTGTTATCAATCTTTCAGATTCAGAATCTAAAGCAGAGGTTGCTTCATCCAATATTAAAAAAGGTGAATTTTTTAAGATGGCTCTTGCAATGGCGATTCTCTGTTTCTGCCCTCCGGATAATAATGTTCCATTGTCGCCAATAACGGTTTTATAACCGTCAGGAAAAGATTCTATGAATTGATGAGCATTCGCTTTTTTTGCAGCTTCATAGACATCTTCTTCACTGGTATCGATATCTCCATAAAAAATATTATTAAAAATTGTGTCATTGAATAGAGTTATCTCTTGTCCTACATAGGAAATTTGATCTCTCAATGATTCCAGAGAAAGTTCTTCAATCCTTGTTCCATCTATAGAAATTCCGCCCTCTGTGGCATCATAAAATCTAGGGATCAAATTAATGATGCTGCTTTTTCCTGCACCTGAGCTTCCAACAATAGCTAAATTAGAACCTTTTTGTAACTCAAAATTTATATTCTTGAGGGAATATTCTTCTGAACTTGGATATTTAAGAGAGACATTATCAAATTTTATTTTTCCTTCAGAATTCTTAATAATTTTTGAGCCATCATCTTTTTCTGGAGTTTCATCAATTTGCTTAAAAATATCTTCTGCTGCTGCAATACCTTTCTGGAACATAACATTAGTAGAAGATAATTGTCTGATAGGTTTTGCTAGCATTCCTGCACTACCAAAAAAAGCTATAAATGTTCCTGATGACATTGATGTAATTACAGAGGGATCTAAGGCAAACCAAGTGATTAGAGCTAATGCCAGAGATATAATTAATTGAATGAGCGGAGAAGCAATTGAGTTTGTTGATTCTAATTTCAAATTTTGAATTCTATTAGCATCGCTTGCTTCATTAAATTTATCAATTTCAAGATTTTCATTACCAAAAATTTTTAATTCTTTATGAGCGTTTATAGATTCTGAACTAACATGAGTAACATCACCCATAGCAGATTGGATTTTTTTACTAAGACGTCTTAATCTTTTCCCAGCAATAGAAACAATGAAGCCAATCAAGGGTGCTGCAATAATTAATACCAGGGTTAATTTCCAATTTAAGTAAATTAAGTAACCTAATAGTCCGATTACTATCAACCCTTCTCTTATAATAATTTTGACTGCATCAGTAACTGCACTACTTACCTGCATAACATTAAAAGTAATTCTGGATAATAAATGTCCACTGGAGGATTTATCATAAAAACTCACTGGCATTGAAATCAATGATTTGAATAAATCTACTCTCAAATTGTGAATTAATTTATTCGAAATAAAGGCCATAAAAAAATTTGAAAGATAAAAACCGATTCCTCTTATTAGGGCTATTGCTATAAGTGCAAGAGGTAAGATTGTTTGAACTGTTTGATTTGGATTTTCTATAAAATCAACTATTCTTCTTAACCATTCCGCTGCTCCTACTTGAGCCGCAGCAAATAATACAAATCCAAAAAAACTGATCAAGAAATAAGGAATGCTCGAAGAAACATAGCCAAAAAGACGTGCAAGATATGAAGTATTGCTTTTCATGCCTAAAAAAAGGATTATTTTACCTTTTTAGAAGAATTTTATCTCTTAGCCCTGTATTAAATTGAGCTTACCTTGTTCGAGTAAATATTTTGAATTTGGTTTAAATTTCAAATTTTCATCATGAGTAGCAATAACCACAGAAATATCAATCTCATTAAATACATCGTCTATCAATTCCATGACTTCATCAGATGTATTTCTATCTAAATCTCCTGTCGGCTCATCCATGACTAATAATTTCGGTTTATTAATTAATGCTCTTGCAATTGCACATCTCTGTCTTTCTCCGCCAGATAGTTGATCAGGTAAGTGATCTTTTCTGTCAGAAATTTTTAATTTCTCAATAAGAAAATTTGCAAAATCTTTATCAAGATTATGAGCTATAGATCCTGGGAGAATGATGTTCTCATGAAGAGAAAATTCTTCTAAGAGATGATGAGATTGAAAAACTACACCAATATCATTTAGCCTTAAATTTGAGAGCTCTTTATCGGATAAAGATTCTATAAGTTTGTCTGCAAAAATCATTGAACCATTAGAAGGAATCTCTAGAGTACTTAAAATATTTAAGAGAGTAGTTTTTCCAGAACCTGACTTTCCATAAATAATTATTCTGTCGTTAACATTGATTTCAAGGTTAAGGTTAATAAGAGGAGAAATGACATTGTCTCCAGTTTGATAATCTTTTCCAATGTCTTGTAATTTAACTAAGCTCATTATCTTAATATCTTAGCTGGGATAATTTTTGAAGCTGATCTTGCGGGATAGATACTTGCAAAAGATGTTATCAATAATGATCCTAATATAATTGAAATAATCCACTCAATTCTTAAGTCTGTAGGAAGATAACTTATGAAATACCACTGCAAATAACCAGAAATAATGACATCAAAATATGATGAGGCTATAAAAAATGACATAAACAAACCCAAAAGGGTTCCAATAGATATTCCCCAAAAAGAGATTATCAAACCAAGATATAAAAATATTTGAATAATTTTCATATCACTCATGCCTACTGTTTTTAGGATTGCAATTTGTTCCTTTTTTTCATTAAGCATCATCATTAACATTGCAACTACATTAAAGGCTGCGATAACTATGATTAAACTAGTTAGCAGGAAAACTAAACTTCTTTCCATGCCAACAGCTCTCCAAAGAGTCCCAAACTGAGAACTCCAATCATTAACTCTTAAAGGTTGTTCAGAATAATTCTGAGCTTTTATTAAAGCATCGTAAGTTAAATCTGGAGCATCAAAAAGATCATCAAATTTAAGTCTTATGCCTGTCACATTTCCTGACAGTGAAAGAAGTTTTGAGGCATCATTAATATTTATGAAAGCATAATTTGAATCTAGATCATTAGATCCCATGCTATAAATTCCAGAAATAGAAAAAACTTTCATTTTTGGATAAATTCCGGTTAGAGAAACTTTGGGATTTGGTAATAATAAAGTTACTTTATCTCCAATAGAAACAGATAGCTGTCTTGCTAATAAATCACCTAAAATTAAGTTAAAACTTCCTTCTCTTAAATCATCAAATGATCCAACAAACATATTGTTTGGAACATTAGAAACATTCGATTCATAAGAAGGATCAACTCCATAAATAAGAGTTCCTTTTAATTTTGATTTAGAGCCAATAAGTGACTGAGTCTCTACATATGGTGCTACTCCTTCAAGTCTATCCATATCAGATAACGAATCAATTAGTTCGATTGGATTAGAAATTGATGAGTAACCGTAAATGTTTCCGTGAGGAATTGAATTTAATATTTTCTCCTTTAACTCTTTTTCAAATCCATTAAATACCGAGGAAACAATTATGAGAACAGCTACACCCAAAGATACTGAACCCAAGGATAACTTAGAAACAAAGGATAAGAATCCTTCCTTTTTAGAATTGAAATATCTTAGAGCAATAAAAAAAGGAAGGTTTTGTCTCAATAGATTTTATTTAAGAGCGTTCTTTTTAGCTGATTCAAACATTTTACCTTTGTAAGGAGGCATCATGTTTTTCAATAAGTCAGAACTAAACTGAGTTAGAACTGATTTTTGATGACTGAATCTCTTAAAACCTTCATGACCATGATAAGAACCAATACCACTGTCTCCAACTCCACCAAAAGGCATATCTTCCTGACCGTAGTGCCACACAACATCATTAATAGTTGCTCCTCCAGATGTGGTTCTATTAAGAATTTTATCTTGGGTATCTTTATTTTTACCAAAATAATATAGAGCTAAAGGCCTAGGTTTTGAATTAACGTAGCTTATGGTTTCATCAATATCCTCATATTCTTTAATAGGCATAACAGGCCCAAAGATCTCTTCCTGCATGATTTTCATATCATCAGTAGGATTTAAGACAAAAGTTGGAGGAATCTTATGTCCTTCTTGTTGCTCAAAATCTTCATTTGCAGGATTAATTGTTTTAATTTCAGCGCCCTTTTCTTTTGCATCTTCGATAAGACTATTAATCCTCTCAAAATGTCTTTGATTAACAATTGAAGTGTAGTGTTCGTTGTATTTCATATCTGGATACATTTCAGAAACAGCTTTAGTGCTCTCATCTATAAATTCGTCAACTTTACCTTTAGGCATCATCATGTAATCAGGAGCAATGCAGATCTGACCTGCATTCATGGTTTTACCACGCATCAATCTTGTAGCGGATAAAGAAACATCAGCAGTATCATCCATAATTACTGGAGATTTGCCTCCTAGCTCCAGTGTAACTGGAACAAGGTTTCCCGCGGCGGATTGCATAACTTTTCTACCGTTGTTAGTTGATCCAGTAAAAAGTAAGTGATCAAAGTCTAAATTTCCAAAAGCCTCAGCCACATCAGGACCGCCTAGAAAAACTTCAACTTCTGCTTTGTCGTAAAATTCATTAAACATCTTTTTAGTTAGATCTGATGTTTTCGGAGTTATTTCAGAGGGTTTAATCATTACTCTATTTCCGGCAGCAAATGCTTGTGCTATCGGGGAAATAATTAAATTTATTGGAAAATTCCATGGTTTAATCATTCCAATGGTTCCAAGTGGTTGATATTGAATTTCCGTCTTAGCACCCAATAAACGCATCATTAATCTTGCTACAAAGGGCTGACTTGAATTTGATTGTCTGGTTTCAGACTTCATCCACTTCTTAAGATTTTTGATTGAATAATCAACACTTCCTAAGCTAGACATAACTTCTGATAAAAAAGTACTGTTTTTATCTCTAGTTCCGTAATCTTCACTAATTGTATCTACTATCTCATCAGAATATTTTTTTAACATCTGAGAGAGTCTATTTAATCTATCTAAACGTAATTCATAACTTGCAGGTCCTTCATCGATATGAGCCTTTTTTTGCAAAGCTAAAACTTCCTTCATTTCATCAAAAACAGAATCAGTCATATTTCCTCCTGTACATTACAATTCTAAACAGTTCTTTGTTTTTTGTCTTTCTCGTTGGAGCCTTTTATTGTGCTTTTGATGGCTTCCCAATCTTCATCCTTGAAAGAGCTCATCATCGAAAAAGTACCCCCACCAGTAATATATTGTGCTCCATCAATAGCAATAGTTTGACCTGTAAGGTATTCACAGCCATCTGCCATTAAGAAAGTTGCTAAATTACCAAGCTCATCCATTTTTCCTACTCTTCCTAACGGAACATTACTTCTCTCTGCATCCTCAGAAATATCAGATTTTTTGTCCCCTGTTTGAGGCATCAACCTTGCCCAAGCTCCTTCTGTTGGAAATGGACCTGGAGCAATAGAGTTTAATCTTATACCGTGAGGTCCCCACTCAACTGCTAATGACTTTGTCATGGCATTAATACCTGACTTTGACATCGCAGATGGAACAACAAATGGTGATCCAGTCCAAACCCATGTTGCTAGAATCGAGACAATGCTTCCTTTATGACCAAGTTCTAACCATCTTTTACCAACAGCATTAGTAATATAGAAGGTACCGTGAAAGACAATTGATGCAATTGCATTAAAACCATTTGGAGATAAATCTTTAGTTCTTGAAATAAAATTTCCAGCGGCGTTATTTACTAATCCATCAAGCGGTCCTTCATTAAAAACATTTTCAATGTTTTCTTCAATTGACATTGCGTCTCTAATATCAAGAGGGAAATAATTAACTTTTCCACCATGCTCAGACATAATTTCTTCAGCAGTATCCTTAAGAACGTTTTCCCTTCTACCACAAATGTAAACTTCCGCTCCGTGCTTGACGAAGTGCCTAGTCATTTCTTTACCTAGACCCGATCCTCCTCCGGTTACTAAGATTCTTTTTCCTTTTAATACATTTTTATCAAACATTAATTTCTCCCGCATGAAGCTTGTTAGTAAACTTTTTAGAAAAGTTAATAAACATGATAATGAGTACAGAAAGAATGGCAATAAATATAAAAGGATAATTTGGCGCAATCATATACAAAGGCATGGTTATGATAGGTGTCAGAAGATGACCCAATGGCATTACGCCTCCTAACAACCCGTTTATTAAACCCTGTTCATTTTTATTTACCGATAAAGACAACTGCGCTACATTTCCAGAACGTGTGAGAGCAGAGCCCACTCCATGTAAAGTTAGATACACAAACAAAACGTAAATACTCGGCGCAAAAGCAATTCCTAAAAATGAAACTAACATTATCAGAGGTCCTGCTCTTAATAATAAATAAGGAGATAGTCTTAACCTATCAACTAAAAATAATTGAGTTAAAAGACCAGATATTGCTATTAATGAAAAACCAAATGCTACGTAAGGATATATATTCTCAATTTCAGGACTTAAATCTTGAAAATAAAGAGATGCTGTAAGTACCATGGTTGCATTCGACATACCCATAAAAGCGGCAACGAACATCGACGGCCAAATTCTTTCATCTAGATAATTTATTTTTTTAACGGTTTTATCGACTTCTGTATCAACATGTGAGTTCTTCATTAATCTAAAATTCATGTATCCAGCAATCAAGCCAGCAAGACCAATGATTAAGAATGGAAGCGAGAAATCTCCATCACTAAGCCATAGCACTAATCCAACAAAAATTGGACCTACAATCACACCAAATTGCCAGCCTGCATCAAAACGGGCAAATCCAGCTGTTCGTAGTTCAGGAGTAGTAATATCTGCAATCCTACCTCCTGCTGCTGGTCGAACGGCGCTCCCAAAAAGTCCATTTATTAATCTTGTTAATATTAATAAGGGAAGTACAAGATAGAGTGGGATTATTAATTGTCTCGCAGATTCAATTAATGTCGTGATCAAGATAAGAGAGATTGCGAATCCAATCATTCCTATTAAAAAAATCCAATGTCTACCGAATTTATCGCTTAAATCACCCCAAAATGGACTGGAAATCATCCATGCAACAGCAGAAATAGAGAAAATTAAACCTACTTGGAACTCATTAAAGCCTAAATTTCTGACTTCCGGAGGAATTAAAATAAACATCGTTGATTGCCCCGCACCAACAAACGCCAAAGCTATTGCTAACAACCATATTGATCGAGGTGCGCTATTATTCGATTGCATAGGATTATTAATCTCTTGCTAAAGAGATAAGGAAGAAAGAATTTTTGCTGTGGGTAAAGCAGATAAATTCATCATAAGAAACTAGTGCATGAGACCACTCATGCTCATATTTAATTGGCTTGATGTCTTTAAAAGACTCAGAATTTTCTAAAAATACAAATTTATAGCAATCAGAATAAATTTTATTTACTCTTTCATTAAATTTTCCTATTGCCTCATTATTAATAAGATTCTTGTATTTAGATTTTGCATTAACTACTGAATCAAGCGATTTAAAAAAAGAATTGTTGGGCGGAATTTCAAGATAATTATCTACTTGAACATTTTTAGATAGAAAAGGCCCATGATATTTAGGCAGATAATTAAAAAAATTCCCAGTTAATTGAAAATTAAAAAAAGGACTAGCCTTGTATATTTCTAATAATTTTTTTGATGAATAAGTTTTATTATTATTTATAGAGAAGAAAGAAATTAAACATTGGAAATTTGTACCCAATCTAAGATAGTCAGTACCATTTAAAAGTAAATCTTCACTTTTATGTGAAGCAGATTTTTTACTTTTTTCAAATTCCAATTTTTTCCTTAATTTTCTCTAAATTTTTATTAGCCTCATCTCTGGCCTTAGTTTCTCCAGCCTCTAATGTATCTTCTATCAATTTAGGATTATTTATTAAATCAAAATATTTATCTCTAAGAGGAGATATTTCTTGATTAATTTTTGTAAATAACTTTTTCTTGGCATCCCCCCAACCAATTCCCTCTTCAAATTCTTTTGTTATCTCATTTATTTCTTCTTCATCGGAAAAGTGATTAAAGTACTGAAAAATAATTGAATCTTTTGTTTCTTTCTTTTCGCCAGGTTCTTTCGAATCGGTTTTAATTTTATTGATAGATTTTTGTAAAATTTTTTCAGATGAAAATAAATCAATTGAGTTATTGTAACTTTTACTCATCTTTCTACCGTCTGTACCAGTCAATAAATCAAGCGATTCATCAATAATGGGTTCAGGTAATTGAAAAAAATTTTTATAAGTTTTGTTAAATTTATCTGCGATATCACGAGTAATCTCTAAATGCTGTTTTTGGTCTTTTCCTACAGGAACATACTTAGGATTGAACATCAAAATATCTGCTGACATCAACACTGGGTAACTAAATAAACCATGAGATATACCGAAATCCTCATCGTTTTTATTTTCTTTGTTTAGATCAACTGCAGCTTTGTATGCATGCGCTCTATTAAGGAGTCCTTTAGGAGCCATACAGGATAAGATCCAATTTAATTCAAGTATTTGTGGAACTTTTGATTGTCTGTAAAAAAGAGAGTTTTTACTATCAAGTCCGCATGCTAACCATGTCGCAGCTATCTTCATGGAAGATTCTTTCACTGCGTCAGGATCGTTAACTTTTATCAAAGAATGATAGTCAGCTAGAAAGAGATAGGATTTAAATTTCTTACTAAGTTGTATAGCAGGTTTTATAGCTCCAACGTAATTACCTAAATGAGGCGTTCCAGTAGTTGTAATACCTGTAAGAGAGGAATCCATAGTGTAAGTATAAAAAAAAACACCACAAAAGTGGTGTTTTATCGAAGTTGAAGGGGTTCAGTGGGTTCTACTGATGCAGGCGATTGACCCTTCTCCCTGCAGGTGGCTGAGTTTCCTCAGTTCTTCTCACCCTTCTTCTTCTCATCTTTTACTTCTGTTTAATCGTCTCGAGTTAATTAAATTTTGTTAAAAGACTGATATCTATACTAATGATTTTTTTGTTCGATTCAATACCCAAAATGCACTTTTTAAGATTAATTAATTATTAAAAAAATTTTTTATATTTATATATAAAATAAAAAAGCAAATTGGTTAATTTTTAATCAATTTTAGATAAGATTTCTTCAATTGAGTCATATAAATTGAACATATTGAATGTTTTTTCATTAAAAAAACCTTCATCTTTTGCATTCTTAAGAAATATTTTTAAAGAATCATAAAAGCCGTTCGTGTTTAGAATAAAAATTGGCTTATCTATAATTTGAAGTTGATTCCATGCCATGATTTCGAAGATCTCTTCATATGATCCAACTCCTCCTGGTAACAAAATAAAACAATCAGCAGCGTCTGACATAAGTTTTTTTCTTTCATGCATCGTTTGAACAATTTTTAATTCTTGGATACCCTCATGGCCAGCCTCCATATCAAGTAATCTCTCAGTAATAACACCATATATGTCACCTCCTGCAGAAAGGCAGCCGTTTGCAAGCTCATTCATTAATCCTAGCCCTCCTCCTCCATAAACAAGCTTATGATTAGCCATAGCAATTTGTTTACCTAATTCAAAGGCTGTTTCGGCATAGAGAGGATCCTTACCAATTGATGAACCTAGAAAGACGCAAATATTCATTTTTTTATGGCGGAGGGGGTGGGATTCGAACCCACGAGGCCATTTCTGACCTGCTGGTTTTCAAGACCAGTGCATTCAACCAGACTCTGCCACCCCTCCTTTTTGGTTTGCCTATTCTATATGAGTTTCAGAACGATGAAAGATTTTACTTGGGGAATAAATAGGAATTTGTACCCCAATTTGTTCAGTTTAGTGATCGCTTTCTTATTTTATTAAAATATTCGCTGTTTGAACCATCCATATGGTTTTGGATGCTTTGGACTGTTTTTAAATCTTTATTTATAAAATAAAGAGTAAATTAATTAAAGGCTCTTGTTTGCAATAGCTCTAAAAAATTCAATTGTCTCAAGTTCGCTCGCAATACCTGTGTCTTCAGCAGTCCCATATGAGCTGTTAGCAGATAATTTGACAATTACCATGTTGGATTCTGGTGCAACATAAATCATTTGGTTGTAAATCCCAATTGCCATGAATTCACCTTTGTCACCTCCAGGCACCCACCACTGATAGCCATATCCCAAGGGGTAATCAGAAAGAGGATTATCCCCTGGAGTTAGATGAGGTCCATCTGGGGTGATCGAATCTTTTACCCAAGATTTAGGAACAATTTGTTGTCCATTTAATTTGCCATCTAAACGGTAAAGCTCTCCAAATTTTGCATAATCTCTTGCTGTGATATTTAGTCCAGCAAATGCCATTTCCATGCCTTCAGAATCAAGTAGCCAATAACCCTCATTAGAAGCACCCATCGGATGCCAGAGCATTTCTGTCATGTAGTTAGTAATTGTTTTTCCCGTAGCCCGATTAACTAACATGCCAAGAGCTTGAGTATCCATGGAATTGTAACGATTTCTTGTTCCAGGTTTGAAGTCATCACTTAAGGTTTGAATAAATTCATCGAACGAACCGCCCAAAGCAAAAATTTTAGCCCATCGATTTATATCTGATTCAGGATCACTGTAATCCTCGTTCCATGATGCGCCGGAAGACATTTGTAGCACATCTTTTATACGCACGTTGTTATATGGTGAATTTTTTAATTCAGGCACATAATCTGAAATTGCCTCTTCTATATTGTTGATATGACCATCTCTTATTGCAATGCCAACTAGAGCAGAAATAAAGCTTTTGGCAACAGACATAGACATCCACTGAACATTTTCTCCTCCAGTTAACCAGTACTTTTCAAATTGAATTCTTCCATTTTGTAGAATCAATAAAGCGCTAGTGTCTGTTCGCTGGAGAAAATTCTCAGTTCCAATTACTGCATCATTGAAATTAAAGCTTGATGGTAAAGATATAGTTTTACTGGATTTAAAATTTAAAGGATTAGAAGAGGGCGATAAAGTTGATGAATCAATGAATTTATAGAACCTATTTAAATTTTCATACTGCTCTTCTCCTGAAAAAAGAGTCCCGAGAACTGTCACTCGAGTATACAAATCTTTGTACATAAAGATCACAATCAAAGCAATGATTGTCAGTAGAGCTAATATTTTTTTTAACATTTTTCTCCAAAAAATGATGCTACGAAGATCACCAATATCCCTATGCCAATCATCCATAATTCCATTTTTATATTTAACCCCCTATACAAAGGTACTGTCTAGCAACTTATCTAGTGGGTGATTCGCGAGCTTAGTGTTCTTTTAGACTCCCCTTTTCAGCATTGAATTAAAGTTAACAATTTGTACCCCAATAAATTATTTCTGGGTATTTCTAAATGTTACAGCTTGTTTGTAAATATTAAATAAACCGTAGGTTTTATAAGGGTTTTTGTGAAATGGAGTGATTTAAGTAAAAGGTGGAGTAAAAATTTCAAGACCAGTGCATTCAACCAGACTCTGCCACCCCTCCTTTTTGGTTTGCTTATTCTATATGAGTTTCAGATCGATGAAAGATTTTAAAGGAAGCAATTATAATTTTTCCAACTAAGATTGAAATTCTATAGCTGGATTACTGTTTCTTCTGATTTGCAAAAAGAAAATTGTAAGAAAAATCAGATTTATAATTCCAGATATGCCTGCGATAGTGAATGCTAAAGTGTAATCTCCGTAAATATCAAAGAGATAGCCTCCCAGAAAACCTCCCAGGCCCATTCCTATCCAACCAAAAAATGAAGTGATGCTCATGGCTCTGGCTCCAAACTTTGCTGATACCATCATTCTTGTGCAGACTAAAATACTAGACATGACGCCAGAATAGGTAAATCCAAACAAAGCGGCAATTAAATAGATGCCGAAAGGTGAAACTAAATGTGGGAACCAAACCACAAAAATAGTTTGCCCCAATGACATTAATATATAGCCGGGCAATGCTCCAATATAATCTCCAAGCATACCCCCAAAAATTCTTCCAAAAGCTCCACAAATCATTAAGAGCATTAACACAAATGTGGAAAATTCTAATGAGAAACCTTTATCGGTTAATAGTGGAACTAGATGCATTATCGGTACTGACATGCACACACAACAAAAAATAACTGCAAAACTTATCCATACTACGACTGCTTTTTCAGATAAGGGAAAATCCCTTTCTTCTATTTCTGCATCTTGTCTCGCTCCTTCCCTCCATGGTGATTCCTGAATTAATAAAGCAATAGGTAAAGATATTGCCAAGTATATTAAAGCTAAATAAATATACGCATCTCTCCACCCTGATGCTTCTATCAATATACCACTTATGTGAGGAATAAATGCCTGCCCAACAGCGCCGCCAGATGCAGCAATACCTAATGCAAGACCAGGATTCTCTCTGAACCAGAATCCGACATTTGCATACAAAGGTGAAAACAACAGAGCTGATCCAAAAGCTCCAAATAAAAAATATAAAAGGTAAAACTTATAAATTGAATCGAGTGAACTTAATGAGAATAGAATAAAGCCCATGCTTACAGCGCCTGCTAGACCAAACCATTTAGTTCCATATTTATCTGCCACGTAACCCCAAAAAACACCGAATGCAGCTGATGAAAAAGATGCCACTGTGTAAGCAAAAGAGGTTTGTCCTCTAGACCAGTCAAATTCAAGAGACACTGGCTTTAAAAACACGGATATTGAAGCCATAGATCCAAAAGCAAGCCCACTCAGAGTAAAAACAACAACGACCATAACCCAACCATAATTAATGCTGTTTTTTTGAAAAATATCTTGTAAGACTCGCATAAACTTCTACTCTAAATCTAATGCATATTTTTTTAAAATCTCAATATCAATTATTGATGTAGATTTTTGATGGCTTTTTCTTAAGTAGACCATAGGTGCCTTTCCATTTTCGTATGCTTCAAGCCATCTATTTGCACAGACACACCACTTATCGCCTTCTTTTAATCCTGGAAAATCAAATTCTGGTCTAGGCGTGGATAGATCATTTCCCATACTTTTTGAAAATTCTAAAAAATCATTAGTTATCAACGTGCAAACTGTATGCGTTCCAAAATCTAATTGATCAGTATTACAAAATCCATCTCTGTAAAAACCTGTTATTGGATTTGTACAACATTCTTCTATATCTTCGTTAAATATATTTTTTTGCATATCATCTCCAGGAATCAAAATCTTTGAAATCGAAATAATTGATTCCAGATTTACTATTTAAAGAATTGTTAACCACTTGCTTTGCAACTGCTTTGGCTGAGATGCTTCTAAATTTTTTTAAAGATCCATGTAAAAAAGGATCAAAAAAAATTGAAGCCAAATCGGCTAAAAGAATATCAAATCGATATTTATTCCCTCTTAAATGTCCAGGTTGGAATATATTTGTAGAATCAAATCCAATATTGATAATTTCATTCTCTACGCGACCCTTGGTTTTTAAATAATAATTCCAAGAATGAGGATTGGCGCCAACTGCTGAAATAATCGATATATTTTTAGCACCAGCATCTTTTGCTTTTTTTGCTATTTCAAGTTGATAAGTAAAGTCTACTAAGCATAAATTATTCTTTAGGTTTTCATTCATAACGCCCATTACGTTGTGAAAATAAAGTGGATACCCTAAGGAAAGAAATAGATTGTCTATTTTGGGTAAATCTAATTCTGATAGTTTATTGAAATCAACAATCAACTGTTCAGCGTCAACTGGTAAGTAATTTATATTTCTTCTGCTTATAGCTATGGTCTTACTATTTGTTGAACTTAATTCATTTAGTATTTCGTTTCCTAAAAATCCTGTTGAGCCTGCTAATAGATTCATCTTTTCTAATTATTAAAAACTACTTTAATACTGCCAGAATTTTTATCATCAGCTATACGAAAGGCTTCTTTGGCATCTTCCAGATTAAATCTGTGAGAAATGATAGTTTTTCCTATATCTGTGTTTTGAGATATTAATTTTGCTGCAACAGAAAAATCTCTTACCCCATTCGTAGAACTGTACATAATAGAAGGAAATACTTGAATTTCGTTCATGATCATTCTCATTCCAGGTAAATTTATCCCGTTCAAAGGAATTCCCAAAAGAATGACCCAGGATCCAGGTTTGGCAGTTTTTGCAGATAATTCTAGGGTTTGATCATTTGCGACACAATCAACTACCCGATCATATTGTCCTGATAATTCTCCTGCTCCTAATTTAAGTCCTGCTTCCTTTTGATGATCATACTTTGCATACAGATCAACATGACAGCCTAAATGTTTAGCGGCAAGAACAGTACATAAACCAATTGTGCCGCCTCCAATAACTGCTACTTTATGTCTTTCGTTTGTATTGGTTTTTATTAAGCCATGAAGGGATACTGCCAATGGTTCAACAAGACATCCATCTTGCAAAGGAACTTTCTTATCCAGCTCAAACAAGCAATGTTCAGGAACAAGTATTTGTTCAGCCATCCCCCCATTTGATGATATGCCTAGACCCTCAGAATTATTTTTGCAAATATGATAGTCACCTTTATGGCATAAATCACAATCCCAACAAGGAATGATAGGTTCAATTGCAACATGCTTACCATTAGGAGTTATCCCAGCTATTTCGTGTCCTGCAACGTGAGGGGAATGTGCTCCTGAATGTAATAAATGTAGATCACTACCACAAATTCCAGCCGCAACGATATCAACTAAAACACCGTCACCTTTTGGAGTTGGTGCGTTAGCGTTAAAGTTTACCTTTCCCTGTGCATATGAAACAGCTTTCATGATCGAAGTGATTACAATCTTTTAATCGCACATAATTTGTTTCCAGATGGATCTCTTAGATAAGCTAAATAAATTTTAATCTCTTCGTATTGTCTGATTCCGGGTGGCTCTTCAATGGATACTCCACCATTTTCTACACCAACCTTGTGCCATTCATCGCCCATAGCTTCATCTTTTATATTAAAACCTATAGTGGATCCGTTACCTGAAGTGGCAGGTTGATTATCGATAGGTTCAGAAACACAAAAGGTCATTCCTTCTAAAAAATAAAAATATCTTTTTTGACCTGTTAAATTTGAAAACAACCTACCTTCATCTGCACCTAAAACCCCCATGACTTTATCGTAGAATTTTTTTGATGCTTCTATATCGTTAGCACCCACCATTACATGACTAAACATAATATCCTCCGTGTAACTTAAATTGACATAAAGAAAATGAATAATCAATATGTAAAATAAACTAATCACTGAAGTAATGGGAGATTCAATGATTTATAAAAATACACATGAATTAATCGGTTTAATTAGGGATAAAGAGATAACTTCAGTAGAAATTCTAGAAAATTTATTAACTCAAATAAATGCAAAAAACTCTGATGTAAATGCCGTGGTTACTCTAGATGCAGAGACAGCTATGGATAAAGCCAAAGAGGCTGACAAATTAACTGAGCAAGGAAAATCTTTAGGTCCTTTTCACGGCATACCGATGACCATAAAAGATGCATATGAAGTTGAAGGCATGGTATCTACTGGAGGAGATCCAAATTGGAAGGATAACGTTCCCTCTAAAAATGCTGAAGCAGTTCAACGATTAGTTAATGCGGGAGCAATAATTTTTGGAAAAACAAACGTACCGTATCACTCAGCTGATATTCAAAGTTACAACGATATTTATGGAGTAACAAACAATCCATGGGATTTGGAAAGAACTCCTGGGGGATCTTCTGGTGGGTCAGCGGCAGCACTCGCTGCTGGTATGACTCCACTTGAGCTTGGATCAGATATAGGAGGTTCAATTAGGACTCCTGCTCATTTTTGTGGAGTGTTTGGGCATAAACCTTCCTACAATATTGTCTCAGAAGTTGGACATCTACCTCCTCCACCCGGCTTTATTCTGACTGGAAATGGATTATCAGTAGCTGGACCATTAGCTAGAAGTCCAGAAGACCTTGAAATAGCAATGAATGTTTTGGCAGCACCTCAAGGTCAAGATGAGATAGCTTGGAGTATTAAGTTACCAAAACCTAAAGTGACTGATATAACTAAACTTAAAGTTGCAGTTTGGCCTGAGGAAAAATCAGCAGAAGTTGATGAAGAAATAAACAAGTTAATCAGTGATACGGCAGAAGATTTGAGATCAGCAGGGGCAAAAGTGGAAACAGTTGCGCCTCCTTTTACTTTTGATGAAGTAGATGACTTATACAGTAAATTGGTGCACCCAATTATGTCTGCAGGTGGAGATAAAGAAACTCTGGCAACTGCAGATGCTTTAGCTGAAGAGTTGGATGATTCAGACTTATCTGAGCTTGCAAAAATTACCAGAGGCGTTTCTCTGAGGGCGAGAGATTACGTTGTTAACAATGCAAGAAGGCATTTTATTAAGCAGAAATGGTTAAAGTTTTTTGAACATTATGATGTGATGCTATCTCCTGTTTGCGCTGTTCCTGCGTTCAAACATAATCATGATCCTTTAATTGAAAGAACCATTAATGTTAATGGAAAAGAAAAGCAGTATTGGCATACTACCATCTGGGCAGGGCCTGTTGTTACAGCCAATTTACCTAGTACAAGCACACCAATTGGGCTCACTTCGAGTGGTTTACCTGTAAATCTTCAAATAATTGGTCCCTACTTACATGACTTAACGTGCATTGAGGTGGCAAAAATGATTAGAGATCTGAGAGGAGGATTTAGGATTCCTCCCAACTTTCAATAATTATCATTTATACCAATCTAAATAAGATCCCATTACGGAAGAGAACTCCTCTTGCTCTGATAGATTGAGTAAATGATTAATGGATTTAGGATGAGTATCTTTGATATCTTGAGAAATTATATTGAATCCCTGTTTTTTTAAAATTTCTTGATATTTTCCTTCCCTTAAAAATTGAGAAAAATCACAAACATAAGAAATATCAGCCAAAGTTAAACAATCCCCTGAGATATATTCTGATTTAGAGAGAGCTGATTCAATTCCATCTAAATAAAATTCATAAGCTGACTTCATTCTGTCGTAAGTATATTCACTTAAAGATTCAATAGAGAGGATATAGACTTGGTGCTCTCTAGAAAAAACTAAATTTGCATCTAAAAAACTATCGATTCTTGAACTTAAGGATGGATCGTTTTTACCGTAGAGAGAGTCTGAGTTACCTAATCTTGCTACCGACCTCATAATACTGTTAGATTCAAAAACTCCGACTTTATCATCACCTACAAAAGCCGCGGGAACGGTTCCAAATGGATGAGCTTCTAAAAATTCGTCCGTCTTGTAAAGATTTCCTGAAAATCCTCTTTTTCCTTTTCGAGCGTGTGGACTAACTGATTTTTCATTATCAGATAGAGCTTTAGCATCGTAATCCCATAACCAATTAGCAAGATTTTTTGGTTTATCTCCTATTACTTCAACATCTACGTTTGTAAATTTTGCAGTAATTAAAGATTTCCAAACCCTTGGATTAGGTAGATAGGAAAAAATTCTTATTTTTGAAGTCATAATTATTTAAGCTGTTTAAGAAAAAAATGTTTCCGACATAAAGAAACATAAGATTCATTCCCACCGATCATTATTTGATCGCCTTTTGTAATAATTTTTCCATCCTTTGAAACTCTAACAATCATAGTAGCTTTTCTTCCGCACCAGCATATTGTCTTAATTTCTTTAATATTATCTGCCCACGCTAAAAGAAATTTACTGCCTTCAAACAGCTCACCTCTAAAATCAGTTCTAATACCAAATGTCAGTACAGGAATATTTAAATTATCAGCAATTTCAGATAGTTGTTTGATTTGCTTTTTTTTTAAAAATTGGGCTTCATCAACTAAGACACATGAAATATTCTTTTTATAATTTTCTCTATGAAATAAATCTAATATATTTGTACCCTCATCAAAGATTTTTGCTTTTTTTGTAAGTCCTATTCTTGAGGTAATATTGCCCTTGCCTGATCTATTGTCTTTTTTTGATGTGATAAGAAGAGTATGCATCCCTCTTTCTTGATAATTATGACTAGCCTGGAGCAATGCCGTAGATTTACCAGCATTCATTGATGAATAATTAAAATATAATTTAGCCAAGTCTAAAAGGTTAAAAATACAATATAATTGAATTAATGAGTTTTTACGAAAAAAAAATATTGCCTAAGGTTCTTGATTTGCTTTGCGGATCATCCCCTATTAATTATCAGAGAAAAAAAATTGTTCCTAAAGTAAGTGGCAATGTTCTTGAAATTGGAATTGGCTCTGGATTGAATCTTCCGCATTACAACGTATCTAATATAAGCAACATAACTGCTTTAGATCCAGCAGAAGAATTAACTGATATCGCAAAAAAAAGAATTTCTGAATTAGACCTTGATATTGATGTAATAAACTGTGGAGCTGAAGAAATTCCACTAGAATCAAAATCCTTTGATTCAATACTTGTTACTTATACCTTGTGTTCTATTGAAAACTTAGACGATTCGATGAAGGAAATAAGAAGAGTGATGAAGGATGATGGAACTCTATTTTTCTGTGAACACGGGATTGCTCCTGACCTAAAAACAAAAAATTGGCAAAACAGGATAAATCCTATTTGGAAAAGGTTAATGGGCGGATGCAATATCAATAGGGACATACCTGAAATAATTTCTAACTCAAAATTAGAAATTGTAGATTTAGAGACAATGTTCCTTCCAGGCACGCCTAGGATTGCTGGTTTTAATTATTGGGGAACAGCCAGAACCAACTAGATTTAATAAGTCAGACATCTGTAAGTAATTTGGCTTTTGTGCTTACCTGAGTCAAATGTTTCCTTTAACTCTCCCTTTTCAATATTCAGCATCAAATTCCAATTGCCATAAGAATTATTTAAATTGGCAATTTTTTTATTAGCTTTAATAAATGTTTTACTCTTTCCTGTTATTTTGTATTTCAAAGGTGTCAGTTTAAATTTTTGAGGGTATTTTAGAATTTCATTTTTTTTAAAATCTATTTCATAAATTAATACCATCCTAGTCTGGTCAATGGTTTTTTTTCCTTTCTCGTAATGGATACTTTGAACATTCTCACAATTTAATTTCATATCCATTGAAAAAAGAAAGGGTGTGAATAAAAGAAGAATTAAATATTTCATTCCTAAAAACCAACTAAACGCCCTCTGAATTACCAAATGTTTTAGTAATATCTGGTCCCCATTGCATTCCTGCAGCTTCTGAAATGTCTATTACTCCTGGTTTTATTTGATTGTCAAACAAATCACCATCAGTTTGATGTTCATGAACATGTCCATAAGGAGAACGCCAATAATCGAAAATTTGACTTCCTGCATAGTGTCTTCCTATACCCCATTCATGTTTATAACTTTTATCTTTTAGAGCTTCATGACCTAGAAAAATGTCATCCACTTCAACAACTTCATAGGCGCAGTGATTTAATCCACTTTTGAGATCTGATGAAAGATTACTCTGCAGTAAAAATGAATGATGATCAGTTAATTTTTTTCCAAGATCACATCTACAAAATAAAGCTACATAAATACCAGAGCCTTTACCAAGTTCCACTTTATCGGAAGGAATAAGACCTAAATGTTTGTTATACCAATCAAAAGAAACGGATGGATCACTAACGTTGATTGCTAGATGTCCCAGTTTTTTTATTTTAGAACTTCGAGGCTTACCAACTCTTCTTGGTTGGTTTTTTCTTGGGCTAGTTTCTTTGCCAATACCGCCAGAATTAAATGGTTCTGCAATGAGATCTTTCTTATTAAACTTTTTCGTTTTCATGCCAAATATCACTTCAACTTTTAAGCCATCTGGATCGAGGGCTTCAACCACAAAACCTCCTCCCGGAGATTTTAATTTTTTTACTTCGCTGAAATCTTCTGACTTAGATAATTTATTTAAGTCGTTTATTGATTTTGCATAAAAAGCAGAACCAATAAATTTCTTTTTTCCTTTTTTTGTCTTGTGTATAAATTTATGTGGACCCAATCCTTGCATGTAAAGTTCAGTATTAGTCTTTTTTGTAGTAACTAATCCAAAATCTTTAAGAAATGCTTCCTGCTTATTTAAACTTGGTACTTGCAAAATAGGGTATGCAACATCTATAACTTTAATCATCTTTTTATTCTAAAATATTTTAAATGTCCGACAAAATTTTTGATATTGGAATTATTGGTTACGGTCCAGTAGGTGCAACTTTATCTGCCTTACTATCCTCACTTGGGCTCAATGTGGTAGTCATAGAAAAAAATAAAGGAGTTAGTCCAACAGCTAGAGCAATTAACACTGATTCTGAGCAACTAAGAACATTTAATTTTCTTAATATTGCATCTAAAATTATTTCTAATTCGAGAAAAGTCCACAGAGTTCATTTTACAGATTCAGAGTTCAATCCTTATTCAACGATTAATGTTCCCAAAGAAGATATTTTAGGTTGGCCTCCTACTCTTCTTTTTTACCAACCAGAACTCGAGACCATAATTAGAACAAACAATAGAAAATACAAAAAGTTACAAATTTTAGAAAATACTGAATTAATAAATGTTGAGAACACAAATCCCATAAAATTAAATATTAGAAATTGTAGAGAATATTCATCAATTTATTGTAAATATCTTATTGGTTGTGATGGTGCAAATAGTTTTGTTAGAAAACACATTAAAGCAAAGTTGATTGATTTTGGTTTTGATCAAGATTGGATTGTTATCGATGCTCATACAACAAAAAAATTAAGTATTTCTAAGAATGAAGTGCAGCAAATATGTGATCCAAACAGATTAAAGACGTATGTTCCTGGCAGAAGAAATCATGAAAGATTTGAATTTAAGCTTCTAAAGGGAGAATCTGAAAAAGATTTCACAAGAAAGAAAGTATGGGAACTTTTATCTCCTTGGATAAATAGAAATAACAGCAAAATAGAAAGAGCCGTGGTTTATAAATTTCATGCCTGTATTGCAGATAAATGGAGAGATAAAAATATATTTATTGTAGGTGATGCTGCACATCAAATGCCTCCATTTCTTGGTGCTGGAATGGGAACAGGTATAAGAGATGCATTTAATTTAGCCTGGAAAATTTTTTTAGTAATAAAAGGCAAGGCTGGTGAGAACCTTCTTGAAACTTATCAACTAGAAAGAGAACCTCATGCAAATTGGACTATTCAACAAGCTAAAATAATTGGTGAAATGATGGAGCAATATTCTTATAGAGAAAAAGGAGAAAAATATATTCCCTCTAATACCGGCTATGGTGAAGTTTTCCCTCATTTAACAAATGGATATTATGGTGATCCATCTGATGGACTCATCGCAACTCCATTTTGTAGATTTAATTTAGATGGTTCTAAAAAAGATAGCGATGGATATTTTGGATGGGATTTTGGATTGATTTCCAAAAAAAAACTAACAAAAGAAATAGATTTAATTTTAAAAAAATTGAACATTAAAGTTCTAATAGTCAATCATCCTAAACTTAAAAATTATTTCAAGGATGCTAACTACTTATTAATAAGGCCAGATAAATACCTATTTTCTAGATCGAAAACCAACTCGGAATTAAAGGAAGCTTTAAGTGAATTAGAAAAACAGTTTTCTCTAATTACATAAATTTTTGTTTTGAAAAATTTTCAAAAATTTTATTAATGGTCCTAGTAATGGAAAAACTTAAGAATCTAGAAAATCTATCCTGCATATTTTTTTTAGGTTTAAAAGAAACTTCAAAAATATCAAATTTCTTATTTTGCTCGATTAAGTAAGAATCACTAGTCTGAATTTTATCAACTAAACCAACATCAATAGCCTCAATACCTTGCCAAACTTCTCCGGTAGCAACTTTATTAACATCCAAGGTTGGACGATATTTAGCGACATGATTTTTAAATAGCTCATGAATATTTGCCAAGTCATCTTTAAATTTTTCTCTACCTTCGTCAGTATTTTCTCCAAACATAGTTATTGTTCTTTTGTACTCACCGGCGGTATGCATTTCATATTCAATGTTATTTTTCTTAAGCAATTTATTAAAATTTGGAACAGCCCCTATAACTCCAATAGAACCAATAAGTGCGAATGGTGAAGCAATTATTTTATCTGCTATACATGCCATCATGTAACCGCCTGAAGCAGCAACCTTATCAATACAAACAGTCAATTTAATTTTTGAATCTTTAAGACGAGATAACTGAGCAGCTGCAAGTCCATATCCTATAACTGTCCCTCCTCCACTTTCTAATTTCAATACCACTTCCTGGCATTTGGTATCTGCATTAAGGATTGATGATATTTCTTCTCTTAACTCTTCGACTTGAGATGCCTCAATGTCACCATTGAAATTTAAAACAAAAATATGTTTTCTAGAAACCTTTTCCTTTTTTTTGTTCTTATTTTCTTTTTTTATGTTTTTTTCTAAAACTTTTCTCTCTTTAGCAGATAAAACTGAAAGTTTTAAGTCATCAGCAGTATTAGCATACTTAGTTGAAAGATTTTTAACACGTAACCCTCCAGAAGAAGAACCGGAATTAGATTTTATGGAACTAATAACAATTAAAATCGGTATAACGATAGCTACGGCTACTGTAAGTGCTTTTAATAAGAAGATTAAATACTCAAATAAGATTTCCATAATTTATATAAAAAGACTGACTACTGTTCCGGTTAGGCAGGAGGCAAGTGTAGCAGCAAAAAGTGCTCTGAAAGCAATTTTTAATAACGTGCCTCTAATATCTGGACAAATTGCTGAAAGACCTCCAAGAAGAATTCCTACACTAGATATATTTGCAAAACCACAGATTCCGTAAAGCATAATTAACTGACTTCTTTCGCTTAATACATTTGTATCTAAATCTCTCAAATCATTGAAAGCAATTAGTTCGTTAAAAATTGTTTTTGTACCAAGAAGGTTTCCAGCAGGAATAATTTCAGCAAAAGGTATTCCCATTAACCATGCAATAGGAGCAAAAATAAAAGCTGCTATCCTTTGAAGAGATATAGGCTCGCCATATACGTTTGGAAAGATACCTAAAATAAAATCTGCCAAAGCTACTAAGCTTAAAAAAACTATAAGAGAGGCAATCACAGATAGGAACATATTTAATCCATCTTTTGTGCCAACGCTAATAGCATCCATTGAACTCTCATACATTTTCAAATCTTCTTTGGCTGTTTTTAATTCAGTTTGTGCAGAAGGTATCAATATATTCGAAAACATAATTGCTGCGGGAACGGATAAAATAGATGCAGTTAAAAAATGACCAATGACACCAGTAAATTTATCATCTAACCAAGTAATGTATAAAACCATAACGCTTCCTGCAATTGTCGACATTCCGACAGTCATGATAATAAGCAAATCCCTCTGATTCATTTTATTCAAATAAGGCTTAATCAATAGAGGAGCCTCTAATTGTCCTAGAAATATATTAGCTGTAGCAGCTAGGCCAATAGGTCCTTTTGCATCTAAAGGTTTCTCAAATAATTTTGCTAAAAGCTTTATCAGAAAAGGTAATATTTTCCAATGCCACAACAAAGCAGAAAGAGCTGATAAGAAGATTAACATTGGCAAGAAAGTAAATGCGAAGATTGGTAAATTCTGATTATTCGAAACTTCAAATGGTGCATCCCCTCCTCCCAGATAACCAAAAACAAAAGAACTCCCCTCTATTGCTGATAATCTTAACGACTCTACAGCCATACTCATCACATCAAAAAAAGAAGATATGAAAGGGATTTCCAGAAGGATAAAGGCTAAAGATGTTTGAATTAATAAAGCGTAAATTATGAATTTAACCTTTATTTTTTGTATAGATTCACTAAACGGAATAGCAATTAAAATTAATGCAACAATTCCTATAAGTGATTGAATAATCATTTTTATTTCAATTTAATCTCAGCCAATCTTTGATTTAAGTAATCATCAGCTGTTATCGGGTCTGGATAGTGATTATGACTGCCAAGTAAAGATTCAAGAGGTTTTATTAGAAAATCGGATCTTGGATGAAGAAAAAATGGGATAGATATTCTTTGAGTATTCATCTCTTCTCCATTTGTTACTCTGTGAGTTGCTGAGACAAGGTATTTATTGGTATATCTTTGCAACATATCTCCTACGTTAACTACTATTTCATCCCTTGAGAAATCTGCTTTTAGCCACTTATCTCCATTAAGCACTTCAAGTCCAGGTTGATGCCCACCTATTAGAAGAGTTATGAAATTAATATCCTCATGAGGTGAAGCTCTTAAAGATTTAGTATTAAAATTTTCAATTTTAGGGTAATTGATTACCCTCATAATACTATTACCGTTTTCAATGATCTCATTAAAAAAATTACTTTCTAAACCTAAGCCAATTCCTATGAGTTCCATAATATCTCGACCTAATGAATCAAACTGATTGTATAAATCTAAAGAAAGTTTTTTATGGTTTTTTAAGTCGTCGATCCATATATTTTTTGGGTTATCTAAATTATCTCTCCCGACATGCCAAAATTCCTTCAAATCTGGGGAATCATAATTTTTGGCCGTTTCAGTTTTGAATTTAGTAAAACCTCTAGCTCCTCCAATGTCTGGAACTATAAATGACTCTTTTACATTATCAGGGTAATTAAAAAACTCCTGATACATACCTAAACAATGTGCGATTAAATCTTTATCAATAGTATGATTAAAAAATACACAAAAACCATAATCATGAAATGCATTTATGGTATCTTTTGCGAGAGATGTTTTATCCTTATTGAATAAGTCAAAATCTAGATGAGGAATACTTTCTTTATTTGAAATCATAATGTCCGAAGATTATAGCAACAAAAATGTTTCAATCTTGAATGTTGGAAATGTTTTAGTAGATATTGAAATATCTATATCAAACAAGCAACTATCTGAGATACCGATTCAAAAAGGGAGAGCTATTGAAATTAATTCAGATGAATTATCTTTTTACCTTTCTAAATACAAATCTCAAATCACTGATCAATATCTTGGTGGGTCAATTTTTACTACCGCAGCTACTTCATCTATCTTCAAAATAAATAACCTTTTTTTGGGCTCAGTTGGCAAAGATAATAATTCAAAATTTTTGATAGATATTATGAATACTTACCCGATAAAGACCTTCTTAAATGTTGATCCTCAAAATACAGGTTGCTGCTTAATATTTTTAACTCCCGATAAAGAAAGAACAATGGCAGCTTGTCCTGGAGCAAGCAGTCAACTTACTCTGGCTAATTTTACTGAGACGGAGCATTTTGATTTTATTTTTTCAGACCTTTATTCTCTTAATTCAATTATCAATAAAAAAACAATCAGTCATCTTTTATCATCAAGTAAAGGTTTGATTTTGAGCCTTTCAGATATAAGCGTCATGAAAAAACACATGGATTTTATTAAAAAATATTCCGACCAAATAAAAATTATTGCTGGGAATGAAGATGAGATGAAATATCTAGAACAAGCCATGAATAGCAGTCTGATTTCTGCATCTAAAAAAAATAATAAGTTATATATTACTACCAAGGGCAGTTCAGGTTCACTGATTCTTCATAAAGGTATTGAATATGTATCCGAGGCCATACCCGCAGAAGTAACATCATTAAATGGAGCTGGAGACACTTTTTTGGGAGCTTTTGTTGGCTGCTATATGGAAACAGAAGATATCCAATACTCAGGTGACGTAGCTAATTATTTTTCTTATGTCTCTGTTCAACAAAACAATGCCTGTCTTAAATTTTCAAGCCTTCTTAAAACAAAAAACGCCGCAAAAGCGGCGTTTTTGTAGTTTTTTCTCTTAGAATCTGTAGTAAAAACCAAACTTGACTTCGTACACACTTCCTCGAGGAGAAATACTTGAACCTCTTGGAGAATATAGTCTGTCATAAACATATCTGCCATCATCATCAATTTCACTCATCCTTGCAACTCTTTGCATAAGAGGGAAACCTGGCTCTCTGAATACTCCGTAATTAGAGTCCAGAAGGTTTCCTAAGTTTCTGATAACCATGTAGAGCTCAGCTTCATGACCAGCTACAAAACCAGGGAATTCTTGAGCAACTTTCATATTAACCATGGTGTTCCAAGAACCATCAATTGAGTTTCTAGGACAGTATTGTCCTCTTGGACATCCAGCGGCATCAGTTAATGCAAAGAAAGCTGCAGGATCTATTCCATCGAACACTACATTTGGATCAGCTGCATTAACCGGAACATATAACAAACTTTGATCCGTGAAAGCTGGAGTTTGTCCGTGCACTTCTCCATCGTAAACATATGAATAAGATCTGCTTTGGAAGTGATTTAAGAATAAAGAAACTTTCAATCTATAACCACCCTCAATAGTTACCGGTGAATATCTCAACGATGCAGTAACTCTCTCAGGAATGGTGTGATTAGAATTACCTAAAGCAGGATTGTTTCTATCTGTTACCGCAACTCCTGTGTAGTTTGAATACGCAACACTTGAAGTCATTGGACTGACATCTTCCATGGAAGTATTGGCATAACCAATAGCTATTCTTACATCGTGCTCTCTCCAAAGTTTGCTCAGAGAAGCTGAATAAGTTAATCCCTCAGGTTTAAGCTGTGAATTAGTTAATTGAAAATCAAAAGGACCGAAACATGTGAATGAATCTCTTTTATTTCCTCCAGCACAGCTATAAAGAGGTCTGCCTGTAAAATCAGTTTCTCCTGTAGGAACGTTATTTACATCTCTGATAATGGCAGGATTTTCAACTTCAGTGTAGATAATGTCTGCATTGAAAAGTAAGTCTTCTACTCCAAAGCTAGAATTAAATCCTAAAGCAACTTTGTGAACAATTGGTACTTCAAAATTAGCATCAGTCGTGTTGGTATCACTATCAGCACTGCCGCTTTGAACTTTTTCTACTAATTGACATGGCACAGCAAAACCTGGGCCAGCATCCGAAGGAGCGCCAGTATCACTGTTACACATTGGTATATCAAAGATTTCTAAGTTTCTCGCATTAGTTTGGATAGCAGTAACACCGTCGTTTGAAAACATATTTGAATACCAAACGTTTGGATTACCTCCAGAGAAACCTCCGTAACCACCGTATAACTGAGAATCGCCATCAATATCCCAGTTAAAACCTAATCTGAACATTAATGCATCAGCGCCATCGTGAGTGATGGTGTTTGAATATCCATGAGCTGCTCTAAAAGTGGCATTTTCTGCAGGCTGTCCACTAACTGAGTAAGTGTCATACCTTAGACCAACTACTACTTCAACACTATCAGAAGCTTGAATTTCATCTTGGATGAAAAGAGTAGTTAGTCCGTAGCCCCAATCTGCTGCGGCTTTATTTTCGTCTAAAGAAGGAGTATTTCCAAAATACACTCTTGCAAGACCGTTATCAAAATCATCTATGCCGCCGTAGAAATCCCACTCACCATTAAGAGAGTGTTGCATAAACAAGTTGAATATATCTGTATTTTCAACTTCAACACCGTAAGTAATCAAATGATTATTAACTAATTGGTTTAATGAGTATTGAACAACAGTTGTAGAGTAATCCATTTTATTGGCCTGTCTGGAGTCATCAGTTCCTCCAAGGTAAACAGTACCTTCTTCGTTGTTATCAGGATTTACAACATCAATTTGAAAATCTCCAAAAGGACCTCCAATACCGATCTGTCTGTTATCAACATCTCTGTAACCAACTCTTAATTTACTATCTAAGCTATCAGTAATTTGAGAAAAAAGTTCTAGGTTTAAGGCCATCATTTCGTGACCTCTTTCATAGAAGTGCTTATTAAATTCAAATTCGCTTGGGGATGAATCAGAAGCTTGGTTATTGAAACCATCGTTGTAATTGAAAGTTATGGATAAAGAATTGTTATCGTCAGCCTCTACATCAAATCTAGCGAGGAACTTGTTATCGTAACTATCTAGTGCTCCGCCTATTCCGCCCGGGTCAAAGCCATACTTATTTTTAGCAATATCAATAATTCTGTCGTAATCGGATGCTCTTAAAAAACCTAGTTCTGAAGGAGCCCCGGATCCTAAAGGACCAAATGGATCAACATCGACATCATCGTATCTTTCAGCAGAAATGAAGAAGAAAGCTTTGTCTCTTACCAGTGGTCCACCAACAGTGAAACCTATTTTTGACTCTTCAAAAGGAACCATCATTCCCTTGTTGCCTTCAATTTCTGTACCGAGCAGGCCATCATCAGTGTATTCGTAATAGGCACTACCTGTAACTTCATTCGTACCTGATTTGGTAACCGCGTTAACTACACAAGCAGAGAAACCACCATATTTAACATCAAAAGGTGCGAATTCAGCAGATACCTGTTGAATCGAATCATATGAGAAAGGTAACCTGTTTGTTGGGTAACCGTTACTGTTAAGACCAAAACCATCGTTCATTGCAATTCCATCTAAAGAGAAAGAATTGTATCGTGGGTTCTGACCATTACATTGCAAACCGCTGTATGCTTCTGATGAAGTAACATCTACGTAGAGTCTTGGATCTTCAGCTAACACTTCTTTAATATCTCTGTTGTAAGCAACAGCTGCATCAAGATCAGCAGTATCAAAAACTTTACTTGGACCTAAAGCTACTTGTGAACCGAGAATTTGATCTCCGGTAACAACTAATTGTTCAAAATCAGTTAGCACTACATTCAAAGACAGAGTTTGACCTAAATTGAGGTATACGTCCGTGTATCTTTGAGATCCTGCCGAGGATCTGACTAAAACTGTATAAGGTCCTCCTACCGGAAGATTTGAAAGAACAAAGTTACCAGATTCATTCGCAGAAGTAGAACTAGATCTATTCGTTGAAGTATTTGTAATGGTAATTTCAGCGTCGCTAAGTGCGTTCCCAAAGTTATCTGTAACCTTACCTTTGAAATCTGAGGTTGTTTCTACAGAAAAGAGAACACTACTTAAAAAAGCAACTGCCACTAATTTTAAAATATTATTGGGGATCATGTTTATTCGCTCCTTTATTTAATGAAGAATCTTAATTTAAAATTAACTTAACTATGTTACAACTTAGAAAATTTATTGGTTCAATTTTTTATTTATATTAAATATACTTTTTAAGAACTTCTGGATATATAAAATTTTCGCCTTCTGTTTGATAATTTTCAAGTATCGCAGCTAGAGTCCTGCCTATAGCAAGGCCAGATCCATTTAGTGTATGACAATATTCATTACCTTTATCGGATTTAAACTTCAAATTAGCTCTTCTTGATTGAAAATCAGTAAAGTTAGAGCAGGAAGAAATTTCTCTATAGGTATTTTGACTTGGAAACCAAACTTCAAGGTCAACAGTTTTGGAAGCAGAAAAACCCGTATCTCCAGAGGACAGGATCACTTTCCTGAACGGCAACTCAAGTAATTCTAGAATTTTACTTGCATCATCAATTAATTTTTTGTGTTCATCTTCTGAATTGTCTGGGTGACAAATCTTCACGAGCTCAACTTTATCAAATTGATGTTGTCTGATTAAACCTTTGGTATCTTTGCCATAACTGCCTGCCTCACTTCGAAAACATGGCGAATGACACACATATTTAATTGGTAATTTCTCTGAATTTAGTTTTTCATCTCTGTGGAGATTAGTAACTGGCACTTCTGCTGTTGGTGCTAAATAAAGATCAGAACTTTCGGTCAGTTTAAATAAATCTTCTTCAAATTTAGGAAGTTGTCCTGTGCCAATCAATGAGGTCTTATTTACAATATAAGGGACATACAATTCCTCATAACCATGAAGGTTAGTATGTGTATCGATCATAAACTGCCCGATAACTCTATGTAATTTTGCAAGTTCTCCGCTTAGAACTGTAAAACGACTTTTGGCAATTTTTACTCCCCTACCCTGATCAGTTTTTTCTATAAAAAAAGAATGAGGTTTTGGCTCAAAAGAGAAATTAGGTACATCGCCTGTTTCTTCAATAATTTGATTTGAAGTTTCATCCTCTCCAATTGGAACAGACTCATCTAAAATGTTAGGTATATCCAGAAGAAACTCGTCAATATTATCTTGAATAGATTGAAGTATTTCCTTATCTTGCTTTACGAGTGTTGATAAGGATGAAGCCTGATCTTTTAAGTTAGCATCATCCTTAGACTTAGAAATTTCTTTTGATAATTTATTTAAATTCTCTTGATTTGTTTCTAAATTAACTTGAGCAATTTTTCTTTCTTCTTCAAGTTTTTTCCATTGATCAATATTGAGAACGTAACCTCTGGAAGATAAATTTTTTTTAACTAATTCCGGGGATTTATTTAATAGCTTTTTATCTAACATCTTTAATTTAGGAATATTCTTTCTGTTTTATCTGAAACTTCTGGTTGAAATGATACCTTTTTATCCAGTTGTTCGTATTTAAATAAAATTATCGTTGATATCCTTTCAAATATATCTTCGTAAACAATTTTTTTAATTTTTTGATTTACAAAATCAATCTCAATTTTTTTTAAATAAAAATTATCTAACGGGTCAGAATATTTACAAGATTGATCAGTACAATTGGTTGCAGAAAAAAAATCACAAATTGCATTTGGCTTGTTAAATAATAAAAAGGCTGGTGATTGATTGATAGATTCATTGGATGCTTGAATTATTAATTGATCCATTTCAAGATCGTGCCTAAAGATCTGTTTGCCATTGATTAGTAATTCTTCTCTTGGGGATAAAGAAAAAACCTTTATATTGTCATAATCTCTGTAAATATTGCCTTCTATGGAATCAGAGGAATCACTAAAGTTTTGTTCATAAGATACTTGGAATCTTACATTTTCATCCAAAAATTTTTCTATTTTTGAAACATCACAGGATATTAAATTTAATGAATTTAAAATTAAAAATAAAAAGATAGATGGTTTAATCAAGTTCAACTTTTTGAGATAGGACTTCTCTATTTCCGTTAGAGTTCATTTCACTGACAATACCTGCGCTTTCCATAGTTTCAATTAATCTTGCTGCTCTGTTGTATCCAATTCTAAATTTTCTTTGCACAGCTGATATAGATGCTCTTCTAGAATCTATTACAAATGCAACTGCCTGATCGTAAAATTCATCTTTCTCTTCATCTGACTCGCCGTTTGGACCTTCAGATGATTCTGGTGCTTTAGTAACCTCTTCTAAATAACTAACTGACTGTCTATTTTTCCAATCCTCAACCACTCTAATGATTTCTTCCTCGCCAACATAAGCACCATGGACTCTTAAAGGAATTGAGGTGCCTGAACCTATATAAAGCATATCTCCTTTTCCAAGCAGCTGCTCTGCACCTACTTGATCTAATACAACCCTTGAATCCATTGAAGAGGCAACATTGAAAGCCATCCTTGCAGAGATGTTTGCCTTAATTAAACCGGTAATTACATCAACAGAAGGTCTTTGCGTAGCCAAAAGCATATGAATCCCGGCCGCTCTAGCTTTCTGTGCAAGACGCGCTATCAGGTGTTCTACTTTTTTACCAACAACCATCATAAGATCAGCTAATTCATCTACAGCGATAACTATTAAAGGTAATTCCTCTAATTCAGGCGGATTGTCATCTTCTTTTTCTGGATTTCTCTTCCAAAGAGGATCCGTTAAAGGTTCTCCATCTTCTCTAGCTTTTCTTATTTTAGAATTAAGACCGTTAAGATTTCTAACGGAAAGTGATGCCATTAGTCTGTATCTTTTTTCCATTTCATTTACGCACCATCTAAGGCCATTGGCTGCTTCAGACATATCGGTTATAACTGGACAGAGTAAATGAGGTAAATCCTCATAAACAGAAAGTTCTAGCATTTTAGGATCAATAAGAACTAATTTAACTTGTTCAGGAGTTGCTTTGTAGAGGATGCTCATCAGCATTGAATTTAGAGCAACAGATTTTCCGGAACCTGTTGTACCGGCTACCAACATGTGTGGAAGTCCGGCAAGATCTTCAACTACCGGAACACCTTCGATATTTTTACCAAAGGCCAAAGAAACAGAACTTTTTGCATCCTCAAATAATTTTGAAGCAATTATCTCGCTAAGCAGAACATTTTCTCTCTCCGAATTAGGAACCTCTATACCAATGGTTTCCCTACCTTCTATAACTTCAACAATTCTGATGCTTCCAACGCCTAAAGATCTAGCTAAATCTTTATTTAAGTTTGATACTTGTGAAACCTTTATGCCTTTTGGTAATTCAACTTCAAACCTTGTCACAACCGGCCCTCGCATAGTCTCTTTGACAACTGCATATTCACCCTCAGGGCCAGTAATTTTGAATTCTGCCAGCTTGGTAATTAAAGCTTCCTTTAAGATCTCAAGCTCATACTTCTCTTTTGAAGATATTTCTTTTCCTAATGTTTCTTTTTCATCAAGTAATCCAATCTTAGGCATATCGCCTGGAGCAGGATCGTTAAACAATTCTTGTTGTTTTTCTTTATGAACCTTTTTTCCCTCTTCGACTTTTTTCTCTGATTCAACAATTTTAGGTTCTGGCATTTCCTTAATCTTAGCTTTGTGTTCATCAAGAAATTTTTGTCTACTATTTTTTTCTTTTCTTTTTTCTAAAAAAACTTGAAGGTTTTCTCTTAAAGACAGTGATGATTGTTTGATATAAAAGGATGAATTAACAATAAAGTCTAAAAAATTTGAAACAAAATTTTTCCAATTTATTTTGAAAAAAGCTGTTATGCCTAAAAGAAATAAAAATAATACAAAGATAGATGCACCAACTTTATTTAAGTACAAAATTAATGGAGATGAGATGATTTTTCCTAAAATTCCTTCAGAGCCTTGAGGAAAATAATTTCCTCCGAAGTTGAAATGAATTGCTACAAGAGCGCTCGATGAAATAGCTATTAACACCAAACCAAAAGGCATCGCCACAAAGAATCTCACCCATGAAGATTGCGTTACTACCTCTTTAGTTTCTTTATTAAATAAATAGGCAAAGGCAACTAAATAAAATAATGAAGGAACTATCCATGCTACAACACCAAAAAAAGAATAGAGAAGATCGCTTATCCACGCACCTATCAATCCTATTGCATTTTGATAAGAAGTTTCTCCAACTATATTTTGAGTTGTCCAGGCAGCATCTTCTCTAGTAAAAGAAGCCAGTGCGATTGTGCTTATAATAGCTACTAAAAGTAAAAAAAGTATAAAAGCATCAATTAAGTAAGTTTTTATTGATGGGCTTAAAGATATAGAATTGAATCCGTTAAAAGATCTTTTTTTTGATTTGCGTTTGTTCACTAGTTTTTAAGTATTTTAACATTTTTAAAGATAGAAAATCATTATGGATAACACTGAGAAATTAATAATATTAGGTTCGGGACCTGCAGGTTACAGTGCAAGTATTTATGCTGCTCGTGCTGGCTTGAATCCAACTCTCATAACAGGATTTGAGATTGGAGGGCAGCTTACTACGACTACTGATGTAGAAAATTGGCCCGGAGACTATGAAGATCTTCAAGGCCCTGACTTGATGATTAGAATGCAAAATCATGCTGAGAAATACGGGGTCAACATTGTTAATGACCAAATCGAAAAAGTAGATTTGAGTGGAGAAATTAAAACCTTAGAAGGTATGAATAAATATTCATGTAAATCCTTAATTATCAGTACCGGAGCATCAGCCAAGTATTTAGGTCTTTCTTCGGAAGAAAAGTATTTAGGAAAAGGTGTAAGTGCATGCGCCACATGCGATGGGTTTTTTTATAAGGATGAGGAAGTTGCAGTTGTCGGTGGTGGAAATACTGCTGCAGAGGAAGCATTGTATTTAACGAATTTATGCAAAAAAGTTCATCTCATCCACAGAAGAGATTCTTTGAGAGCAGAAAAAATTCTTCAAGATAGAATCTTTGAAAAAGCTAACGAAGGAAAAATAAATCTTGTATGGAACAATGAACTAAAAGAAATAAAAGGCGATGGCAACGTTGTGACTCATCTAAATCTAAGCAATTATGATGATATTCAAGTGAAAGGAGTTTTTATAGCCATAGGACACAACCCAAATACTGAAATCTTTAAAGATCAAATAGATATGAAAGATGGATACATAATTATCAACACTGGTCTAAATGGAAATGTTACTGGCACATCCGTCCCAGGAGTTTTCGCAGCTGGTGATGTTGCAGATTCAGTTTACAGACAAGCTATAACTTCAGCCGGTTTTGGGTGCATGGCAGCGTTAGATGCTCAAAAATTCATAGAGGAAAATAATATTTAAATCTCTCTCAAAGTAATTAATAAATGAATAAGTACAAATATTTAAAAACTGAACTTAAAAGTGGCGTTTTCTATATTGAACTAACTCGAAAGAAATCTATGAATGCTTTAAATACTGCAACTTTAGATGAGTTGAAAAGGGTTTTTTTAGATGCTTCAAAGAACAGTAAAGTTAAAATAATTGTTCTTCATTCTAATGAAAAAAATTTCTCAGCTGGAGCTGATATAAAAGAAAAACAAAAGAAACAAAATAACTTAGAAAGATGGCAAAAGAATTATGGAAAAGAATGTATTGAAGCTATTCTCTCTACTCCTCAAATAACAATATGTGTTACCAATGGGTATACCTTGGGCGGTGCTGCAGTCATAGCAACAGCTTGTGATTTTAGGATAGGTAACAAAGATACAATTATTGGCTATCCAGAAATTATTTTAGGAATGAACCTAAATTGGCTTGGACTTCCTTTATTACAAAATCTAGTAGGGTCATCAAAAACAAAAGAAATGGTCATATCTGGTTCAAATTACTCAACGAAAGAATTAGAAAAATATAATTTTTTTGATGAATTGTTTGATGGGGATAAAAAAATTGAAGTTATTAATAAGTGGATCAAGAAATTTAAATCGAAATCTCCTTTAGCTTCTCAAATGATAAAAAGAAGTATAAATGTTCTAGCTTTCCACGATGCACTAGCAATAATGCATATGGATTATGATCAATTTTTATTAACTCAAAATTATCTAGACAGCTAATTTTGTTTTCATGGTTTGATATTCTTCTACCATCTGATCAACCACCTCTTTAACAGGTGGAGCATTTTTGATCGTTCCAATACCTTGGCCAGAACCCCATATGTCTTTCCAGGCTTTGGAAGAGTTATCTTTCATAGCAGAACCAGATGAACCGAAATTCATATCATCTTTTCCAGAAACCGGAAGATTGTCTGGATCTAATCCAGCTTTAACAACGCTTGGCTTTAAGTAATTTCCATGAACTCCTGTAAAGGTTGAAGAATACATAATATCGTTAGCAGCACTTTCAACAATCATTTGTTTGTAGCCTTCTGAAGCATTTGCTTCCTCAGTAGCAATAAATCTTGTGCCAACATAAGCAAAATCAGCACCCATCGCTTGAGCTGATAATACTGATGATCCTTGAGATATTGATCCTGATAATGCAATTGGCCCATCAAAAAATTCTCTTACTTCGCTTACTAATGCAAAAGGACTTAATGTGCCTGCATGCCCTCCAGCCCCAGCACAAACTAAAATTAATCCATCAGCACCCTCATCAATTGCCTTTTTAGCATGTCTGATATTGATTACATCATGCATAACGACTCCGCCATAACTGTGAACGGCATCCACAACGAATTTTGGTGCTCTCAAGCTTGTGATAATCATTGGAACTTTATATTCAACACATACTTCAACATCATGTTCTAACCTATCATTAGATTTGTGACAGATTTGATTTACTGCAAAAGGTGCTGCAGGTGAATCAGGATTATCTCTTGTATGTTGTTCTAGTTCTGCAGATATCCTTTGAAACCATTTTTCTAATTCTTCAGCAGGTCTAGCATTTAAAGCAGGAAAACTTCCAACAATACCTGCTTTGCATTGAGCAATTACAAGCTCCGGATATGAAACTGTAAACAATGGTGCTCCTATGACTGGGATTCTTAAATCTTTAAGTAATTCTTTTACTTCCATTAAATTTCTCCTTTAATTTATTGAGATGAAACATAAAGAACGATTGCTGCAGTTACAGCCAAGATGACAACTACAGATACGATTGCATCAAATTTGCTATCTTCCTTATCGGTCTTTTTTTCATAAAATTCGTCGTTCATAATTTATCCTAAGTTCACTCTAATCCTACCAATTTGCTCTCCTTTCAAAATCTTATCTACTTCTTCAGATAAAGATTCGAGTTGAACCTCTTTGGTAATTTTTTCTAAATCTATCTTCCAATCATTAGAAAAATGGTTCCAAATTTCTTTTTTAACTTCTAATAAAGATTCAGCTGAATCAATGCCTATTAAAGTCACCCCTCTAAGGATGAAAGGAAAAACACTAGTTTGCAGTTTATCGCTGGCTACATTACCGCAGCAAGTTATTGCCCCTCTTTGAGATGTTTGGCTTATGAAATTGGATAAAATGTTTCCGCCGACTGTATCGACTCCTCCTTGATAAATCCCTTTTTGAAGGGGCTTCCCTTGTTCTTCCATTTCACTTCTCATAATTACCGAGGATGCACCCAATGACTCTAAATAATCAGCTTGATCTTTTTTTCCGGTTAGTGCGACAACTTTAAAACCTAGTTTTGATAAAACCATGACAGCAACTGAACCAACCCCTCCTGATGCTCCGGTGACCAAAACATCTCCGGAATCTGGCGTAAGGTCATTCATCAGTAACTTTCTTACGCATAGTCCAGCAGTTAACCCAGCTGTACCAATTGACATAGCTTCAGCTTCGGTCAATTCTTTAGGAAGAGGTATGGCCCAATTAGCTGGAATTGAAATATATTGACCGAAGCCACCATATGTATTCATGCCAAGGTCATAACCAGTAACTATAATCTTTTCACCGGTTTTAAAATCTGAAGAATTGCTATCAATTACTTCACCAACAGCGTCTATTCCAGGTGTGTGGGGATATTCTCTAGTTACACCCTTATTTCCAGAAGCTGAAAGAGCATCTTTGAAATTCAACGAAGAGTAGGAAACTTTAACAATTAAGTCATTATCTTTTAAATCAGCTGTTGATAAATTTTCTATTGAATTGCTAAAACCAGAGTCTGATTCTTTGGTAACGAAAGCTTTGTACTTGGTATCTTCCATGAAGAGTGTATTAAACATCAATAAAACTCTTTTTTAAAGGGATCAAAGCACTTTATATAAGATTATTGACATGACTATAAAAAGTGTATGTATTTGGAGCATTATTTATACAAAAATGTTTCAAAAGTGTATGATACCGCCTTATAAATGCTTATAAATAGTGCACTCAAGTGAATATTTATAGTGTTTAATAGTTTTTTCTCTTAAAGGAGCTTATATGAAAAATTTACAAACGTTTGTTATAGCCCTTCCTTTGCTAATAGTATCATCTTTAGCAAGTGCCGTTTCTGTGTCTGGAAATGTTGCACTTACTTCAGATTACATTTGGAGAGGTTGGACTCAAAGCGCAGGCGGTCCTGCTGTGAGTGGTGGTTTTGACCTATCTACAGACAGCGGATTTTACATTGGTACTTGGGGTTCAAGTGTTCAGTTTGGTGACGCTGCTACTAGCGATACTACTGAAATGGAACTTGATGTTTACCTTGGGTACAGTACTGACATTGCAGACAATATCTCATTAGATGTTGGTTACATTACTTACACCTACCCTGGTGCTACAAGTGCTAATTTTGACGAAGCTTACATAGGATTTGATATCTATGGCTTTGGAATTAGTTACGCTTCAGGCATGGATGACGCAGCAGATTATGCACAAGTGTCTTATGCTGTTGACGCTGGTCCAGGAAGTTTTTCAGTATCTTACGGTGATTACGAAGATACTAGTAACGACTTTCTTTTAGGTTATGATTGGGCTGTTGGTGGTGACTTTGGAATCGGCGTATTTTATTACGACCTTGAGACTGAAGATGGAACCATGGACGACAGCGGTGTAACTCTTACAATCAGCTACGCGCCGTAAATCAAAAGATTTAAAAAAAACCCTCTTTGAAAAGAGGGTTTTTTTATTCTCTAATCACAAATCCAATCTCTTCTTGAAGCTGCTCTAAATCCGTTTCTTTTTTAGAACCTTTCTTAAGGAAAAAATCTTCTACGACATTAGGAAAGAAAACATAACTCAGGACATTCTCTTCTCTTTGTGAAAAATCCTTGATTTTATTTTCTTTACAAAAAGATCTTAATTTAGATTTAGCCGAATCTAAATCTTCTTGAATTTGTTCATCTTGCTTAACTTTTTTAGCGAGATCAGAAAGATTCTTATTTATTTTGCCAGGAACTTTACCGTATTTTCCTAATATCAAGTTCACAGTTTCAATATTTAGATGTTTATATCGTTCATCATCAAGAACATTGAACAATGCCTGAGCACCAACTATTTGTGAACTAGGAGTGACTAATGGAACAAAACCTAAGTCTTGCCTCACCCTTGGTATTTCATTTAATACTTCCTCAAATCTATCATCAGCATCCATTTCTCTTAATTGTGATTCTAAATTTGAAAGCATCCCTCCAGGAACTTGATTTATTAACATGCTCGCATCAACACCTTTAAGTGATCCTTCAAACAATTCATATTTTTTTCTTATTTTTTTAAAATGAGATGACAATTCCGGAAATAGATTTTTATCGATAGATGAAAAAATCTTTGTATCATCAAACATCGAGACAATAGTTTC
>CACFIK010000005.1:0-75742 GCA_902566305.1 uncultured SAR86 cluster bacterium | reverse complement strand
CAAGTCCCTTCCAAGCTTTTTCTAGCTTTGAGAAAGAAAATAATTTGCCAAAAGATTTTATAAGGAGGGTCAATTCAACAAATCCTTACGAAAATGCATGGGCAAAACTAGAGTCCTCAAAAATATCTTTGGAAGAGTTTGATAAATTATTTGCCTTAGAAAGCGAAAATCTAGGCTATAAAATTGAGGGATCCAAAATTCTTGAGCTTTTACAAGGTAGTGTTGTTCCTGAGATGGTGAAGATGCTAGAAGTACTTAAGGAGGAGTCATTTTTGTTGGCTTGTTTAACGAATAATTTTAATGCAAACGAAGATAAGTCAGCCCTAGATAATAACAATCAAGAGAGGCAAAGAATCCTTGGACTATTTGACTACATTATTGAATCAAGAGAAGTTGGAGTCAGAAAACCAGAAGATAAATTTTATGAAATTGCTCTTACCACAACAGGATGTAACCCTTCAGAGGTGATTTTTCTTGACGATCTGGGAATTAATCTCAAACCAGCAAAAGCTTTGGGGATGACAACCATAAAGGTTGTTGATCATATTGAATCAATTAAAAAACTTTGCGAATATTTAGAGATTAGTAGCGAAAGAATTATTTAGCCAGCAGCTTCATGAATTCATCTACAGGAGTATCCAGAAGCTTGTCTTTATCCTGACATAACTCAAATATCTGGTTTGATTTTTCTTCATCAAACTGAGTTAGTAGATTTCTTTTGAATTTTTCTAGGAGAATTGGAATACCCTCTTCTCGCCTGAATTTATGACCAATTGGATATTCAACCTCAATCTTATCTGTTGAACTTCCATCTTTGAAAATGATTTGCAATGCATTAGAAATAGATCTTTTATCGGGTTCATGATACTCAGCTGAGTACCTTTCATCCTCTTCAATAATCATTTTCTGTCTTAACTCATCAATTCTAGGATCGCTGGCAACATCATCTTCATAATCCTCGGCAACTAGATCTCCTTTCAACAATCCAATAGCAGTCATATATTGGAGACAATGATCTCTATCAGCTGGATTATTCAATTCACCTTCTTTACTGATAATTCGAATTGCTGACTCATGAGTCGTGATTTTGATTTGTTCAATTTCATCCAATTTATCAATGATTTCTGGGTGAAGTTTTACTGCTGCTTCAACTGCAGTCTGAGCATGAAATTCAGCTGGAAATGAAATTTTAAATAAAACGTTTTCCATCACGTAAGAATTAAAGTCTTGTTCAACAATCAAATCTTTACCTTCAAATAAGACATCTTGGAAACCCCATGTCTTTGCGGTAATGGCACTTGGATAACCGATTTGACCTCTCATAGTAAATAAAACTAATTGCATTGCTCTGCTAGTAGCATCTCCGGCTGCCCAAGATTTCCTTGGACCAGCGTTAGGTGCATGACGATAAGTTCTTAAACTTTGACCATCAACAAAAACCTGTGAAATTGCATCTAAAGATTGTTCTTTAGTGAGTCCAAATAATTTTGCTATCACAGATGTGGAGGCTAGTTTGACTAGAAGAACGTGATCAAGACCTACTCGATTAAAGCTATTTTTTATTGCTAACACTCCTTGAATCTCATGAGCCTTAATCATGCTTTCTAAAACAGCCTTCATCTTAAGAGGTTCCTTATTATTTTCTCTGTTTTGCTGAGAGATATAGTCAGCTGCTGCCAAAATTCCACCTAAATTATCTGATGGATGGCCCCATTCAGCAGCAAGCCATGTATCGTTGAAATCTAACCATCTTATAATCGCCCCGATATCCCAAGCACCTTTAACGGGATCAAGAATAAAACTAGTTCCAGGGACTCTCACACCATTTTTAACTTTTACATCATTTGCAAAAGGACCAAGCATTTTTTTACAGTCATCAAAAGTAAGCGCAAGAAGACCACAACCCAATGTATCCATCAAGCAATGTCTTGCTGTTTCCATGGCAAGGTCATTAAACTCAGTATCGCTTTGTGAGTAGTCAGAAATCTTTTGAATTAATTCATCAAAATCCGGACGTACATTTTGATCTACGTTTGAAGACATAAGAAGTTTATCTATTTTCTATATCGACCCAATCGGATTTTTCAGGGCCGATGTATTCTTCGCTAGGTCGGATAATCCTATTATCAGCTCTTTGCTCTATGACGTTTGCAGACCAACCAGAGGTTCTGCCTATGACAAATAAGGGAGTAAAAATTTTTGTTGGAATGCCTAAATACGAGTAGGCAGAAGCCATGTAAAAATCAGTATTTGGAAAGAGATTTTTTTCTTCATCCATGACCTTATCAATCTCTTCGGAAACTTGGTAAAGCGTATCATCGCTATTCTGCTCGCTTAATTTTTTTGCCCATGACTTGATAATATCGCTTCTTGGATCTTCAGTTGAATATACCGCATGACCGAATCCCATTATTTTCTCTTTAGCCTCAAGCATCTTTTTAACGCCAGCATTAGCCTCTTCTCTAGAAGAAAATTTCTCAATCATTTCCATTGCAGCTTCGTTAGCCCCTCCATGCAAAGGCCCTCTTAGAGTACCAATAGCGCCAGTAATGCATGAATGAAGATCAGATAAAGTTGAGGCACAAGTTCTTGCAGTAAAAGTCGAAGCATTGAAACCATGTTCAGCGTAGAGAATTAAAGAAACATCTAAACATCTTGCATCATCTTCACTTGGTTCTTTTCCAGTAAGCATTGAAAGAAAATGGCCTCCTATAGAGTCATGATCTGTGGCGGTTTCTATAGATACTCCATCGTGCGAATACCGATACCAGTAACAAACAACTGATGGAAATATAGATATCAATCTATCAGCAATATCTGCTTGATTGGAGAAATCTCCTTCTGGTTCTATGTTTCCCAGAAAAGAACAGCCTGTTCTAAGAACATCCATTGGATGAGCGGAGGCAGGAATCAGTTCAAGTACTTTTTTTAATTCTGACGGAAGCTCTCTGTATTTTTTTAATTTTTCCTTATACTCGCTCAGCTCTGATTGGTTAGGTAAATTACCATACAAGAGCATATATGCAACCTCTTCAAATGAAGCTTTCTCAGAAAGTTCCTCAATTGCATATCCTCTATAGGTAAGTCCTTTTCCTTCTTTTCCTACGGTTGAGAGAGCTGTTTGTCCAGCTACCTGTCCGCGAAGGCCAGCGCCCTCTAGTTTCTTTTGAGCCATTATTATTTAGTTTTTTTCGAAAAGTTTATCAATTTTCTCTTCGTACATATGATAGTCCAGGACATCATACAATTCATCTCTTGTTTGCATTTTATCTAGCAAACCTTCATGGTCCCCACCAGATGCTAGAGTAGCATATACTTTTTCTGCGGCTTTGGACATAGCTCTGAAAGCAGATAAAGGATGAAGAACAATCTTTACGCCTGCCTCAGCAAGTTCATTGTGAGAAAAAAGAGGAGTCATACCAAACTCAGTAATATTAGCCAGTATGGGCTTCGATACATTTTTTGATATTTCTTCATAATCTTTTAAAGTTGAAATTGCCTCTGGAAATATAGCTCCTGCCCCTGCCTCTATAAAAGCATTTGATCTATCAATTACTTCCTGTAACCCGCCTTTTGCAAATGCATCTGTTCTTGCCATGAGCAGAAAATTTTCATCAGTCTGAGCATCTTTTGCTGCTTTGATTCTATCGACCATTTCTTCTGAACTAACTATTTCTTTATTGGGTCTGTGACCACACCTTTTTTCGCTTACTTGATCTTCAATGTGAACACCCGATGCCCCCGCAGATATCATTTCTTTTATAGACCTAGAAATGGCAAGTGCCGATCCCCAACCGGTATCAATATCTACTAATAAGGGAAGTTCTGAGGCTGATCTTATTCTCCTAACATCTTCTAAAACATCTTCTCTAGAAGTCATAGCTAGATCAGGAAGTCCATAACTGGCATTGGCTACTCCACCACCAGAGAGATAAATTGCTTTAATGCCTGCTCTTTCAGCTAATAGAGCTGAATAAGCATTTATTGTTCCCATAATAACCAGAGGTCTATTCTCTTGAATTAATTTTTCCCAATTCATAAATAACTCTCTAATTTGATCTTAAGTTCATTATGATCTTGTATGGTTTCTAGATTTGGATATTTTTCTTTAATGTGTGAAGGAGCTTGAAAAAAGAATCCCTGATCTGCAGTGTTCAACATATTAATGTCGTTGTAAGAGTCTCCAGCGGCAAAAACTTTAAATTTCATGGTTTCTTTGATAGCTTCAATGACCTTTTGTTTATTATTATCTTGCTTTAGTTTATATCCTATTATTTCAGAACCATTAAGCTCTAAATGATGACAAATCACATGCGGATAGTTTAATTTTCTAACAAGGGGCCAACATAGCTCGTAGAAGGTATCTGAAACAATGGAAACTTGAAAGTTATCTCTTGCCCAAGATAGAAAATCAGCTGCGCCATCCATGGGTTCCATTTTCTCAACTATCTCCATGATGTCATGAATTGTAATGTTGTTGTCGGAAACTAACTTAAGGCGGATGTCCATAAGTTCTTCATAACTCTCAAGATCTTGAGTTGTAAGCATTAGATCTTCAAGACCCGTTGCTTTAGAGACTTCTTGCCATATTTCTGGAATTAAAACTCCCTCAAAATCCAGGCACAAATAATCCAAACTACCTCCTAATGAGTTTGATGGATTCAAATATTTTATCTAGTTCCTTTTTTGATTTGGTTGCGCAGGCCTTTGCAATTAATTCTGTTTTTAAATGTGGAGCAAACATCTGAATAAACTCGTATAAATGGCTTCTAAGATATGTCCCTCTCCTGAAGCCAATATAAGTGGTACCAGAGTCAAAAAGGTGATTAGCGTTAATAGCCACTAGGTCTTTGTCTTCTTGTTCATTAAAAGCCATAGAAGCAATGATTCCAACTCCAATACCTTGCTTGACATATGTCTTAATTACATCAGCATCGGTTGCTGTAAAAACTACATTTGCTTTTAAACCCCTCTCAAAAAAAGCTCTATCCAGATCATTACTGCCCGTGAATCCAAAAACATATGTAACAATGGGAAACTCAGCTAAATGTTTGAGTTTTGGTTTGGTTACTTCTGCTAGAGGATGACCTTTAGGGACGATTAAACTCCGTGACCATTTGTAAGCGGGGAGTTTAATCAATGTTTCACCTTTTTCAGATGTTTCTGTCCAAATCGCTAAATCTACTTCACCCTTTGCCGCCATTTCTACCGACTCATCTGGAGTACATTGATTCATTTGAAATGAGACGTTTGGATATTTTTTAACAAATTTATCAACTACTGGAGGTAGAGTAAATTTAGCTTGGGTATGAGTTGTTGCAATGGCTAATGAACCATAATCCTCATTGGAAAATTCTGTTGCAGCATGTTTGATGCCATCAACCAATGCAAGAATTTCTTCTATCTGTTCAAGAATTCGCTTACCAATTGGAGTAATAGCAACAAGATGTTTACCAGATCTCTCGAACAACTCTATTCCTAATTCTTCTTCAAGCAATTTAATTTGCTTACTTATTCCAGGCTGTGAGGTATAAAGATTCTTTGAAGCTTGAGAAACATTCAAATTACTTCTGGCGACCTCACGAACATAAAGTAATTGTTGAAATTTCATATATTTATTATATAACCTAAAATTATAAAAAAAAATAAAATTTACTTAAAAAGTATATATAGTTTTTTGATTTTTCTTATTTATACTGTATAAATAAACAGTATGAAGAACCTAACAACGAGACAATCTGAAATTTTAACCTTTATCTCAGATGTAATTTCCAATGAAGGTATGCCTCCAACAAGAAAAGAAATAGCTTTAAAATTTGGCTTCAAATCAGCCAATTCTGCTGAAGAGCATCTAAAAGCTCTTGATAAAAAGGGTTATATTAGTCTTCAAGGTGGTACTTCCCGTGGGATATCAATAAATAAATCTTTTCTAGGTATTCCCATAGTCGGCTCTGTTGCGGCAGGTTCTCCTTTATTAGCAGTTGAAAACGTTGAAGAAAGAATTGAATTTAATGGTAATATTTTTTCTGATTCAGTTGACTATTTCTTGAGAGTTAAAGGCGATAGCATGAATGAAGTTGGAATTGTTGAAGGTGATCTTATTGCAATAAATAAAAGGAAAGACGTTAAACCTGGAGATATTGTTGTTGCTAGGATAAATGATGATGTAACAGTTAAGACTCTCTTTCACTTAGATAAAACTAAAGTTATTTTAAGGCCTGAAAATAAAAACTATAAAGATATTGAAATTAATCCTTCAATTGAGAGTTTTGACATTGAAGGAAAGTGTCTAGGTGTTCTGAGAAATTATAATTAGCTCTATTCAAGAAAAAATATTTTCTTTGGCTTAATAGCTTCTAATACTAACTCTCTTTGTTCATCCTCATCAAGCTTATAAAAGTTATCAGGACATTCAAATTCATCTTCTCCAAATTTGAAGACTTTTTTAAATTTAAATGCTTTTCCCAATTTTTTAATTTTTATTCCAATTGGAGTCTTAGATTCTTCTTCAAAACCCAAAATTCGAAGAGACTTTAAAACCTTAATTCGATCACCTTCATCCTGATAATTGAAAGCATCAGGGTCGTAAGTTACTCTTCCCTTGAGTTTAGTGGCCTTATTAAAACCATTAAATTCTGTGTACTCTCCAAATCTACCATTTTTCAAAGTTACTGGAATACCGCTATTCGTCTCAATAAACAAAATATTTTCTCTATTAGATCTTTCAATCAGCTCTAGCGCTCTATTAAGTCCGATAGTTAGAATATCTTCATCTTCATCAGGGGTTCCAAAAATCTTCTTATCCTCCTTCAATGTCCATATGCAAGGACCATTTATACTTATATCAGCATAAACGGGCTTCTGCGTATCAGGGTGAGAACCAAGTTCTTTTGGAAGTTGAGCATATGTCTCGAATTCGATCGATTTTTCAAATACTGGCTTTGTCCATTGACATTCTCCACATCCAACAAAAAACCCCCATCTGCCATGTTTAATACTTATTTCATTAGAACATTTAGGACAATTATCTTTAACCTCACCTTTAACATTTTTTGGAAAAGCTCTATGCCCAATTTGCTCATTCAGCATATCCAAAACTTCTCTAGTCCTAAATTCTTCAATTCTAGATATGTGTTCCAAAAGTTTGGCAAAAAAATCATCTAGGATATCCGTCCAAGGAATTGAGCCTGAAGATACTTGATCCAAACTTTTTTCCAATTCTGCAGTAAAGTCTATTTCTATAAAAAAAGACTCATATGCTTTTGATAAGTATGACACCAAGATCCTTCCTAAATCAGAAGGATTAATGCTTTTTGCTCCAAATGTATATTTTCTATCTCTAAGATTTTTTACCGTATTTGCATAAGTTGAGGGTCTTCCTATACCTTCATCCTCCATACTTTTAATTAAAGATGCTTCTGAAAATCTTCTTGGAGGGGAAGTAAATTTTTGTTCAGTGATGACATCAGATATATCTAGGTGAGAATCATCATGAATGCCTTTTAATTTTTGAGATTCTTCAGAATCCAAATCATCTTTGAGAACTCTCTCAAATCCATCAAAAATAAGTTCTCTTCCGCTTGTCCTAAGATGAAACTTCTTATCTTTATCCTCAATCAAAATAGTTTTTCTAAGATATCTTGAGTTTTTTAATTGACTGGCTACTGTTCTTTGCCAAATAAGGGAATAAAGATTCAGTTGATCCTGATTTAATCCATTTGTATTTTCAGGTTTATTTCTTATATCGGTTGGTCTTATTGGTTCGTGAGCTTCTTGAGCATTTGCAGCCTTTGATTTATAAATTTTTGGGCTCTCAGGAAGATATTTTTCACCAAACTCTTGAGATATTAAACTTCTTATTTCTTCTACAATCTCAGTACTAATTCCTATTCCATCAGTCCTCATATAAGTAATCAAGCCAGATTCGTACAAAGATTGTGCAACTTGCATTGTTCTCTCTGGATTAAAAAATAACTTACTAGATGCTGCCTGTTGAAGGGTTGAAGTTCTGAAAGGTGCCTTTGGAGAATATGAAACTTCCCTATCTTTTATTTCTGCAATAGCAAATTTTGTATTCTCTATCTCGAATTTAAGTTTTAAAGCTTCTTCTTCAGTCTTGATGGGTGCTTTTTTTAAATCCTCTTCATTGTATCTAATTAAGTCTGAGCTAAAAGAACAGTCTTCAGTTTTAAAATCGACTTTAAGCGGCCAAAACTCCTCCGGAGAAAAGGCATCAATTTCATCTTCTCTAGCACAGATCATCCTCAAAGTAGGAGACTGGACTCTTCCTGCGGATTTCGCTCTGGGAACATGCCTCCATAAAAGAGGACTAACTTTAAATCCAATTAAGTGATCTAATATCCTCCTTGCCAAATATGCTTCTACAAGAAATTGATCTATGTTTCTAGGATTTTCAACTGCAATTTTTATTGCTGACGGAGTTATCTCATTAAATGAAATACGATGAATTTGCCTTCCTGCAATTAATTTTTTATCTTTAAGGTGATCTAGTATGTGCCAAGCTATAGCCTCGCCTTCTCTGTCTGGGTCAGATGCAAGATATATACAATCTGAATCTTTTGAGAAATCTCTAATCTCCTTTAGTGTTTTTTTTCCTTTTGAAGTTGATTCCCACTTCAAATTGTTCCAATCTTTAGGATCAACAGCAGATTCGTCGTCTTTAAGATCTCTAACATGACCTAGGCAGGCATGAACTGTCCAAGAATCTGAAGGAAATTCTTTTTCAAGAAATCCTTGTATTTTTTTAGCTTTTGCTTGAGATTCAACTATTACCAAATTCTTCATCTTTTTTAGTATTGTTTTAAAAAGAATTTTTTGTCAATCTAATTTAGTAATTCTTCTAATATTAGCGGACCTTTGTAGACAAAACTTGTATAGATTTGTATCAAATCTGCTCCGTTTTTCATTCTTTCTTCAACATCAATCTTTGTAGAGATACCCCCAGAAGATATCAAGGTTGTATTTTTATTTCTCAAAGAATTTACTTTTTTCAGCATGTTTAAAGATTTTTCTTTAAGCATATCTCCACTTATTCCTCCCGATATTCCGAGTGCATTGCCTTTATAAGTGTTGGAAATAATAAATCCATTTATATTTTGCTCCTCACATATACCAACTAAATTCAATAAGCTTTCATCATTTTCGTCGGGAGAAATCTTGATAAAAATTGGAACTTTTTTATTAAATTTTATTTCTAGTCTTTTTCCCTCGGAAGTAATTTCATAAATCAACCTTTCAATAAATTTCTCTGCAGTAAGGTCTCTTAAGCCTTCCGTATTTGGTGAAGATATATTAATCGCAAGATAATCTGCTACTTCATAAGAATGATTCATACAAAAAATATAATCTTTGTAAGCGTCTATAAGATCTGTATTTTTATTTTTACCAATACTAACTCCAAGAACACCTTTAAAATTGTGTTTATTTTTTTTTATGTTCTTTATACCTTCTACTATCCCAGGATTATTGAATCCTAATCTATTAATAATTGACTGATTATTTAATCTTCTTATCCTAGGTTTTGTATTACCTTTTTGCGAATGAGGTGTAAAAGTACCGACTTCAATAAAACCAAACCCTAAAGAACCAAGTGCAGAAAAATATTTTCCTTCTTTATCAAGCCCAGCTGCTATTCCTATGTTGTTACTGAATTTAAGACCATTTAAGAGGAATTTTTTATGAGTTAATTTCTTTTTATTTAAGAAAATTGAGGATAAAGGATTAAAAAATCTGAAGGAAAATCTAAGAAGCTTTAGAGAAATTTTTTTTGAAAACTCTGGAGGTAGCCTTTTAAAAATAAAGAGAATTAATGAGGTAGATAGCCTTAAAATTGTTCGCAACATTTTCTTATATTCGACAATGTACCAAAAAAAGTATCAAAAGGCTTTGCATATCCTGTAATAGATATATATTATTAGCTTATTAAGTCTTCCCGGAAGACACAAAATTTAGAGGTAACTATGAAATTTATCAAAATTCTTGTTTTAACATCGGCTTTAGCATTAAGTCCTATAGCTTTTTCTCAAAGCGCTGGTGGATCAAATGCTGCCGGTTCTGCTGGTTCTTTGTCAAGCGGTGTAATTGCAGCTATTGCGGCAGCTGTATTAGCAGTTGCAGCAATTGTTGATGCGCAAGATGGAGAAAAAGTTGCACTACCAGAGGCTCTTCCACCTACACCTCCAGCAGTTGAGGAAGAAGTTGAAGAAGAAACTGCTACTGAGGAAGAAGACACCTCCACTGGTACTACTACTTCCACTTCAACAAGCACAAGCACTTCTACTAGCACAAGCACTAGCACATCTACTAGTACTAGTACTGCAACTTCTACTTAATAGTAACCAATCAATAAGCAAAAAGCCTGTTTTTCAGGCTTTTCGCTTATTATGATGTAATGTTTTTATTGGGGGGTGTTTAGGGGATACATGCTGAATGGATTTAACTAACTTGCCTCTTTCATCAATCCAATAAAAATTATCGAAATTCCAATTAATGAGATTCTCTTCCACAGATTCCTTATAAACTTTTGTATTAACTTGACTTCCTAAAATTTCTATAATTTCGTCTTTTAAGAAATAAAAGCTCGATTTAATTGGAAGTCTAAAGAGTTTTGGATTATCGAAAGTGTAAAAAGATGTTGTATTCAAAAAATCTATATTTCCAAATATATTCGTTTCGAAGGGGTGATTTTTGCCTAGCTCGATATTTTCTAATTCATTTCCAAGTCCTGTTAGCCTGAATATGAAACCATTCCTTGTATAAATCTTAACTGAATTAGAGGAAGTCCATTTAAAATTGTCTCCCTTTATTTCCTCTAATACAATCAGCGTATTCTCAGATCTGCCAATACTAACTTGCATGGTATCGTAAGGAATATCATCTATTATCTCTTTTCGAATATCTTCTGGCGTAGAAATTAAATTCACAAGATTTTCAAGTAACTCTCTGTAAATACTTGAACTTGAACATCCTAGAAAAAATATTACTAATAATAAAGGTATGAATGATTTAATTTTCATTGATTAAATCCATCATTTAAATAGTCAAGAAAATAGCTTGATGTATTTTCAGTAAATCCTTGTAGATCCAACCCCCCAGATAGCATTGCACCTCCATCTCTGGTAAGGTTTTTCCATACAAACCTTGCGTTATTTTTTCTATAATTTTTAGAAACTAAGTCTAGAGGAATAGAAAAATAGATACCTTTGTCAAAACTTCCTTCTCCAAACTCATAGGCAGATATATCAGTTTTTGTAGCATAAAAACCTAAAACAAATCCTGTTTTAAATGTTTTAGACATGTTCATTGTTATACCAGAATCTTTAGCTAAATACCTTCCACCAGAGAGAATTAATTTCACTCCAGAAATAGGAGTGTCCCAAATAAAGTTTAAATGGCCAGTAAAAGTCTCATAATTTCTAAAAGATAATCTCTGATTAAATTTTCTTTGTTTTACCCAATAATAATTTGCTGTGAGATACCAAGGTTTACTGATATCTCTATAAAGTATTTCCCCTCCTATTCCTCCAAACATTTCTTCAAAAAGACCCACCTTTAAACCACCAAAAAATAGGGAATTATTTGAATATATTGGATCAAAAATATAAGAATATGTTAGATCTTTTATGGCGTACTCTTCTTTTAGGTATTCTCTCACATCAGATCTAACTTTTGGCAGCCTTGAAAATGATCTTAATCGAAGCTGATCAAGGTTTTCAAACAGGCTCAAAGACAAAGTACCTTCTAAAACAGACCTTTTACTGAATTTCACCCCACCGCCTGCAAAAAGTCCCAACTGTCCAGAGTAAAAGGCTTCTGGCGCACCAATATGATTTTTAATTTCAGGTCTTATACCTCCATAATATATTGGAAAATCAATTTCACCTTTAAAAATTTCATCTAAGTCATTTTTATAATAGTAATTTTCATATTGTAAATTTTTCCTTAGTTCAGGGACCGAAGATGAATTATCTAGAAAGTTTAAGAAATTCTTAAGTGAAAAAGAGACTGAACCAATATTTACGTCTGAAACTTGATAAGTGATAAAAATTTTATTGATATTTCTTGTCTCTAATATATTTCTGATAGATTGGATTGATCTCTTTGTAGCCAAATTAAGATTTCTATATCTATTTTGATCAACAATTATCTCAAGACTATTTTCATTATGATAAATATTTTGAGTAAAAATACCAAAATTCTGCAATATTGCGTTTATGGTTCCCGAAAAAACATCATCGTTACTCTTAAGTAATGTCTTATCTTGATCATTAAAACTATTCAGAATTATTGGCTTATTTTTTTTAATCAATTCTTCAGAATAATTAGCTTTATAGGAAATACCGAGTCCAATTGAAGTACCTCTATGGCGGAAAAGATTAATATCTAAAAATTTTGATGCAGGTATAGATAACCCAAAGCTGAAATCAGATTTTTTTTCGAAATAAAAAGGATTCGAAGAGTCATAGTCAAGTTTAAATCTCAAACCTGAGTATTTATTGGTATATTCAAAGCCATAAAAAGAAGAGGTTTTCTTTCCTCTGAACCATCTATCAAACTCTATTTCTCCTCCTTTACCAAAATCTGAAGATCTAATTTCAAAAGATTTGTCCAACCGGATAAAAGGATTATCGAGGCCATCACTACTAGCAAGGGATCCCCAACCTATTCCAACGGAGAAGTCGAAATCTCCAATTTTTTTTGAAGTCACAAGATATTCTCCAGAAAATTTACCTGTTCCAATAAAATCTCTAAAACCTAAACTTAGAGCAGGAAACCTGTCAGATTCTCTTATAAGATTTATTTTTAAATTAAAGCTTTTATCCTTATAAGTTTGTTCTCCAGAGAACGACTTAAATTGGCTATATTTAATTGTATTTATATCAGCATATCTCAAAGAAACTTCCATCCAGTTAAAAGGGTTTGCTGTGATAAAAAGAGAATTAATTGGGTCAGAGTTAACTAGATGAAGTTTCAAGTTACCTTCATCTAAAATTCTTGCGGAAGGAATGTTTATTAAACCTAATTCTCCATGAATATTAGATGTTGGTCCAATATCAGAGTAAAGGTAATCTTCTATTGATGAGTCCAGAAAACCAGACCATATTAATACTAAGATGAAATATTTAGTTTTAATTGTTATTTCCCAAAGCAGCTATAGCTGCTGCGCTTGTCGCAAAATTAGAAATAATTGGGAACAATACTTGAGAAAAAACTAACCAGTCAAAAGGATTTGGATCTCTTGGAACCACAAGGGTTGTTCCTGGGGCAAGATCCGGGGAATTGGGCCACATTCTAACTCTTGAAGCCATTCCGTTTGGATAAATTACAAGAGTCCTATTTCTATCTGCTTCTTCAGAATATCCTCCTGCAAGATCAATATAATTTTTGACTTTATATGTTGGATCAAAACTAAAGCTAGTTGGAGACAATACTTGACCTGATACAGTTATTGTTGAAGATCTTTCAGGTATAAATATTCTATCTCCTGGTTCAAGGAGGAGGTCCTTCTCAGGAGACCTTTCAAGAAGATCAAAATCGAATTCAGTTACGACCCTACCTATTGGATCAATATCTTGTAAATTAGAAATAAGATTGGAGATAGATGTTAGTGCAAGAGTTGGATCTCCACCTACAGAGGATATTCTTCCGCTTGAAATAGCGGTTGCAATAGACTGCTCAAGTTGATCTGCAGACCTCATGAAAGCAAGTTTTTCTTTTTCTGCTACTGACTTTCTAGCCAATATTCCACCATACGTGTATGCATTATCCTTATAGCCTCCTGCCCTTTTAATAACGTCTGAAAGTCTCTCGCCTTGTTGAACTCCATAAATTCCTGGGCTAACAAAGGCTCCTTCTAAAGAAACAGAAAATATTTCTTTATTAGATTTTGCCGCTAAATTTGCGTAGAAACTAGATTTGATGCCTATGGCTTGCAATGCTTGATCGTCTTTAATATCAATCTTTATGGATTTGCCCTCATCTGTGAAAATATCCATCATTCCGGATGATTTCTCTGTAGATCCTCCAGCAAAAGAAAGTAAGTTTTTTGCAGAGGAAACTTTATAAGATGGATAGATACCAGGATTTCTAACTTCTCCTGAAATTACAGAAGAATTTTCTAAAGTAAAAATAATCAAATAAGGTTTTGACTCAAATATAGCCGGGCACTCATCAATAAACTCAAGCTGATCTATTGGATTTAAATTGGGATTTGGTAAGTATTTTGAACTTACAAATTTTATAGATGAAGAAGCGGAATGTCTGGCTAGAATTTGAAGAGACTTACACTGAAATCTATCAAGATTTCTAGAATTGAAATAATTAGATAAAAGATTGGAATCTTTCTTTTTTAGTAAATTTAAAGCATCTGCTACCAGAATTGAATTTAGAAAATTTACGTCTTTTCTTGATAAAACATAAATAATATCGTTAGGTCTCAAATTTATTTCATTTTGATCCGTTGATAAAAGATTTGCTTTAAGTAAACTTTTCGAACCATAAGAATTCTCTCTCTCAATTATTGCAAATGGTGTGTAAGTGGTTTCTAAAAATGACTCAGATTTGATAACGTCAGAGATAGTTATGCCCTCTTCATATGCAACTGATCCAGAGGATGCAAGTTCTCCAATGATTCTAATTATATTGCGAGGAGTATTTGATAGTTTGTGTACAAAAACTTCATCGCCATCATATAGTTTTACTGATTCAAGATCTTCGTAATTATAATTCACAAAGAAACGTTCTCCATTTTCTTTTAAAGTGCTGATTGTAATTCTTTGTTTGTCTGCAATATTCGAAAATCCTGAAGCAAAATTCAATAAATCACTGAAATTTTCTTCTTCTTTTAGCTCATAAAAGGCTTCTTTTTTAACTGCTCCAAAAAGTTTTACTCTCTTTCCAATTGGCTCTATGACAATTGCGTCATTTGACTGAAGTCTAGTATCAGAACTAACTATTCCGTTTACTAAGAGATCATAAAAATCAAAAGAGCTAATTTCATTTCCATCTCTCTTTATTTTTATATTTCTCAAAGTGCCATTTTCATCTGGTCCGCCTGAAACAAATAAAATATTTGAAATGTTTGAAAGTGAACTTATGGTGTAAGCTCCCGGACTAAAAGAATTTCCCAGAACAAATACCTGAATAGATCTTATTTTTGATAGAGATACTTCAGAATTAACTCCGATAAGAGTTGAATCAATCGTAGATTTAATTTTATTAATCACTTCGTTAAATAGTAAACCAGATACAGAAATCACTCCGACTTCTGGTATTACAACATTTCCTTCTCTATTTACTGGAATGACTCTATTAATATTTATCGTTCCAAATAACTGGATGCGAAGTTCATCTCCTGGTCCAATTACATATTCTTTTGGGGCTGGCGCTAAATCAATTGGAGCAAAAGTAGTTGGAGAATCTTTGAATAAATTCATTCCAAATGTAGACAATTCTTTTTTATTTTCGTCTGTATCAATTTCATCTAAATTTTTGGCTTCGATGCTTGAAAATTGAGGTGGATCGAATGTATCCATTACAACTTCATCTGAAATGGGTTTTCCAGTTTGCACACCAAGTTTTTCAGCAATAGAGGTTGCCTGATTATTAGGAAGAAGATTAAGGAACTCAAGATCTTGTTGAGTTTGAGATATTAAAGGGTTAGAACTTAATAAAAAGCACAATAGTGATACAAATAAATTTGGACTTATTGCTCTAATCATCTTTATATTTCTCAATTGGTATAGCCCAACCTAGCTTTGTTCTGCACGCTTCGAAGTAATTATAGTCTTTCGGATGATAAAGTTTAAAAGTTTTTTTGGTACTGGTTACTTTAAGTCCTTTTTTTGAATATTTAAGATTTTTTTTGCCATCCATAAAAATTTGAATGCTGTCTGTATTTTTATTTTTAATTTTTACAGTAACTTCTTCTTTATTTGATAATAAAAGGCTATGAGAGGAAGAGCTATGTGAAAACATAGGTAATAAAGATAGTGCGTCTAATTTAGGTGAAATAATTGGTCCTCCACCTGAGTATGAGTAAGCAGTTGAGCCAGTACTGGAAGATATAATTATGCCATCAGCTTTTAAGTTATAAATTACTTGATTTTTTATACTTAACTCAAACTCAATCATTTTTGTTACTGATCCAGAATGAATAACAACTTCATTTAAGAAAATTTCTTTTCTACCAGGCGAAGTAGATGCCTCAAAAATTGATCGATTTTCTTTTAAATAATTACCTTTCAAAATGTCAGCTAAACCATCGATTTTACTAATTGATAGATCCGTCAAAAAACCAACTGTTCCAGAATTTACTCCCAGAAATGGGATATTTAGTGAATGAAGACTTCTCACAGAACCAATCATGGTTCCATCTCCGCCAAAAACTAATATTAAATCTGCTTTTGAGATTTTATTTTTATCTACTGCTTTAATTTTATTGACATTGACCGAACAAACTAAATCTGAATTTGCTTGAAAAATTATTTCTTTGGCTTCGGATAAAGCTTTATCGGTTTTTCTTGTTCCTGAGAAAACAATTGCTATCTTTTTAATTTTTTTCATAAGACGGAGTCCAATTTCTTACAAAGTAAATAAATATGGTATCTAGTAGAGCAATTATGACCTTAAAAACGTATTTAGTTAATGCTATTGAAAGAGCAACAACAAATGACAGCTCACCAGCTATCACCCAAACAAAAGTATAAATAAATGTGTCTAACGCCTGTGAAGATAAGGTTGAGAGATTATTTCTTAACCATAAATATTTTCCATCTGTTATATCCTTAATTTTATTAAACAACCACACATCGAAAGTTTGACTGATTAGATAAGCAGAAATCGATCCAATGACGAAAATGGGAGAATATAGTGCCAAAGTTTCAATTGCTTGATGAATAGAATTAGAAGATGAGGCAATTTGAGAAGGAAGATAGTAAGTGCTTAAAACAAGAGTAAACATAATCACAATATTTGAAATCGCACCTAATATAACAGCTGTATTTGCTTCTCTTCTTCCATACTTTTCGCTAATTAAGTCTGTAGCAAAATAAATGCCTGAGTACATTATGGCTCCCATACTTACAGTAAAGGTTTGGCCTAAGATATTGAGATCACTGACCTTTCCACCTTGAAGATTAGCAAGCATTATTCCGAGTGTTACTGCAATATACAGACCTCTTAAGCCAAACAATTTAAATAGAACAACCGTTATAGATAGATCATAAAAAACTGTAAAAACCCATAATAATTCTGGGTTTTCAGTAAGAAATGAAAAAAAATTCATAAACTTATTATTGTTAGCTTGCGTAGCATAGATTATTCTTAGTATTTGTACATAAAAAAAGAGGTACTTATGTCAGATTTAAATGCTTTTAGAAATGAAACAAGGGATTGGTTAGAAGCAAATTGTCCAGAATCAATGAGAACGCCTATGTCTCAAGGTGATGTTGTTTGGGGTGGACGAAAAGTTGAATTCAAAGATCCAGATCAAAAAATTTGGATGGATAGAATGGGTGAAAAAGGATGGACTTGCCCTACTTGGCCAAAAGAATATGGCGGTGGTGGACTAAATTTTGAAGAAAATAAAGTTCTTCAAGAGGAATTAATGAGAATTAAAGCAAGGCCTGCCCTTAATAGTTTTGGTATCTGGATGTTAGGTCCAGCTCTTCTAGAGTATGGAACAGAAGAACAAAAAATGAAACATATTCCAAAAATAGTCAAAGGGGAAATAAGATGGTGCCAAGGTTATAGCGAACCAGGCAGTGGTTCTGACCTGGCAAGTCTTAAAACAAAAGCTGAAGATCAAGGCGAGGAATACTTAATTAACGGTCAAAAAGTGTGGACTTCATATGCAGATGAATGCGATATGATTTTTACCCTTGTCAGAACAGGTCCATTAGAACCTAAGCACGAAGGTATAAGTTTTCTTCTCATAGATATGGATCAGAAAGGGGTAACTACTAAACCAATCAAATTGATATCAGGAAAATCACCTTTTTGTGAAACTTTCTTTGATAATGCTACTGCTCCAAAAGAAAATCTTGTTGGAGGTTTAAACAAAGGATGGTCTGTAGCTAAAAGATTACTTCAGTTTGAAAGAAACATGATAGCAGGCATGGGTTTTGGTTCAGCAGCTTCTGGGTCTTCGAAGAAATCAGATGCCAAACCAACTTCCGGTCTAGCAACTATGGCTAAAAGATACGTTGGTGAAAAAGAAGATAAACTCAATGATTCTGGTCTAAGAAATAAAATCATTGATCACGACATGAATTCACAAGCTTTTGCTTTAACTTTGAGAAGAGCGGCTGAAGAATCAAAAAAATCTAACCAGGGTCCCAGTGCTGCTTCATCGATCTTTAAATATTATGGCACGGAGCATAACAAACTTAGATATGAAATTATGCTTGAAGCAATGGGAACAAAAGCTCTTGGATGGGATGGTGCAGAGTTTGGTCCTGAAGAGCTAGCCATAACTAGAGAATGGCTAAGAACTAAGGCTAACTCTATAGAAGGTGGAACCTCAGAAGTACAATTAAACGTTATTTCTAAGAGAGTTCTGGAACTTCCACAATAATTCAATATTAGGGGAAAAAATGTCACTTGTACTAAATGAGGAACAATCTTATTTGAAAGATACCGCTAGAGATTTTGCAAAAAACAAAACTCCGGTAAGTCACTTCAGAGATGTCAGAGACTCAGAAAATATTGAGTGCTTTGATCGTGAAATTTGGAAGGAAATGGCTAACCTAGGTTGGTCGGGAATACTAATTCCGGAAGAATATGGCGGTTCAGATTTTGGAGTTGCTGGAATAGGGGTTATTTTTGAAGAGCTCGGTAGAACTTTAACTCCCTCACCAATGTTTTCTACTGCTGTTGTTTGTGCAAGCTTAATCAAGGAAGCTGGGAATGAAGATCAAAAAAAAGAGTATCTAACTAAAATTGCATCTGGAGATATAACGCTTGCTTTTGCTCTTGAAGAATCAAACAGACACTCTCCTACTAATCTTGAAACAACTGCAAAAAAAGATGGAGATTCATACATCATAAATGGGCAAAAAACTTTTGTTCTTGATGGCGGTTTCGCTGACTTTTTAATAATTGCTGCTAACACTGGTAAAGGAACCTCTCTTTTCATTGCTAACAAAGATGCTAAGGGCATTGATATTAAAGTAACGCCCATGGTGGACTCAAGAAATGCTGCCAATATTACATTCAAAGACTTAAAGCTCACTTCATCTGACCTGATTGGCGAAGAAAATGGCTCTGATCAAATTATCGAAGAAGTATTAGATATCTCAAGATCGGTGATTTCTGCTGAGATGTTTGGAGGAATCCAAGAAGCTTTTGACGTAACCTTGAATTACTTAAAAGAAAGAGATCAATTTGGAGCAAAGATTGGATCCTTTCAAGCCTTACAGCATAGAGCTGCGATAATGTTCAGTGAAATTGAGCTATGTAAATCTTGTGTATTGGAATCTTTAACATCTTTTGATGAAGGTTCAAACGACATACCTAGATTAGCTAGCTTAGCTAAGGCAAAGATAGGTGAAGTATTTCATTTAGTATCTAATGAAGCCGTGCAAATGCATGGTGGTATAGGTGTAACGGATGAATACGATATCGGTTTTTATCTCAAGAGGGCTAGAGTAGCAGAACAGATATTTGGCAACGTTCAATTTCATAAAGATAGATACGCAGAATTAACAGGTTATTGATGGCAAACATAGAAGATGTAAGTCATCTCTTGGAAGTCATGAAACAACTTAGGGATCCTGTTGAGGGATGCGCTTGGGATCTTGAACAAGATCATGACTCTCTTATTCCATACCTTGAGGAAGAATCACAAGAATTAATAGAAGCCATTGAGTCTAAAAACTCAGATAATATTAAGGATGAACTTGGCGATGTCCTTCTTCAGGTGATTTTTCACTCTCAGATAGCGCATGAAAATAAGGAATTTGACTTTTTTGATGTGGTTGAGAATTTAAAACAAAAGTTAATCAGAAGGCATCCTTACGTATTCGACAAAAGTAAAAAACATACCAAAGAGGAACAATCAGCTATGTGGGAAAAAATTAAGAGGGCAGAAAAAGGAGGATAAGATTTCACATATTAAAGCCGCATTTTGTTTTCTTCTTTTATGCATCAATACAGCTACTCTCTCGATTTTCTTAATCGTTGCAGGCATCATTAAGGTTGTTCTCCCAATTCAATCTTTAAAACTTCATCTAACGCGCTTCATAATCAAAGTTGGTGAATTATGGATAGATATAAATAACCTTTGGATTCAGTTTATTCTAAAACCTAGATGGACCGTTGAAGGCTTCGAGGAAGTAGATAAAAGATCCTGGTATCTTTCGTTATCTAATCATCAATCTTGGGCTGATATATTTATTGTCCAAATGATTACAAATAGAAAAGTTCCTATGCTTAAATTTTTTATGAAATTTGTCCTTATTTACGTTCCTGTTATCGGAATATGTTGGTGGGCATTGGATATGCCATTTCTAAAAAGATATACAAAAGATCAACTAGAAAGAAATCCTTCTCTTAGAGGCAAAGACTTTGCGTCTATGAAGAGATCTTTTAAAAAGTATAGTCTTTATCCGATCTCTGTTTTTAGTTTTACCGAAGGTACAAGATTCACAGAACAAAAGCATAAAAATCAGAATAGTCCCTTCAATCATCTGCTTAAACCTAAAGAAGGAGGATTAGCGGCAGCAATATCAACAATGCCAAGACTCGATAAGATTATTGACTTCACAATTATTTACGAATCAAAAAAGAGGAGTTTCTGGGATTTCTTGAGGGGAAATATGAACAATGCTCGAATATTTGTGCAGTCATTGGATATTCCTGATAAATTCAAAAATGATCAACTTCATGAAAATGATGGACTAAGAAAAGAATTTAAAGATTGGCTCAATGAAATATGGCACAAAAAAGATAAACTAATAAATGAAAATAAGTTTTAAATATGGTTCTTGAGCGATTATTAGTTTCTACTGCTTTCTTTCTCACTGCGATACTACCAGTATCTGCGCTGGAAAAATCTGCTCTTTACATAGATACTTTAAATGAAGTTGACAAGATCCTTGGCGAACATCATTTTTTTAAAAATACCACTTTCGAAAACTCTGACGTCATAGAGGAATTAATTTCAAATATAGATCAACAAAATTTAATTTTTACTAATGAGGAGGTAGATAACTACATTTCCTTGTCTAAAAACAACTTTGATCTAGGTGACGAAGAATTATTAGAGATTGGTTTTGATATTCTCAATGATTACAGAAAACGATACAAAACTCTTCTTGCCCATCAAAGTCAACATATCAATAAACTTAATGAAATTGATTTATTTAGCTCAGAAAGAATTCACAGAAATAGAGAGGATCAAGAAAGATTTAATTCTTTATCGATGATAAAAAATTATTATGAATCTTTGGCCAAGAGTGAATTAATCTCAATAATGATTAAGGAAGAAGAATTTGAAAAATCAGTCAATAAACTAAAAAAAAGATTAAATAGAAGATTAAAAAATCTAGAGCAGCTTAATGAAGATGATTTATTTTCTTGGATAATGAATTCAAAAACCTCCTTATATGATCCTCATTCAAATTATATGTCTCCTAGAGTGACAGAGGATTTTGAGATCAACATGAGTTTATCTCTAGAAGGAATTGGTGCGATGCTTACCTCAGATGATGGAATTACCAAAATCACAAAACTTATAAAAGGAGGTCCTGCAATCAAGTCAGGATTAATAAAGAATAATGATCAAATTGTGGGAGTTGGCACAAGAGAAGATAGTCAAATAGTTGATGTACGAGATTGGAGAGTAGATGAAGTAGTAAAACTTATAAGAGGGCCTAAAGGAACAATAGTAAAATTAGAAATTCTTCCGTCATCTTCTCCTGCTGAAGCGGATGGGAAAGTTATTGAAATAAAAAGAGATCTTGTGAAATTAGAAGATCAAGCCGCTAAAAAACAAATTATCGAAGTCAGTGATATTGAAAAATCCTATAAGTTTGGGGTTATCGACTTGCCCGCATTTTATATGGACTTTGAGGGATATCAGAAAAATAGGTTTAATTATCGTAGTGCAACAAGAGATGTTAAAAAACTTATTAAGGAAATAGATAATGAAAATTCTGATGGTGTAATTCTAGACCTAAGAGGTAATGGAGGAGGATCTTTATATGAGGCCTACAGCCTTGCAAAAATATTCCTAGGAAGAGGCAATGTACTTCAGGTGATGACTTCAAATGGCTCCATATACCCTCTGGGCCACTCTATTGGTATCCAAAACTACTCAGGGCCGGTGTTAATATTGGTTGATAAAATGTCTGCTTCAGCTTCAGAGATATTAGCGGGCGCAATTCAAGATTACGGAAGAGGCTTGGTTGTTGGAAGTCAAACATTTGGTAAAGGTACTGTGCAAAGATTGAGAGAACTGCCTTATGGACAACTTAAGTATACTGAACAAAAATTTTATCGAGTTACTGGGGAAAGTACTCAAAATAAAGGCATCACTCCTGATATTGAATTGCCTTTTGTTTTTAATAGCCAAGAAGTTGGAGAAAGTTCTTACGATAATTCTCTTGAAGAAGATTTTATAAAACCCCTTAGAGTGACAGACTTTAGGCAAGTTAAAAACATAAAAAGAACAGATACAAACTCAAAAAATAGGAATAACGCTAATTTTTTGACTTCTTATGTTGATAAGAAAAACGGTCTTTCTGAGGATAGAGATTCAAGAGAATATATTGATCTTGATCTTGCCAAGAGAATTGATGAGCAAAATGAATACGAAAGAAATTTATTATCTCTAGAAAATGAGTTAAGAATAAATTTGGACTTACAGCCATTTAAAAACTTTGATGAATATCTAGATGCAGATGATGAAGAGAGAAATAAGAAGTTTAATGATCTGGTTCTTAAGGAAGCAGCAAAGATTTTAATAGATCAAATAGAGTTTAATGCTGATCAAAGCACTAACTTATTATCAGTAAATTCTAACTAAATTGAAAATAGTATCCTTTAACGTCAATGGAATCAGAGCCAGAATTCATCAACTGGAAAAATTAATAGACAAGCACTCACCAGATATTATTGGTCTCCAAGAAACAAAAGTTGATAATGATAATTTTCCTCTCGAGACTATTAAAAATTTAGGCTATGAAGTGATCATTAATGGTCAAAAAGGTCATTACGGAGTTTGCTTGATGTCCAAAAATAAACCTGTAAATCATGGCATTGGTATGCCAACAGATCCTGAGGATGCTCAATGTAGACTTGTCTGGCTAGAATATGAGACAAAAAAAGGCCCCCTGTTTGTATTTAATGGATATTTTCCTCAAGGAGAAAGCAGAGATCATCCGATTAAATTCCCCTACAAAGAAAAGTTTTATAAAGATCTCATAAATTATCTTAAAAAAGATTTTGATCCTGAAAGTCATTTAATTGTAATGGGAGATCTTAATATTTCACCTGAAGATATTGATATTGGAATTGGAGAAAATAATAGAAAAAGATGGCTGCAGACTGGAAAGTGCAGTTTTCTTCCTGAAGAGAGAGAATGGCTAAAAAATTTGAAAGATTTTGGCTTATTTGACTCCTACAGATGCCTCTATCCTGAGGAAGACAATACTTTTAGTTGGTTTGATTACAGAAGCAGGGGTTTCGATGACAACCCAAAAAGAGGGCTAAGAATAGATCACTTATGGGTAACTAAAAGCTTAAAAGATTTAATTAGTTCTTCTGAAATCGATTATGAAATTAGAGGAATGGAAAAACCTTCTGATCACGCGCCAGTTTGGACAATGTTTAATATTTAGATCTCTTATCTTTAAAAAAGCTTTTAATAAGCTTTGAGCACTCTCTATCAAGTATCCCGGAACTGATATCTAACTTATGGTTCAACCATCCATTTTCATCTAAATTATTTCTTGAATTTATGAATCCTGTTTTTTCATCTGAGGTTGCGTACACCAACCTGCTAATTCTTGCTTGGATAATTGCGCCGGCACACATCATACAAGGCTCAAGAGTCACATACAATGTTGTTCCTAAAAGGCGGTAATTATTAAGAACCTTTCCTGCCTCTTTCAAACATAAAATTTCTGCATGAGCGGAAGGATCGTTTTTTGTGATTGATAAATTATGCGCTGCAGATAAAACTTCATTATTTTTAACTAATATAGCCCCAACTGGCACTTCATCTTTTTCATAAGCTAAATTAGCTTGTTCAAGGGCTTTTTGCATAAAAAATGCATCCGAAAAGCCTGCCATCAAGGAAATATTTTTTTTAGCTCTTTGAGAGAAATAAGCATCCCTTGATGAATTCCTTCGGCGAAGATCTCAGGTTCAATTTCTGTTGTCCAAGAGAATTCACAATTATCACTATCTAAAGGACTTATCTGTATGGTTGCTAAATGATGCTCGATTGGAGCAGGAGTTTGAATAGCAGAGTACTGAAAAATTTTATTATCATGATCAATTTTTAAAATTTTTTCTTTTAGCTCTCCCATGCCCTCCATAGAGAAGGATCTGACGTCTCCGTCTAAAGAAATCTCTTCAACGGTAGGCACCCAACTTGAATTTGTTGGATCAGAAATAATATCCCATATCGCTTGTGCATTGACTGGAAAAATCTTTTTTTCTTTAATTGTTTTCATTTAATTCCTTATCTAAAAAAGCCGCAACGTGATTGTTTACATGAAAATCAGAATCTAATGGCATTATCTCATTAAATATTAGTCGTTTTGCAACTCTTACCATAATTACTGAAAACTTAAATAAAGCTAATATCCGATAGTAAGCAAAAAATTCGGATGATAACCCTGTTTTGTTTTCCCAGATTGTCCTGCCCTCATCTTCATCCATAGTTCCTTCTAATTTTGGAACATTCAACGCCAGACTATTTGCATCATCTATTGCAAATCCCCATGCTAAATCCATTAAAGGATCACCAAAATTAGCCATTTCCCAGTCAAGTAAGGCTTTTGCTGAAAAATTTTCATAAAGAACATTTCCAGGTCTAGCATCGCCCCAACACAAAGTTTGTTTTTGAAGAGGCGGTTTATTTTTAACAAGCCAATCTAGAGCATTTGAACAAATTTCATGAGGTTCGCCTTCCATGCCCCAATTCAAAAAACTTTGATAATAGTCTAAATGCATTCCCAAAGGATCTTCCTCTGTGTTAATTTTGCAATCCCTCAATTCATCACTCGAAAATTCTAAATTATGGAAATGCGATAAATGATCAAGCCATTCCAACCACACCTTATATCTTTCAGTTGGAGTAGCCCTTCCCATCATTCCTTCCATATCCATATGATACGGAGGATTATCACTAGGAGCAGAGCCATTGATGCTTTTCATAATATAAAAACCAGAACCTAAAATATTATCGTCATAATTTTCATAAATAACTTCAGGAGTGAGCATATTCTTTCCTCTCAAAACCTTCATTATTGATGCTTGCATGGGCAAGTCGTAATTTGGAAAAACTTGATATTCCGTTGGTTCGAGTCTTAAAACCAGGGTCTCCACTGAATTCTCCTTCTCTAAATCAAAAACAAAAGTTTCATTGGAAAAACCTGAAGCCAAAGAGGACTCATGAGGAGTTAATTTGAGGGGGCCTTCTTTAGAGGCAAGCCAATTTTCGAGTTTTTCAATCTTAGATTGAAAATCCTTCTCAGTTGAGACTGGCATTAGGGTTTATCAAAGAGATCTTTAAAGCCACTCGGTTCGTGGGGACCCAATATGAGTTGCTCTAGAACACCCCGACCTATCTTACTTTTATCTCCTATCTTCATCGTCACATTTGAAACAGATTGCACATGCAGAAAAGGTGGATCTCCAGGGTCATCATTTAAATCATAATCATCAAAATAAGAGGCTAATTCTCCTTTATCATGTCCGTGACCCCATTCAGGGTGCATATAACCTAAGCCACACATAAAAACCTGCATACCACAATCAATTGAAATTGTTATGGGTTTAGCTTGATCATCTGTTCCAGATATCTCCATTTTTTTTACTCTTCTGGTACCAGGATGATAAGAAACAGATTTTTTAATGTCTTGAATTATGAATTCATCTTCGTACTCAGGACCTTGTGCAATAGCAATCGTTGAGCTGGCATTACCCTTCTCGTCCTCGACAAAATAAATATGTGCTGCTGAATCATCAAAGTGAATTGGAGCCCATAACCAATAAAACTGTGGCATTGAAAAAGGAACCATTGGTTGACTATCGTAAGCTCCAACGGGCCTAACGCCCCAAGATCTATCCCTTGTTCCTATAAAAGAATCATTATCAAGACTAATCTCTTTTTTATTATGAACAATTTTTCCAGACCATGATCCTTGCTGCGTCATTCTGCATGTATCCATAATCATTCTTGGTCCATTGAAAAGTTGCATTTGGGGTTCTCTCATTGGAGCAAATCTACTTGTAAATTCTATGGAAACGTCTAGGTCGTTTTCTACGTCAGCGAGTGTGACTTTAAGTTTATTAAGTGGTTCTATTACCTCAACGCTTAGAGGACCTACCTTGGTGTCAAGACGTTCTAAGTTCAGATACCTAGATACCCTCGAATTATATTGTTTACCTTCATATGCAAGAGTAAATGAGCCATCCATAATATTAAGATTTGGATATACACACAAAACAGCACCGAAATAAATGTCCTCATCTTTTGAATATCCGTTAAAAAAATATCTATCATAAAAATTTCTTTCGGTTCCTGTTTCAGCAACTGGTTTTGAAATCTGATGGATTGGAAAATCGTCGGCTTTTGTAATCATAATTAGAAAATTTTTATTTTTGCTATATCTAGCTCTACCTCGTGATCTCTTCCATAAGCTTCAATCCCAAGAAGTTTTATTTTTTTTGGATTTATGGATTTATTGAAAGTCCTACTATTACTGTACCCAACAAAGTCTTCAATATTCAAAACGTATTCTTTCCAATCTTTTCCAACTTTGAATTCTTTAAGATGTCTGACCCACGGTAAAACTTGTCCCCTCGACTTAATATGAAAATAGTATTTTTCATCATTTCCTCTAGCCAAAAAACTTATCTTTGAAAATTCTTTTAAATCCTTTTTATCTATTTTAGATCTGAACATAAGAAATCCGCCACCATCTGTATTGACATTTCCTCTGAAAGAAATGTAGTCAAAACCTTCCGTATTTAGAAATTGTATTGAACCTTTAGATTTACCTCCCATCACACCATCAGGTGTAAACTCCCAGATATTTTTAGAGATTTTAATATCCATTGAATAAACTGAGATGCTAATTAAGGGTAGAAAAAAGAGAATAAAACGCATTTTTTTTTAAAATCAAAGAATTAATAATCAATAATACCATCTTGTTTCAGCTGAGCTATCTCTTCTTCATCTTGACCTAAAGAAGAAAGTATTTCTTTCGTGTGTTCTCCCAACTTTGGAGCTTTCGTAGGAATTTTTTTTGATTCATTTTCTAAAAAAATAGGACTGTTTACTGTGAAGAAATCCTCATCAAAACTACCTTTATCAAATTTTACTAATACTTCACTTTCGATGAATTGCTGATCTTTAGAGTGATCATTTGAATGACTAAGGACTCCAAAAGTAACTTCTGAGAACCTTAATTTTTCAGTAATTTCTTTTAATGAATATTGTATAAATATCTTTTCGAGTTCCTCATATAAAATCATAAAGTTCTCATTCATTTTTTTGAAAGATGAAAATCTAGGATCCTCATTTAAATATTCAATATCAAGAGCTTTTAATAATTTCGGCCATTCCTTATTTGCATCGATAATTGCAAGAATCAGATACCTATTATCTTTAGTTTTGTATCTGCCTCCAAATGGATGGAGTGGAGATGGTTCTTTTCTATCAGGAAACTGTGCTCCAAATAATCCAGCCTGGATAAATGATCCGTTGGACCATGCTCCATTTGCCATCAAAGAAGTATGTACTTCGCCTCCCTTACCAGTCTTTTCTCTGCGGTAGAGTGCCGTCATTATGCTAGCGAATAGCGCTACGCCTGTGGGTTGATCGCCCATTCCAATGGGAGGATTTGCAGGGGGAGAATTCTCGGAAGGTCTAACTATATCCATTAAACCGCTTCTTGCCCACCAAGCCATTGTATCAAAAGCAGTCCTGTGTGAATCTGGACCTTTTTCGCCATAGCCTGTTAGAGATCCATAAATTAATCTTTCGTTTAATGGCAATAAATCAGAGGAGTTGATTTTTAATTTTTCTCTTATCCTTTGAGGCATATTAGTTACAAAAACATCTGCTTCTTTGATGAGTTTGTGGAGTATTTCTTGGCCTTTTGCTGAGCCTAAATCTAAGGCTAAACTTTTCTTATTTCTAGAAGTGAGTTGCCAACAATAATCTTCTTCGGCGCTTGGATTGACTCTTTTTGTTCTCTCTATGAGATGTCTAAGACTATCTCCTATTTTGGGTGGCTCGATTTTAATCACTTCAGCTCCAAAATCAGAAAGAATGGTTGTTGAAACTGGTCCAGCAATAAAGCTTCCTGCATCAATGACTTTTAAGCCTTTCAATAATAAATTATCCGACATTCAATTTTAGTTTTCTATTATGTTCAATAAATTTAGTATAATGAGTTTATGAATAAAAGTAATTGGTATGTAGTTAAAGAAGACGACAGATACGTCGTTTTGGATAACAAGGAATTAAACAAACTTGTTCCAAGCATTACCAAATTAAATCCGCATAAAGCCACTAGTGGTCATAGTCATGATGGTCAAGAAGAAGTGTATGTTTTTACTTCTGGGACTGGGATCATGCAAATAAATGACCATAAATTTGAAGTTAACAAAGGGGATGTAATTCCTGTTCCGGATGGAGCATTCCATAGAGTTTTCAATGAGTCAGATGAACTTCTAGAATTTGCGGCTGTGTTCAACGGTGAAAGGCATACCGAAGATAAGGTTAAATAAATTTATTCTTTAAGGCCTTCAATATCACCTTCCTAGTATCAGCAGGATCAATTACAGCATCAATTTCTAAATGTGCAGCAGCTTCTATAGCCTTACCTTTCTCGTAAGATCTCTCAACTAATTTATTATAGAGATCTTCTTTTTTCTTTGGATCTGTTTCTGCTTCGAGTTCTTTCCTGAATCCTAGCTTTACAGCTCCTTCTAGCCCCATTCCTCCGAATTCTCCTGTAGGCCAAGAAGCAGTGTAAATAGGATCATGAAAACTACCCCCAACCATTGCCTGTGCTCCTAACCCGTAACCTTTTCTTAAGAAAATTGCTATATGTGGAGAAGTTATTTTTGCCCCGGATACTAGGAGCGTTGCCATTCTCCTGACGGAACCTTCAAGCTCACTATCAGGGCCTACCATAAATCCTGGGGTATCAACCAAAGATAAAATTGGTAAATTATGTGCGTTACATATTTCAATGAATGCAGCTGCTTTTTCAGCTGCCTCGGAATCTACTGCTCCTCCAAGTTGCTGGCAATCGCTGGCTACAAGGCCAAATGGTTTACCTTCAATTCTTATGAACCCAGTGATAACACTTCGTCCATAAACTTTTCTAAGCTCCAAAAAAGAGTCTCTATCTGAAAGAATTTCTATTACATCTCTTACAGGATATGCCCATCGTCGATCTTCAGGAATTATGTCTCTTAGTTTGGTTTGGTCATCAATAGACCAATCAGACAAATTACCTTGAAAATAAGAAAGAAGTTTTTTTGCAATAAAAGTTGCTTCTTTTTCATCTTCAGCTAGATAATCGAGAACTCCATTTTTGTATTGTTCTTCAGCGGGGCCTATTTCTTTGGGATCATAGACTCCTAGTCCTCCTCCTTCAATCATTGCTGGTCCAGCCATACCAATCCAGGATTGTTTGGTTGCAATCATAAAGTCCGAACATCCAAAAAGGACTGCATTTCCTGCAAAGCAATAACCATTATTGACTGCAATTTTTAAACATTTTCCAGTTAGTCTTGCCCAAGTAGAAAATGAAGGAATATGAAGCCCAGCTATCTGAGTAGTGACATCTGTATCTCCAGGTCTACCTCCTCCACCTTCTGTAAAAATTACGACAGGTAAAGAAAATTCTTCAGCTTTTTCACAAATCCTATCTAGTTTTTGATGATGAAAAAAACCTTGGGAGCCTGCTAAGACAGAATAATCATAAATTATTGCTGCTGCGTGAGAATTATCCTCTCCCACCTCATCCTCATTGATATTACAAAATCCTGTAAGTATGCCATCGGCAGAAGTCTCAAGTTGTAACTCTTCATAATCTCTTCTATTCCTTTGCGCAGCAACTGCAAAAGCTCCAAATTCAAGAAAGCTCCCGGGATCTACTAGATCATCAAGATTCTCTCTGGCAGTTCGAAGACCTAAACTTTTTCTCTTCTTTGTAGATTTTTCTCTTACAGAGTCTTTAGTCTTCGAAAGCCTATCTACAAATGTTCTGTAAGCAGAATGATTGGACATTATTTATGAAGCCTTAATATTGAAGTTCATTATATTTTCAAAATTCTTAATGCCTTGAAGAACTCCCAAATCATCTTGCTGAGAACCTATGACTTGTATACCAATAGGTAAACCTTGAGTACTTAAACCGATTGGAAAGGTTCCAGCTGGATTTCTAGTCATGTTAATTCCGTAAGTAAAAGCAACCCAGGCAGGTGTTTCTTCGCCATTAACAATTCCTTGTTTGTATATTTTTGGTGTTAACCCGCATGTTGCTGGAGAAAGAATTAAGGGAGCTTTTTGAAATCTTTCCTCAAGTTTAAGGCTCAGATAATGACATTGGTCGAAAGCAGCTGCGTAATCTGCTGCACTAAAATTATCCATGCCCCATTCAATTTGTGGTCTTAGATCTGCATCAATTCTTTCCCAGTCTGGAGTTCCTCTGAGATGTCCTTGAGCCCTTCCTCTTGCCCCAGTCCAGAAAACTAACCAAGAACTAACGGGATCTTCCTTCCATATTTCTTCATCCCGAATGACTTCACAACCCGCTGATTCTATTTTGGAAATTGCCTCTTCACATTTTTCTTTAATTTCTTTATCAACATCTGCGAAACCAAAAGTAGAAGTCCAAATAATCCTTTCTGGAAGATCGGCATTTAAATTTTCATACCAACTTTCTTTAGGTTTAGGTAATGAAAAAATATCAGAAGACTCAGGACCAATACAGTTATCTAATGAGTAGGCTGCTTCATCTATTTTATTAGTCATCGGACCTTTAACAGTTAAAATGCCAGAACCAGGAGGTGTTGGACCACCATTAGGAACTCTACCTTGCGAAGTTTTTATTGCGCTCAACCCGCATAACGCTGCTGGGATTCTAATTGACCCTCCTCCGTCTGATCCAGTAGTAATTGGCACCATGCCTGCAGCTAGAGCGGCCGATGATCCACCAGACGACCCTCCTGGGGTATATTCTTTATTCCAAGGATTTTTCGAAGCTCCAAAGGGAACATTATCGGTAACTCCTTTATAGCCGAATTCGGGGGTGTTAGTTTTTCCTACAACAATTGCTCCTGCAGCACGAAGCCTTTGCACAAGAATTGAATCTGTTTTTGCTGGTTGATCATTTGTATGGAAGTCAGAACCATAAGCAGTAACGTAACCTTCTGCATCTTCCAAATCTTTTACCCCTAAAGCTAAACCTGCAAGTGGTAAGTTCTCACCTTTAGAAATCCTTTCGTCTACTTTTTTTGCTTCCTTAATGGATAGTTCAGGATTTATAGAACAAAAAGCATTAATCTCTTTATCCACATCTTCAATATTTTTAAGGGAAGCTTTTATAAGTTCCTCTGCGCTCAATTCTCTTGAATTAACTTTTTTTGCAAGTTCAACCAATGAATGGTCTCTGTAATCTAATTCCATTTTCCTTAATCCTCTAGAATCATTTTTACTCCACCCAACATAATTTCACCTTCAGTAAGAAGATTCATTTCGTCAGCTCTCTTTAATACTTCACCTTTATTAGAAGTCTTGATAACAAAAGCGTTTACTCCTTCGCCTCTACCATCAGTACTTTTTAAAAAAGATATTTTAGAACTATTAAGTTCGATGGCTACCTCGTTTGAAGATTTTGTTTTTCCCAGTGCTTTTTCCCATTTAGAACATAGGTTATCAGGATCATCTGATTGAAGGATAACGCCTGTAAGGCAGTCGACTAGGGATGAACTAATATCTTTCCTCCAATTTGTTCCTGCCCATAACCATGCATCTTCTGGGATCATTTTATCCAAGGATAAAATAGCACCACCAGTCTCTTTGGGATGAAGATGAATTGCTCTAGCATGTATATCTTCTTCTTTTCTATCGGCATTCCACACAATAGATATATTTTCATCCTCAACTCTTTTCTTCTCGGCCTCAAAATCATCTACATCCAAAATAACCATATAGCCTCCATCCCCTCCTCTTTTATCAAGAAATCTTTCTGCGGTAGTATTTTCTTGAACTGGAGTAACGATTTCTATAAAAGTGTCATTTAAAGGAATGAGAACATTTTCTAACCCAAAATGAATAATTCCAGGGTCATTGAATGTTTCTTTTAATTCAAATAGATCGCAAATTTGTTGGGCTAATTCATCTCTTTCCTTTGCTACAAAAACTAACTGTCTTATCCTCATAATATTTGTAGAATAACAAATAAAAATGGAGTGAGGAATAAATGACAACAATTGATACTGGAACAGAAGATTTATTAGCAAGAAAAGAAAATGGAGTTGGATATCTTGTGATGAATCGTCCCGAGGCAAGAAATGCAATGTCTCAAGAAATGAACAAAGCCATGCAAGATACTATTGCCGCTTTTGAACTGGATAACGAAGTCAGATGCATTGTTTTGACAGGTTCAGGTAAAGGCTTTTGCGCAGGAGGAGATGTTAAAGGAATGGCTTCCAGAGGTGATGGAACTGTCGGTGATAACACCATAGATGCAGCAATCCATAAACAACGAGATCACCAAAGAGGTACCTCAGGAAAGCTTTTTAAGATGCCTAAGCCCACTATCGCTTCTTTATCAGGAGCTGCAGCGGGAGCAGGACTATCGTATGCTTTATCTTGTGACCTAAGGATAATGTCCTCTGAAGCTTTCATGACAACTGCCTTCGCGAAAGTTGGTTTTTCAGGCGATTATGGAGGAAGCTATTTCATGACTCAACTTATTGGATCTGCAAAAGCAAGGGAATTATATTTTCTATCAGATAGGATTTCTGCTGATCAAGCTCTTGAGCTTGGCTTAACTAATTGGGTAGTTGAGCCGGATGATCTTGAACTCAAAACAAAAGAAATTGCAGAAAAACTTGCCTCTGGGCCTGCTGTTGCATTCAGATACATGAAAGAAAACCTTAATAGAGCTATGAATGGTGATGTAGATGATTGTCTAGATTTAGAGGCAACTCATCATGTTCATTGCGGTCAAACTCATGATCACAAAAATGCTGTCAAAGCATTCGTGGAAAAGAAAGAACCTGTTTTTGAAGGAAAGTAATTAACCTTTCTTTTCTAGTCTCTCGATTATTTCAATAATCTGATGAGCGTAGTTGCCTAAAATAGGAATAAATTCTATTTGAGCAAGAATTTGTATGAGAATAGTTACTAATAAAGTTGCTCCTACAACAGATCCCAGCCCGATGGCCAAACCCCTGAGTAAGTTGTAATACAAAAATTTCCAAGCGGACTCGTGGATTCTCATGAAATTATGTTCTTTTAACTCTTCAAGAGCATCCGCCAGTCTTTTTTGATCATCGTTAAGTTCACTCATTTAAATATGCCCCGCTTGTCCACCATCTACTTCGATTGCTGATCCGTTTATATATGAAGCTGCATTTGAGCACAAAAAAACAACCAAAGCAGCAACTTCTTCAGATGTTCCGTATCTACCTATGGGCACAGAAAAACCATTTTTCTTGATTACTTCCTCAGCACTACTGCCAGATGACTCAGCAATCTCACCAGCTGCTCTTTCCCACATTGCTGTATGAATAAGGCCAGGTAAAACTGAATTAACTAAAACTCCATCTCTTCCATATTTTTTTGCTAAAGATTTACTAATAGAAATCATCGCTGATTTAGTTGCTCCATAATCTATCAATGCAGCACTTGGATATTTTCCTGCGGAGCTAGATATCATGATCACTCTTCCCCATTTCTGCTCTCTCATGTGAGGGAGGAATGACCTTGTGCACCTTACTGCAGAAAGCAAGTTAAGTTCATGTAAATCCTGCCAATCTTGATCTGACATATATAGAAAATTTCTTGATGGAGATGCACCTACATTATTTACAAGAATATCAATAGGCCCTTCCTTAAGAGTTTCTTCTATAAAATTTTCGGTAGATTCCCCATTCGACATATCGGCAATAAGACCTTTAATTGAGGAACTTTTATTTTCAGGCTTGTATTTTGATAAAGAATCAATGGCGTCTTTATTCCTGGCGCAAAATGTAACAGAGGCTCCATGATCACTGAGCATTTTCACAACAGCTTCTCCAATACCCAGACTAGCACCTGTCACGACGGCTCTTTTTCCTTCTAAGTTTAAATCCAACAAAATTCCTCCCTTCTAAAACAAATAAATATCCAGAAGATATTCTAACTGTAATCTTCCCATCTCATCCATATTTAGCTGTGTAGTAGATGAGCCCAAACCATTGAGAATCAAATTCTTTCTACCAAACTTTAAGTTACTTCTTTTAACCCTATCGGTTTCCTCATAATCAAGCTGAAAATGAATTTTACTCCCAAGATTATCTTCGAATGAATATTTGAAATAAGCACCCAAGCCACAATCATTGCCTGAACCATTAAGTTTATTATCGCAATAGAGTCTTGGAGCAATTTCAAATCTTTGATTATTATTTGAAAAGCCTGACAAGTTAGCAATGTTTCCAAAATCAAAAGCAAACTCTGAATACCATCTATAGCCATCATGAAAAGGTAAATCTAATTTTCCACTTTCAGTAGTTGAGAATTGTTTTGCCTTAATAGATGCATCACTTGCTGTTGCAATGGCCATATCTAGACCAATACTTGGTCTCAAGTTAAAAGTCTCTCTCTCAACTTTGCCAGATAAAGAAGAACCAAAAAAAGAAGCAAAATAATGATAAGCACCTTCTGTTTTGATTGTTTCTAACGGATCCTCAACGAAAATTTCATATTGATGATAACCAACAGATCCAGAAACATAATAGTTCAAATATAACTGATCAAACTTTCTTGCTTGGTAAAAACCAATATTTCCACCAAGGCCATTAATATGGCCTTTACCACTCGATGCAGTATTTGTTCTTTGCAAATAACCACCGTAAGAAACTCCCGAGAGAAAATCTTCGGCTACAAATAAATCTCTTTGAGATGATCCTCCCAAAAACAATTGGGTGCCAAGATCTTTGTCATAAGTAATAGAATAGTTACCTTCGATGATATCCATCGATGAATTTTTACAATTAAATATTTCGTTGGAGTAATTTCCTGAAAAGGAATTGCTATTTACAGCATCTATCACTCCTACAACTATATCTTCCATATTTAGTGATGAAGGATCACTTTGCTTTTGAGAACCACAATCTAAATCTTTTCTTTGGGTTCCCAGTCTATAAATTGAATCTCTGGATTGTCTTGAAAATTGCGCCATCTGAGTTTCAATGGTTCTTGAAAAATCACTATTTAAAATAGAGCTCAATTCTTCCTCTACTTTTGAAATGAGATCATCAATAATATCCTCTACTATTATTTTCAAAGATATGGATGCTTCATTTCCAAAATTATCAACAGCCGCGATTGTCACAAGATATTCATTATTTAGATCAGTATCATTGGGATTTTCAAAATCAGTAACATTCTGAAAAACTAAGTCTCCTGATTCAGCATCAAAATTAAGCAAGTTTTTATCCTCTCCGCGTAAACTCCATGACACAGATTCATTTGAAGAAAATTTTCCTACTAGCGTATCTCCTTCGTTTATTTTTATTGTTCCATCCTCTAAACCAGGACCTGAAATCAAAGGAGGTATGCTTTCATCTAAAGGAATATGATTATTGATAATTCCATTTGAAGTTGAAGAGCTTTCATTAGTGATGGAAAAATTAATATCTAAGTAGTAAGTAGTCTGATCTGAGCCGCTTGGAGCTTCATCCTGAGGCTGAATCTCTTCAATTCCGCCACCTAAATTAGGAGTATAAGCATCTAATTCAGCAGGAATTGATAAACTTGGGAATTTATATCCATCTATTGGAATAACATTTATTGAATATTTCCCACTTTCTGCGTTTGAATTAAGAATAAAGTTATATTGTCCATCTGAATCAGTGATTTGAGAGTTGGGACCGCCAAGATTTAAATCTAGCCAAGAGCTATCAACTAAATTGCCATTGAACTTAAGCTCTACAGTTGCTCCCTTAATAGGTTGTCTAGAGATGGAATCATAAATAACGCCCGCAGGATCAATTAAGACCGCGTCAATCCCATAGATTTGCTCTCCTTCGGAAACCTCTATGGACGTTACAAATTTCCCTTCTACAGTTCCTGAATCAGCCTGCCCCTTGAGTTTTGAGTCAGAATTCCCAACAAATTCAACCTTATATGTATCTTCTGAAAGATCATCAAAGAAATAACTTCCGGTATCATCGGTAATCGAGGTTTTTATGATTACGTCTTGGCTATTATATAAATTAACCATAACTCCAGCTGCAGTCTGTCCATCAGAAAATTGAGCGATGCCAGAGATACTTGCTGTTCCAGAAGTTCCTTCTTCTCCTACTTCATATTGATGTAATAAAACCGAGGGAGTTGAAAAGTTGAATTGATTTTCCTTATTTATTCCAGAGTATTTATTTCCAGCGTCGTCAATAAATACATCCGAATCAATTAATAAGTAATATTTATTCGAAAGCTCTAAATATCCGGATAAGTAAATTTCGGCAGTATTTTCAAAAACCTTAATTTCCGTCGGAATTCCTGATGGCGGGCTTGCTTCAAAAGTTTTGATCAATTCATTACTACGATCATCCCCTTTGTAGAGTCTTATGGAGCCTGATGAAAGGTTAATATTCTCAGAGAAAGTCAAATTTAATATTGATTGAGTTGAGACATTAAGCATGTCATCAGAAGGCTTAGTATCTACTAATTCTGGTGGTGTGTTGTCAATCGTTGATTTGTTATCAACTTGTTTGATTTTGAATGATGGCAGTTCATTGTCTGATAAATCCTTAATTGATGAATTATCTGTAGGAGCTGAATAAGTTAAAACCACATTTTTATCAGCTTCAATTGCTTCTCGAGTTATTGGTTTTGAAACAGATAAAATGATCTTAATACCCTCAATGATTGTTTTTGTGACTTCATAAGAGAGGTTATCTACAACGACGTTAAAGTTTGAAGTTGGAGGTATTGACTGCTCATTAAGCAGCTCACTTACCTCAATAATAATTTGAGAACCGTCTTCTGATGTCTCAAGACTTTTTATTTCGGGAGACACAATATCGGGTCCAGCTTCACGAGTTACAGAAATCGTATATTCTTTTGAAAGTGATGTATCTTCTGAAGTTATCTTGATTTTAAATTCATTCAGGCCAACATTTAGGCTATGAGAATATTGGTTGTTCAGTACCTGCTGATCGTTGACAGTTAGAGTTGCTCCTGGATGTTTTTTAGAAAAAGAAAAATTCACTTCCTCTTGACTATTATTGTAGTCAATGGAATAACTAAGCTCATCTTTATCAAATTCTGGCGAAAGAATTCCTGTCGATACAGTTAAGTTATCCAAAGTTGTATTTTTTGAACAAGGATCTTCGCCCCAATATGGTTTATTCTCAGAACTAAGATTAGAAGCACCCCCAAAAGCAGCAGGCTCGGATAAAATATTTTTAACATTCCAACAAGTTAAATCTTGATTGAAAGATGAGGCATGCTTGAACATTCTGGCGAGTAAAGTAGAAGATGAAACATCCCAATTACCTATATCTTGATTAAATTTACTTGCCCCTTGGAAAGCTCTTCTAAAATCTCTGACTTTTGAAACATCCCAATTACCTATATCTTGATTAAATTCTTTGGCACTTAAAAATGTCCTTCCAAAGTAAGTAACCTTTGAGGTGTCCCAGTTTGATATATCAGAGTTAAACGCTTCTGCTGATGCAAATGCATATCCAAGATTCCAGACATTTGATATGTTCCATGAGGATATATTTCCATTGAATACTTTTGCAGATTGAAAAATACTTCTTAAATTATCAACTTTTGAAACGTCCCAAGAATTTAAATCTTGATTAAAAGAAGTTGCATAATGAAACATACCTTGCATGTTTATTACATTGCTTACATTCCAATTATTTATATTTTGATTGAAGGACGATGCTCTTTGAAACATAAAACGGGTACTAAGAGCATTTCTTAAATCCCAATAACCAATATCAGCATTAAAGTTAGTTTTATCTTTAAAAATATAATTGAAATCTGTTATTTGTCCCGTGAAAACATTGTTGGCCGAATTACCAAAAGTATAGTCCGTGCCATCAAAAGAAATTGAAAAGTCAGATCCATTACCTACCTCTTCAGCTTCCAACAGCATAGCTTTACTAACAATCAACATTTCAGCGCATACTGTGCCGGCAGGGCCTACTGTGTTTATATTGCTGGGATTAAAACATTCCGAATCGGCTAAGGCATTTGATGAAAAAAAAGAATAAAAAAAGGTAAAAAAAAGAAAATGAGGTCTTATTATCCTATTTATTTTTATCACTTGAGCAATTTGGTGGTAGATTGATGGTTGGGTTCTCGTCAAAAAAACCTACCGGTATCAAATGAAAACCGCAGTATTCTACAGGCATCACGGGCCAGTCCTCAGGTCTTGGAACGTGTGTTACTCCAAATGTATACCAAGTAACTAAATCACAATTACTAATATCTCTATCCCCAGAAGTAATATCTTCTAGACCACCTTCTCCAGAATGCATTACTGAGTTTGCTCCACCTGCAGCGTATTCAGCATTGTTAAAAGGCGTTCCCCAAAGGTTATGTTTTCCAAAAGAGGCTCTTTTAGCTGGCGGAGAATCATCTCGTGCAAGCATTTTAGGTGTATTTCCTGGCAATAATTTATAGGCTACCGGCAGACCCATGCCATTTTTTTTCTGTGGATTAACTACTTTCCATACTCTGCTTGTTGCTGGAGAAATATCTCTTTTAGCTTCATGTTCAGTTTTTAAGTGAGTAGAAACAGATTGAAATTGCATTCCGTGAAGGTTGTTATCATCATCAGGCATTAACTCAATTTCGCTCTCAAATAATTGATTATTTCCTCCGTCTAAATTCCAGTCTAATCGCATGCAGAAAAGATGTTGATGAACTGGGGAAACCAATTCCTTTGAGATTCTTAAGTCTTGATTGGGGTTATGTTTATCTTCGTTGTAAGCGCTGATACCAACAATACCGGTTAGTTTAACCTCTGCTTCAATGGTGCCATCTAAATATAAATACCAAAATAAACCGTAATCATAGTTACCTATTGTTGAAATCGAGCTGATTACGAGCCTTCTGGATCTTCGCACCTCGTTAGGCGCCCCCATTCCATCATTATGCTTCCATTGAATCCCATAATCCTCTTCATGCAAGCAAATTGCATTTTCTATAACTTCCACCGAACCATCAAAAGATATTCCACTAGAATTGAAATAATGGATCTCCCCAAGACAATCACAACCTAACGTAAGAGAATTTGACAGTCTTCCGAAACCATATTCAGTCCCGTCATGGACTGCTTTCCATGAGTGCATGGGATCAGCAGACCCATAGGGAACAACCATATCTGACATAGCTGCCCTAAATAAGATCGGCCTATCATTTAAAGAGAGTTCATGGAGCACTACTCCTTCATCGGGAGTTAGAGAAACTCTGACATCCCAACCTTCCCAAGATATTTTATTTCTATCAACACTGAAACCAACTCCATCGGGCTGAGTGATTTTTATTTCTTTTGGTTCATCTCTCAAGATTGTTTGTGATGCTGCGTCGTAATTAGATTTAGCTTCTGGAATAGGATCTACTCCATGATCTTCAACGCAGACAACTTCTCCAAGTGTTAAATCAACGTGACCAATTACTCCGTTAATGGGTTTTGCATATGGATTATCTCTAGCATCTTCCTTAAAAAAGGATATGCCTTTAAGGGCCCTATGTCCTTGTTTGATGTTTTCGTGAACAATGCCACCAGCCGGCCAAGGATCGATTTGCACCTTTTCCATATCGGTAATGCCTCTTTTTTTCATAGCAGCCTGATAGTCTGGATGTTCTTTCAGAAGAGTCATGGCTGTAAAAATATCTTGCACGGTATATTGAACTTGTGCTGAATTTGACACTCTTTCGACATTAAGAGTTTTATTTGACAGATTGATGGTTGCTACAAAACCCCCGTCGAGAACTGAATCTCTTCCAATAAGTTTTACTTCCCTTTCAAAAGGATCGCCTGGTTTAAAATCTTTTAAAAGCTCTTTTCTAGGCTCCACTAAAGAAATCTGACTAAAATGAGTTGCTTCATCATAATCCTCTGATGTTTTATATATTTCATATGCCAGAGAAATTTCCTCTGTTGATAACATTTCTAAAGGATGTTCTAGTTTTGAAATCATATGATGTATGGGATTACTTTGAATTTTACCTTTTTTAAATAATCTTGATAGCCGTCCAATTCATTTATTAGTGTTTTTTCCTCTATGCGAATTCTGAAATGAAGACCTACAGTCAGAGCTATCACTGAGATACCAAATGAAAGGTAAGTTCCTAACCAAAGATTTGTTCCTAAAATAAAAAAAATAAATCCTGTATACATTGGATGTCGCACATAAGCATAAACTCCAGTATCAATGACTTTTTGTCCTCTATCGTCTTGGATATTTACTGTCATTTCTGCAAATTCATTAGCAAGCATTGAAGCCAGTATGAAGAGATAACCTATTATATAAATTCCTAACCCTGTTATTTTTAAAATGCCCTCGAAGGATGGTGTAACTTGAAAATGAAACGCATCTAAAGGAGAAAAAATTAGTCCAATCGCTATAGCAGAAACCATTAAAGAAGTCGCAATTTTATCCTCTCTTGGCTGACTGCTGGGTTGCATATTTAATCTTGCCTCTAAGCTTTCAGGCTTATAGATCAGCAAATAGATGCATGAAAAAAACGTCATGAAATAAAAAATGCTAAACCAAGTTATTGCTTCTTCCCAATACCAAGTCCATGCAGGCAAGTAAATAAAAAGTCCAAGAAATAAAGCTTGAACGGTGATTCCTAATAATGTTTTAACCCAAAGCATAAATGATCTCTCCCCTATCTTTATGTATTGTCAATTAATGTAGTATAAAGAAAAAAAAGGAGTAAATGATGGAGAATACGGTACCAAATTTTTCAATTGACCTATCAGGCCAAGTAGCTCTCGTTACAGGAGCTTCCTCAGGTTTGGGATATAGGTTTGCAAAAGTATTAGCAAAATGTGGAGCCAAAGTAGCAATTTCTGCTAGAAGGATTGAAAAGTTGGAAGCCTTAGCAGAGGAAATAAAAAATGATGGAGGGGAATGCGCGGTTGTTCCCATTGATATGGTTGATAGAGAAAGCATCAGAGCTGCAGTTCAATCAGTCGAATCTGAGTTAGGAACCATCGATACCTTGATTAACAATGCTGGGGTTCCTGACGCTCAATGGGCCATAAAACAATCAGATGAATTAATCGATAATGTCATAGGCACTAATTTAACTGGGCCTTATCTGCTCTCGATAGAAGTAGCAAAAAGATTAATTGAAAAAAACATGCCTGGAAGAATGGTGAACATTGCATCAATAGCTGCCTACAACACAACACCACAGTCTGCAGCATCTTTATATTCCATAACTAAAAGAGCTATTGTTAGGATGTCAGAGGCTTTGGCAGTTGAATGGTCTGCAAAAAATATCAATGTCAATGCAATCGCGCCTGGAGCTTTTTCATCCGAAATGATGGATGGCATGATCGAAAGGGTTGGTGATATTAGTCAGGCTTTTCCACGGAAGAGGATTGGACTTCCTGAGCAAATGGATTCGACCCTACTTTTCTTGGTATCTCCATCATCAGAATGTGTAACAGGTACATGTATCAAAATAGATGATGGTCAAGGTTCCAGGTAACTAGATAATTTTTTTAGCTCTGCATCAAGATCATAGCTATGAATATCTCGAACCATAAAATTTGCTATAGGTAAATAACTCAAAAGTTTATTTCTTAAAAAAATTAATAATGGATTGGAAATATGATTTAGCTTGGCTTGTCTGAGGGATCTTTTATAGATATTTCTGCATCTCGAAAGCCTCAAATCATCAAATAATTTTTTTGCATCATAGATAAATTCTTTTTTATCTATAATTTCTGCAAGACAATAACTATCTTCTATTGCCAAGCAGGAACCTTGCCCTAAAAAAGGAACCATTGCATGAGCACTGTCCCCTAAAAGGAATATATTATTAGTCGAAAAGCTTTCTAAAGGTGACCTTTGGAAGATTCCCCATTTGTAAAGCTTAGAATCTGCAAGATAAGTTAATAATTCACTATTCCAATCTTTAAAGTCAGATTGAAACTGATCTTTAGTTCCCTCTAATACCCAAGATTCCTCTATCCAATCACTAGATTTAATGATGCACGTTGCGCTGTAGGTATTTTCTCCAATTGGATATGTAACGATGTGTGAGTTTGGACCTAAATAAAAATTTATATCTTCTCCGTTATTTTTTTCAAATGGAGATGAGAATTCCTTAATGCTTCTCCATGCGATAAATCCTGAAAATAAAGGAGGAACAGATACAAATTTTTTTGTTCGTATTGAAGAATTAATTCCATCGCAACCAAGAATCAACTCTGCGTCGAATGATTTATCTTTAAATGTAATATCCTTATTTTTAAAATCCTCAATCTTGTTATTGAAAATAACTTCGCCACCATGCTCTAGATATTTGTCATAAAGTAAACCAATTAGTCTTTTTCGATTAATAGTTAAATACTTTTCATCGCCCCTATTGACTTTATAAAAGCTGATCTTTTTACCTTTGTGATCTCTAAAAACCACTTTAGATGGCTGATGACCTAGGGAAATTAAATCTTCAAGTACTCCAATTTTTTGTAATAGATTTGTAGCGTTTGGAGACAAATTTATCCCAGCAGAGACCTCTGATATCCCAGAGTTTCTTTCATAAATGACTGAGGGAATATTTTTTTTTGATAGGCAAATTCCCGCAGTTAGGCCAGAAATACCCGCTCCGACGATTGAGACTTTTGGTGACAAATTAGTTATGCAGTTTTCATCTGTTCAAGCATGTTTTGCATTTGCTCATGAAGCTTATTAACTGCTTGAAGAGGTCTAACGATTACTTTGAATTCAGTAATTTTTCCCTCATCATTCCAAGAAACTAAGTCAATTCCATTTATGTAAATTCCATCAATTGTTGATTCGAATTCTAAGACTGCTGAATTTTTATCAATTACTTCTTTAATATATTTAAAAGGCTTAGATTTGCTTTCTTCTCCTTTTGTGGGTCCTTCTCCAAAAACACCACCGGCTGCCATTAAATACATTTTTGTCATCTCTCTGCCTTTAATTGGAGTGAAAACAACGGGGGAATAAAAAGTACAATTTTCATCCAATAATTCGTCAAATTTATTAGGATCATTTGATTTAATCAGTTTGTGCCATTTTTCTATCGGGTGCATATATCCTCTTGTTAGTTTGATTAGTTTATAGGGTTAATTAGATAAATGAATCTTTTTTCCATAGCAATGAAAGGACTATATAGATTATGTTTTAACAATTTTTTCTTTTAAAAAAGTTTGGATTTCATTCTTTTTGTAGCCTGCTTTGAATAAAATGTCTTCTGTGTGCTCACCAAGTCTTGGTGCAGGCCTAACTATCTCGCTGGGCGTTTTTGTAAATTGAGCTGCAGGTCTCGCCTGTCTTACTTCACCTAAAGATTCATATTCTGTTCTTAAAATTGAATCGTTAGCTAGTATTTGTTCATTTTCAAGAAGCTCCATTCGATCCAGCAAAGGAGCACAGGGCACGCCTTCTTTTTGAAATAAGGCTAGGATTTCTTCACTTTCCCATTTAGCAATTTCTTCCCCAGTAATTTCTTTTCTTATTTGTGAATTGATAACTCTTCCTGCAGGAGTCGAAAATCTTTCGTCTTCAATTAGATCTTCCCTGTTTAGTGCTGTGCACATTCCCTTCCATTCAGCATCAGAGACAGCTCCTGCTGTTATGTATCTGTCTTTTGCTTTATAAATTAAATCTTGAGAGCCCTGTAATTTCCTAACATCAGTTTCTTTCTCAGCAAAAACTATTCCTGCCATTCCTTCAGGCCAGAAAAAAGAAAGCATACAATCCAACATCGAGAGCTCGATGTGTTGAGCAATTCCTTTTTTTTCTCTTACATACAAAGCAGATGATACTGCCTGTGCTGCAGTCAGTGAGGTAACTTTGTCAGCAATGATAATTCTGAACATCTTGGGTCTTCCGGTATCTCTATCAGCTTGTATGTCTGTTGCACCGGAGAGAGCTTGAATAACGGGATCATAAACTCTTGATGCTGAATAAGGACCGTTCTTGCCAAACCCACTTATCGAGACATAAATAATATCTTTATTAATCTTTCTTAGGTCTTTCTCGCCAAAACCCATTCTTTCAATAGCGCCTGGACGAAAATTTTGCATAAAAACATCTGCCTCTGAAGCAAGTTTAAATAGTATCTCTTTGCCTTGCTTTGTTTTCAGATCTAAGGCAATTGACTTTTTACCTCTATTACAAGAATAAAAAACTGGATTAAGTCCATTATGATCTGCAGCCATGTGACGAACCAATTCTCCATTTAGTGGTTCAACTTTGATTACCTCTGCACCTTGATCAGCTAGAATCATTGCTCCCATAGGTCCTGAGACCATACTGGTAAGATCGAGAACTTTTACTCCTTGAAGTGGTCCCATTTCTTTTATCTAGAATAGTTTATATCCATAGCTTTTTTGTATGCTGGCCTATCAATAATATCGTCTCTGTATTGAGTCAAATTTTTAGTCAATTCAAACTCATAAAATATAGCCCAATCTAAACATGAAATTAAGAAAATATCACAAATTCCAAAGCCTTCTTTCATAATATAATTTTTATCTTCCAAATATTCTTCAATTACATCAAATTGTCTTTTTAAGTAGTCTCTGCATGCATTTGTCACTGTCTTTGATTCACCATAAATTTCTTTTAAATCATAATGTCGTCTCATGACGTAAAGTGATGTTTCATCAATCTCACTTAAAATAAAGCAACACCATTCGTCTTCTTTGGCTAGTTCTTCATCTGAAGTTGGGATAAATAATCTTTTTGATGGGAATGCTCTTTGCAAATATTTACATATTGCTAGACTCTCCGATAAGTAAAACTCTCCTATTTGCATTAGGGGAATTTTTTGTTTTCTATTTATGCTGGTGAATTCTTTTGTTTGAGTTTCACCCGTTCTTGGGCCTATAGGATTCAACTTATAACTTATTCCTAATTCTTCTGCCATCCATATAGGGCGAAAAGTCCTCGCTGTTCCAGCTCCCCAAAAAATTATTTCTTTCTCATTAGTCATTGGTTTATCTTAAATTGAAAAACCCAAATCCGTATGGTTGGAATACAAAATAATCTTTCTTTGTGGATAAATTATTTGATGGGAAAGTTGAATCGTATTGATAATTATTTTTTTCAATTGTTTTCGTTTCATTATCCAAGTTAAAAATACAAATAATTTTTTTAGAACTTCCTCTAGAGAAAATAAGAAGATCGCTTGATGAGATGAAGTCGATATCGTAAATTTCCCTCCCAAAGTGTTTTTTTCTAGTCTTGATCATCTCTTTATAAAAGCTCAGGACAGAATCATTTTTATCTTCTTGAAGGTCGAGAGATTTTTGTTTCTGCTCTTTTTTTACAGGCAACCAAGGTTTAACCTCTGAAAAACCAGCATTTAATTTTTGCGAGTTCCAAACCATAGGTGTTCTGCATCCATCGCGACCTGCTTCTTCTGGCCAGAATTTTATTCCAGGGGGATCAGTGAGTTCCTCAAATTCTAGTTTAGTCTCCGTTTGTCCTAACTCTTCCCCCTGATATATACAAACTGTACCCTTTAAGGATAGAAGCAAAGCACAAGATATCTTTGCAAGATCATCAAGATTACTTTTATCTCTAGACCACCTAGAAATATGTCTCTTCACATCGTGGTTTGAAAAACTCCAACAGGGCCATCCGTCTTTCGTTGATGAATAAAAGTAATCAATACTATTTTGTATGGAGTCAGTGGATAATTCTTTTCGGAGTAACTCAAAGCTATAGGCTAAATGGAGCTTATCACCGCCTTCGGTATATTTAATTTGTAGATCTTTATTATCTATCTCACCTAAAAGGATTGAGTTTTTGTATTTCTCAGAAACTTTTCGTAGCTTTTTCAAAAAAGTAAAATTTTCTTTTTGATTTATAGAATATTTATGGTCTTGCATTCCGTATGGATTTGCAAAAGGGATTTTTAAATTTTTTCTTGAAGGATTGTCTCTTAATTTGGGATCGTGAAAATAATAGTTTGCCACGTCGAGTCTAAAGCCATCCACGCCTTTTTTTAACCAGAAATCAGCAATAGATAAAACCCAATTTTGTACATCAATGTTGTGAAAATTTAAATCTGGCTGAGACTTCAAGAAATTATGTAGATAATACTGCCTTCTTATAGATGACCACTCCCAAGCTGATCCACCGAAGACAGATAGCCAATTATTTGGTGGGCCGCCGTCTTCTTTTGGATCAGCCCAAACGTACCAATCGGTCTTATCATTTTCTTTATCCTTTTTGCTTTGTTTAAAAAATGGATGCTCGTCTGAAGTATGCGAATAAACCTGATCTATAATTAATTTCAATCCATTTTTATGACAAATATTCATTAATTCTTCGAAGTCATCCATGTTTCCAAACAAAGGATCGATATCAAAATAATCAGATACGTCGTAGCCCATATCATTCATAGGCGATTTAAAAACTGGAGAAAGCCAAATAACGTCAACTTCAAGAGATTTCAAATAGTCTATTTTTGAAATTATCCCTTTAATATCCCCAATCCCATCTTTGTTTGAATCAAGAAAAGATCTTGGGTATATCTGATAAATTACTGCGTTTCTCCACCAGTCTTTATCGGATTGATGCATAGAAATTAGTATGAATTATTAAACTTTTACTCCAGCATTTTTTAGTTCTTTTTTCAGTCTACCTGTGAGTAATAAGAAAACCATATGATGATCGCCTATCAGCGACCAGAGGGGATAAGTAAAGGTTGCTGGCTTATTTTTTTCATAAAAAAAATGACCTATCCATGCTGGCCCATAGCCTGCTAACAAAACTAAAGGGAGGAATAAGTAGTTCTGACTAAAGATAAGAGACCAAAATAAGACTTGATATCCAATGGTTCCCGAATAATGCAATAGACGAGTGCTCTTTTTGCTGTGTTCGCTTAAATAAAAAGGGAAGAAATCAGAATAGGTGGAATATTTCCTTGTGTTTTCAATTTCCATAAAAATTATTGTTTAAGAGAATAATTCAAAGTTTCATAATTTCTTTAGATAACTTTTTCGCAGGCTTATGAAATCCTCCTTTTAAATACCTAAAATCGGTTGTGTAACCCTCTAGAGACTTCTTCAAGTCTTTAGATGCTTCTCCTAGAACAGCAAAATTTTCTATAGAAAATAACTCTCCAAATTTACTTTCCCATTTGCTACCACGAAAATTTTTGACATGCTCAATGGCAGCTTCATTACTTTTATAAACTTCATATAGGAAGACTTTTTCTTCTGAGTCAAAATAGTATTGATAAATTACCGTATCGGGCTCCATTTTCATGACATTTTTTGTAATATCGTATGTAAATTTTTCTGCTTTCTTTATTTTTCCATCGTTAACTGACAAATCTAGCATGAATATAATTGGATCAAGCTTTTTATGATCGTCTGAAAAAATATGGATTGAAAAAACTAATAGTATTGATAAAAAGATTTTCATTTCTCTCTCCTGTTTTAATAAATTAAGATTAGCAGGTATTTTTTCTTATCCCAACTAGTAGGAAACAAGAGTCTGAATATTGTATCCCTCTTTAACAATTAGATCGCTGCCGCCTAATTTAGGCAAATCTATAACGCCTAATATAAGAATATTTGACTTCTTAATTTTAAAGTTTTCAGTCAAAAGTTCTGCGCAAGCAATTGCTGTTCCACCAGTTGCAACCAAATCATCAACAATGACGACCCTATCAGAGCTCTTAAAGGTTGTATTTTTTTGGATCTCAATAGAAGTGCTCCCGTATTCCAAATCAAAGTCTTTTTTAAATGTTTCGTTAGGAAGTTTTCCTGGTTTTCTTGCTAGAACAAAAGGAAGTCCGAGCTCAAAAGAAATTGAGCCTGCAAAAATAAAACCTCTGCTCTCAATGCTTGCGATGACCGAAGCATTAAAATTTTTCGAAACTTCTATTAATTCCTTGCAGGTAGTTTGAAAAGCTTCAGGATTTTCTATGAGGCTTGTTATGTCTCTAAAATTAATCCCTTTAATTGGAAAATCTTTGACCTCTCTAATGTGTTTTTTTAAATTTAATGGATCACTCATTTCCTTCTCCTATATTTCCTTAGGACGAGATATTAAAGCATCTAAAGAAAGTTTGTATCTAATTTGTATCGTTTTTTATGTATGATGTTTTAAAAGTAAATCTATTAAAAAAATATTGTGATAAAACTAGAGAAAAAAGAATCAATCTATTTTTTAAATCTAGCTGCCAATGAAAATCGTTGGAATACTACTTTTGTAAGAGAAATAGCCAAAGCGCTTGATGAAATTGAAAAAGATGAAGGTCCTGGAGCATTAATCACCTCTTCTGAGAATCCTAAGTTCTTTTCAAACGGTTTAGATCTTGATTGGATGCAAGATCCTAAAAGTAATCCTGATGGAGGCGATAGAGATATTTTTGGTAAAGAATTTATGCATCTTATGGGCCGTTTTATAACGTTGCCAATACCTACAGTTTGTGCGATAAATGGTCATGCTTTTGGAGCCGGATTTATGCTTGCTCTGACCCATGATGTAAGGATTATGAGAGAAGATAGAGGATTCTTATGCGCTAATGAAATGCAACTAGGCTTATCTATTCCAAGACCTGAGCTATCTTTATTCAAGCATAAAATTCCTGCAAATGCCTTCTATGAAACAGTTCAATTATCAAAAAGATGGACTGGAACTGATGCGCTTGATGCTGGGATTGTTCAAGCAACAAGCTCGTTTGAAGAATTGCCAGAATTGGCCGTAAAGAAAGCTGAAGAGTTAGCGCCGCTAGCAACCGATAGAAAAAACTTTGGCTACCAGAAAGAAATGTTATTCGGTAAAAATGCCGCCATTAATATCAATCATGGTCCTGCTCACATGCTCAAAAATTCAGAAGATTTTAAAAGTTAATTCAACTTCTTTATTCACCCACAAAACCAGGCCAAGCTCCCATATATTCGATGAATTTATCGCTTAGTCCCTCTTTAATTAAATGAGATCTAGGAGCTGGAAGCTCAATGGGTTCAAAGTATGAGTTTTCTATGACTTTAATAGGAAAATCATGATGGAGAATAGCCGCTCTCCCAATAGTTACGAAATCTACTTTATTATTAAGTATTGCATGAACGTTCTCGCCAGTCCTTATGTTTCCCGCTACCGTTAACTGAACATCTTTAAAATCAAGTTCTGTAAAATGCTCCAATAGGTTCTTACCCTTGTGCTCTTCCTCTACCGGCTCTTTAAAGGAATCCCAAAGTGACATATCTAAAAAATCTATTTTTTCGGTATCAATAAGTTTTTTACAAACCTCTTTTGTTTCTCCTAGTTTGATTCCAAATCTTTCTGCAGATAATCTAACTCCCAATAGAAACTTAGAACCGCATTCATTTCTAATGCCGTCAACTATCTCAAAAATGATTCTGGATCTGTTTTCTAAAGTTCCTCCATATTCGTCTTCTCTCTTATTGATATCAGAACTTAAAAATTGACACAAAATATAGCCGTGAGCTCCGTGAATTTCAGCCCCTTCATAACCTGCCTTTTTTGCCCTTACTCCAGCTTCAATAAAGTTATCTCTTAATCTTTTGACCTCATCAAGAGTCAATGCTCTTGAGTTAGTCTCCTCATCATCTGAAGGACAGACAGGCTGTTCTCTAATAATATCTTCAGGCGATCTCATTCCAGCATGGTGTAATTGAGCAACGGCTAAACTTTCGTGAGATTTAATTTCATCGGTTAATTTTTTTAATCCATCTATATGTTCATCGCTAAAAATTCCTAATTGTCCGGGAAAACCCTTACCAATAGCCTGAACATGCGAAGCACAAGACATAGTGAGTCCAAAACCACCTCTCGCTCTCATAGTTAACCAATTAAACTCATCATCTGAAAGAACTCCATCTTCATGACTCTGAGTATTAGTTAATGGAGCAAGCATAAATCTATTTTTCATAGATAGGCCGCATGGAAACTTAATTTCATCTTTTAAATTTTTCATAATTTCATTTTTACTAATTAAGATTTTTTGATTCTTTGATTCAGATTCACCATTTTAAAAAATTAATAAGTATGAAGCTCTTAGAATAAAAATGGCTCCTACAGAGAGAATAATGATCTGCGTCCATCTGAAGAAAAATCTATCATCTATTATATCTAAAACTCGCTTTCCTAAAGAAGTTCCAGTCACTGAAAATAAAATTGCTATGAAAAGAAAGTAAATATTTGGCCAGTTTTCGAAATTTACAGAAACAAATATTCCAAAAAAAAGTATTTTAGAGATATGTCCTAATGTTTGAGCTACTGCCTTAGTAGCCACGACCTCGTGCCTTGTCATATCAACCTTCTGAAAGAAAATATCCAAAATTGGTCCACCTGTCCCAGATAAAAGATTACTGCCCACTACTACTCCTCCTGCCAAAACTCCAGTAGTTGGTTTATTTATATCAAATGAAAGTTCTTTTGGTACTGCCCAAGCTAGGTATGGCAGAAAACCTAAAGCAAATAGAACTAAAATTTTACTTGGCTCAAATGCAATAAAATAAAAAATGACCAAAGAAAAAATACTTCCCATGAGGATGGTTAAAATAATTTTCCAGTTGATATCTTTTTTATTTATCCATGCCCTGTATCCATTTGATGTTGCTTGAATAAGACCATGAAGGACCATAGCAGGTCCAACAGGTAATAGACTAATTAATATTCCCATTAAAATTAGACCACCGAGCATCCCAAATATTGAAGATAAAAATGCTGTAAAAAGAGTTGAAATTAAAACTACAAATAAAATTAAATCTACTTCCACTTTCCAGTTTTAATAGGGCTAAATTGAGTTTTTATTTTATAAAACAACCAACATACTTCTTCTGTCCAGGATAATTAAAAATACCTCCGAGACGCTTATGAAAAAGATAATATTTAGAAATAAGTTTTGCATTAACAAGCATATTTAATGATTCAATTCCTCCAATAGACTTATACATAGCATCAGATAAATCTACGCTCTTCCAAATATCATCAATAAGGATGAATGCTCCTTTATTTGCTAGCCTATAACTATTGATAATATCCATAGCAACAACCGGATATCCATGCGCCCCATCAATCCAAATTAAATCGAAATTCTCCTCCCATTCACATAGCCTAATAGAGTTGACTTCTTTAAAATCAATATTATCGGCTTTTGCAATTAGGTTATTTCTTTTATTTGTAAACTCATTGACTGAGTTATCTCTACTATAGGTTTCTTCGAAGCTTTTTTCATCGCTCGGCAAGTCGATAGTAATAATTTCTGCCTCAGGGAATAATCGGCTTAGAATTAGTGCAGTTCTTCCATCATGTGTTCCAACCTCAAGAACTCTCTTTATGTTTAAATTAGATACCGAAATTGATGAAATTAAAACAAGATGTTCAGAAAACATTCCGTCATTTTCATCGTATGGTTTCGACATCACATCTTTTAAAACATAATTCAACTTAGCCAGGCCATCTTCGCGAATTAGCCCAATTTCTTTCATTTGACTATTCTGGAAATCACTTGAAATTCCGTACAAATTAAATTCTGAAACTAAAATTCTAATAATTTTCCAAAAAGCACGTCTTGGGATATTAAATCTACTTCTCCAAAGCTTTAGATAAAAATTTTTCACTGTTATTTTCCTGCCTTACACAAAGAATCAGTCTATTTTAGATTATTATTAATGCAGTCTCTTCAATAATTTTATCAATTATGATTTAACAATTTTCTAAAAACTTACAAATTATAAATATTAATAAAAATATTCATCTATATTGCTTAAACTGCTCCGCCTAATAAACAATAAAAGAAATAAATCAAAAAAAATGTTTGCAAAAGTAAGAATCAATTACACAAACGTTTTAAATACAACTTATCTTTTTAAAGATTCCATAGATTTAAGTACTTCATTGAAAATTAAATCGTTAGTTTTTAAAGAGAAATGATCTGCGTCAGTGAAAAGCAATTCATCCTCACTACTCAATGGGGAGCAAAAATCTATTGAGCAAACAAATTTGTTTGGGTCAACTATTATTACATTATCAAAATTCTTAGATATCGAAATTAATTCTTCTCTTAAATGATCAACTCGTTGATCAACAACTTTCTTTTGAATAGCGAGGTAATCCTTCGCTTCTTGTAACGAAAATCCTTGTGTTTCCAATGCGAAAAGTCTATCTATTGGATCCCATCCATTGCTGAAAGAAGGCAAAATAATAAAAAGCATGTTGTTATTTTTTGCTATAAATCCCACTGAATTTTTGAGACTTTCGAGAAAATATCGACGCTCTTCCTCAACATTAGAAAAAGATTTTTTACCAGTAACCCTTACTTTTGCTCTTATCTCATTACCGCCAGGATTGCCATTATCAAATCCATTACCATAGAAATACAATGGTAAGCGGGCCTGATAAACCACAGTGCTATTGCGCCGTTCTGTCAAGATTTTTTGTCTGGCAAGCTGGTAGTCGCTAGAGCAATTCAAAGTTTTGCCAATGTAAATATTTGAATCTATAAGAAAAGGACAACCTGAAGCTGTTAAGTCGATAAGTGAATTAAAGTAACCGACAGAAGAATAAAATGATTCAGACAAGACTCTGGCATGTGAGTCGCCAATGATTACTAAGTCACCTAATTCACCGCCTCCAAAAATTTCGCAAGGTTTTTCTTTAGAAATTAAGTCAGGAAAAGAACATTTCCTTTTGTTATCAATAATTCCTCCATACTTATCTGGTATTGATATTTCTTTCCCATAGAAATCAAATTTAGAAGGGGTAGTAACATTCATATGAAGAAAAAGTCCTAATACGGAAAAAATTACACCCATTAACGCGGACATAACAAAGATACTTTTTCTTTTGAATATTGATTTTTTTCGAAAAGGAGACTCAACAAATTTCCAACTAAACCATGCCATGGCGAATGAGATAAAACACAGGGTAATTAAAAATAATTCTGAAACATCACCCAAAAATCTATGCCTCGCAAATGCCAATAAGGGCTGATGCCACAAATAAGCGCTATAGGAAATCAATCCAATTCCAACAATAATCTTTAGACTTAGTAGTTTGTGAACAAAAGTTTTTGGAACAGCACAAAGAATTATTAGACCCGTTCCAAATGTAGGGATTAAAGCAAACAAGCCAGGAAAAGGAGTAGTTTTATCAAACGCTATAATTGAATAAATAATCATTCCAAAACCTAGCAAACTAAAAGTTTGATTTACATTAAGAGAATTCAGGTGATTATTAGCCTTGAGGTAAAAGGCAGCAAAAGCACCAACAAGTAATTCCCAACCTCTTGTTGGAAGTAGGAAGAAAGCAGCAGAAGGAGAGTTGTAAGAACCCCAATAAGAGATTCCTAAACTAATAAAAAATAGTAATGATAGAAAAATTAAAACCCACTTAACTCCCAAGCGCCAAGTAAGGATTAGAAAAATAGGGAAAAGAATATAGAACTGCTCCTCAACAGCCAAACTCCAAGTATGAAGCAATGGTTTTAGTTCTGCAGCGGTATCAAAATAACCACTTTCTAACCAAAAAAGAATATTGGAAGAAAATGTGGATACTGCAATAAGACTCTGTCCAAAATCTCTAAGGTCATTTGGTGTAAGCCACAGCCAAGCAAAGGGTATGCAGATAGCCATGACAAAAAATAAAGCGGGTAGTATTCTTCTGGCTCGACGCTCATAAAAATTAACAATACTGAATTTACCCTCAACAATCTCAGAAATAATTATGGTTGTAATCAAATAGCCGCTAATCACAAAGAAAACGTCCACGCCTATAAAACCACCTCTAAACCACTCAAAGCCGGCATGAAAAAGAATTACCGGCAAAACTGCCAGCGCTCTTAGACCATCAATTTCTGATCTATATTTCATGTTTTATTCCCACTCAATGAGTAATACCCTCTGAAACCCTTTATTTAAAGGGGTTTCAAAAAAGTTTGTATTAACTTTGTATATGATATTTGTCATTATAGTGGCGTCAACCGATTAACTCGGTCAACATCGTTTCGCCATGGTTAATCAGTATAGAAAAATGTCCTTCTCCATCTATAAAATTGGAAGATACGTTAGGAATGGACTCTGCCAGGATCTGGCCGTTGGACAGCGGGACATTGACGTCCAGCGAGCCTTGCCAGACGGTAACGGGTATGTCGATTTGATTGAGCTCGAACCCCCATGGTAGGGCATAGATGCGACCGTCTTGCGTCGCTCCTGCGGTCCCTTGTCGGAGACATTCCTGCGCCGACTCGGCTAACTCATCGATTGTATCTCCTGTCATCACCTGCTTGTCTACCTCTGGAAGATCACTTAACGCTCTCTTTAACTTTTCAGTGTCGTTGGCCACATTTTGCATGTATTTCATAAACCAATTGAGCAACCAGGGCGCCGGTTTCCCCACATTCAGTAAAATGCGGTTCATCATCCTCATTCCGTGTTTTGTGCGAGGGTTAGTCATCGGAGTAACACCAGCAATTATCGCTGCGCCTAACAAACGCTCTGGAATCTTGTAAGCGCAGACTGATACGTAAGGACCCCCACCTGATACACCCAAGATATGAAATTTGTCGAGGCACAGGTGATCAGCGAGTTGAGAAATATCATTCGGCCAATCCAGAAGGGCACGATTCGGCTGGAAATCTGACCCGCCCATCCCTGGCCGGTCAACTGAGATCAATTTAACACCAGTTTTTTCAGCAATTGGTACTAAATGGCGACATTCTAAACGGGATGAAGGCCAACCGTGGTTGTAGATAACCGGCACACCATTCTCTGCGCCAAATTGCTCATAGGCCAGTTTTCGTCCGTCACTCAGAACCACGTGTTCTACATTTGTCATTTCTCTTCCTATTCAAAAATTCTGGTTAAGTTCGATTTCTTTACTCCCACTCAATGGTAAAAGGTTTATAAATTATTGATTCCATTGATTTTAATTTCGACTTTGTATGAAGTTTGTATGTTAAAGATTAATTAAATATTTCATTCCTAAAGAAAAAAACGGAAACACAATAAAATAAAATCCTAAAATAATTAAGATAAGGTATATCCAGAATATAGGAGTTCTTATTGAATTAAAAAATCCTTTTTCATAAATTATTAATATCAATGCAAACAGAAAAGAGATAACTATGATAGTGAAACAAAGAATCAAAGGTAAGTTAAGTGCAGGAATATCTTGTTGTCTTCCTATTCTTGAAAGAACTACCGCAAAAATAAAGAAAAATATACCTAAATAAGTTTTGTATTTTTTAAAAAAACTTATCACCTCATCATCCTAGCAAAAAATATCCAAAGATTTAATTAATATTCATTTTAAAAATTACTCCCACTCAATAGTTGCAGGAGGTTTGCTCGAAATATCATAAACAACTCTAGAAACCTTATCTATTTCATTCATTATTCTTGTTGAAACATGATTAAGGAATTCTTGTTTGAAAGGAAATACATTAGCCGTCATGAAATCAAGCGTTACAACCGCTCTTAGGGCAATTACGTATTCATATCTTCTTGCATCTCCAACAACACCTACTGATTTAACTGGAAGAAAAGCTGCGTAAGCTTGACTTATTTTGTTGTAAAGCTTTTGCTTGATTAGTTCTTCCATGAAAATGGCATCTGCTTCTCTTAATATCTCTAACTTACTTTTGTCTATAGCACCCAACAATCGAACGCCTAACCCTGGACCTGGAAAAGGATGCCTTTCGATAAGATAAGCTGGCAATCCTAATTTTCTTCCTATCTTTCTAACCTCATCTTTAAAAAGAAATTTGAGCGGTTCAACAAGGGGAAACTTTAATTTTTCAGGTAACCCTCCAACGTTATGATGCGATTTTATGACATGCGCTTTACCGCCCTTTTTTCCTGCTGATTCAATATAATCTGGATAGATAGTTCCTTGAGCTAAAAAATCTATATTTTTTATTTTTTTTGCCTCTTTTGAAAATACATCTATGAAGGTTCTGCCTATTATTTTCCTTTTTTCTTCAGGATCTGTCCTGCCTTTAAGTTTTTTCAGGAATATATCTTCGGCATTTACAGTAGTAATCTTCAAGCCAAGACCTTTTTTTAAATCACGATTAACTTGGATGGATTCATCTTTCCTTAAAAGTCCGTTATCGACAAAAATACAATGCAATCTTTTACCGATAGCTTTTGAAATGAGAGCGGCTACAACACTGGAATCCACACCACCCGAAATTCCTAAGAGAACATGTTTATTTCCAACCTGATCTTTAATGTTCTGAACCAAATCATTAATAATATTTTTTGAAGTCCAATTTTTCTTACAACCACAAATATCCAAAGCGAAGTTACTTAATATTTTTTGCCCTTGATCGGTGTGAGACACCTCGGGGTGAAATTGCACACCGAAGCGTTGTTTGTCATTCGAAGCGAATGCGGCAATTTTAGAATTTGTCGACGAGGCAATCCTTTTAAATTGTTTCGGAAGCTTTACAACTTTATCGCCGTGACTCATCCATACGTCAATTTTTGTTTTTTTCCCTTTTACTCCTTTAAAAAGAATATTTTTGTTAAATGCTAATTCTGAGTGACCGAATTCTCTCTTCGCCGACAAATCTACTTTTCCTTTATATTGGCTTGCTAATAATTGCATTCCGTAGCAAATCCCTAAAATAGGTCGGTTTATTTCAAGAATCTTAGAATTAAATTTAGGTTTAAACTTCGAATTAACCGATTCTGGACCGCCAGAAAAAATAATGCCTCTTGGATTTAATTTTAAAAGTTCTTTTGGGGATATTTCGCATGAGACAATTTCGGATAAAACTCCTATTTCTCTGATCCTTCTGGCAATAAGCTGAGTGTATTGCGAACCAAAATCAAGGATAACTATCTTATCTTGATCAATTTTCTGCATTTAAATTAAGTAATTCGGTAATTTGGCGCTTCTTTAGTGACGCTGACGTCATGCACGTGACTCTCGCTCATTCCAGAAGTAGTAATTTGAACAAACTTAGGTTTAGTTTTCATCGTATCAATGTCTTTGCATCCGGTGTAACCCATGCTTTGTCTTAAGCCGCCCAACATTTGATGAATAGAAGTTTCTACCCAACCCTTATAGGGAACTCTTCCCTCTATACCTTCGGGTACCAGTTTGTCGGTTTGTTGATTATCTTGAAAATATCTATCCCCTGAGGAGGATTCACCTGACATTGCACCTACAGACCCCATGCCTCTATATGCTTTAAAGCTTCTGCCTTGAAAGAGTTCCACTTGACCAGGAGCTTCCTCTGTTCCTGCCAAGATGCTACCGAGCATGACACTATCTGCTCCTGCAGCAATTGCTTTTGCAAAATCACCAGAGAATCTAATTCCACCATCTGCAATAACTGGAATTCCTTTTTTCTTCATACTTGATACCACATCTGCAATAGCTGTTATTTGGGGAACACCAACTCCTGTCACAATTCTCGTAGTGCAGATAGAACCTGGCCCAATACCAACTTTTACTCCATCAGCTCCTGCTTTCATCAAGGCTGTAGCTCCTTCCGCAGTAGCAACATTTCCACCAATGACATCTATATTTGGATAATCTTTTTTTACTTTTTTTACTCTCTCTAAAATGCCTTGTGAGTGTCCATGAGCGCTATCAACAACGAGAACATCGACACCGGCTTGAACAAGTTTTTCAGTTCTCTCCTCTGTATCGGTGCCGTTACCTATTGCTGCACCAACTAGAAGTCTCCCTTCTGAGTCCTTGGTTGCGGATGGATAATCTTTTGATTTATTTATATCTTTCAGAGTGATTAGACCTTTCAGACCAAAAGCGTCATCAACAAGCAATATTTTTTCTATTCTATTTCGATAGAGTAAGGATTTTATATTATCAATGCTTTCGCTCTCTTTAGCCGTAATAAGTTTTTCTTTCGGGGTCATAATCGAACTTACGGTGGCGGTCATATTAGATTCATTACGAAAATCCCTGGAAGTCACAATTCCAACCAGATTATCATCGTCTACCACAGGCATACCAGAGATGTTTAACTCTTTAGTTAGCTGAATAAGGTCACCAACCGTACTACTTGATGAGATAGTTGTTGGATCTCTTACAATACCGCTCTCAAATTTTTTCACTGCCCGAACTTCATTAGCTTGATCTACAATGTTTAAGTTCCTGTGAATGATTCCAATACCTCCGAGCTCTGCCAGAGCAATAGCCATTCTGGATTCAGTGACGGTATCCATAGCAGAAGAAATTATTGGAATGTTTATGCTTAGGTTTTTTGTCAGACGTGTGGTTAAATCAACATCATTGGGCAAGACTTCTGAATAGTCAGGGAGCAATAAGACGTCGTCAAAGGTTATAGCTGTTTCTTTAAGCCGCAACATTTATAGATTATACAGGATTGCTAGAATTTTAATAAATTTCTAAAAAATACAGAAAAATGAAGTTTTTTGGTTGGAGAATGGTGTTTACGGGTCTTACCGTTGAATTTACTGTTATAGGTTTCCTTTTTTATAGCTTTCCAGTGATCTGGCCTTACCTAATATCTGAGCTCGGCATGACCGAAAGTCAGCTTGGAATGGTATCCGCTTTTTATTTTATGCCTGTGGCAATCTTAGCAATAGTTATCGGTCGAGCTCTTGATAAGTATTCAGTTAAAAATTTTATGATGATTGGAGCTGTCATTTATGCCATAGGACTTTTCTCGCTAAGTTTCATAAATTCTTATTGGTCGCTTCTGACAATTTATCTTACTGTCTTGGCATTGGGGTCAATCATGATGGGAAATTTAGCAGTAGCTAAATTAATCTCGAATTGGTTTGATAAAAATGCTGGCAGAGCTCTAGGAATTGCTGCAGTTGGTATTTCTTTCTCAGGCGTTGTGCTTCCTTTGGTTGTTGATCCGCTGCTTGACTTGGTAGGCTGGAGAAATGTTTACGTAATTTTTGCCTCAGTAATTCTATTTATTATTTTACCTCTTATCTTTTTTACCGTGATTGATGATCCAAAGAGTGTCAATCAAGCTAAAGATGGAATTAAGAAGGAAAATGAAAAAGAATCCTTACCTCAAGAGATGACTGCAAAAGATCTATTGTCCAAAAAAGTTTTTTGGATAATTTCCTTAGCTTTTGCATTTCAATTTCTCTCTATGATGGGTGTGCTTTCTTTTTTGCCTATACACGCAAGTAAGATGGGATTAGACGAAACCTGGAATCTTTTAGGTCTGCCGGTTAAACAATATGTCTTTGCTTATGCTCTATCTGCTTTTGGGGGAGTTTTGGGAAAAATTCTATTTGGATATCTCATGGACGTAATGAAGGCGGCTTATCCTTCAATGATGGCAATGTTTCTCCAAGCGCTTGGAATCTTTGGAATTACTTATTTCAATGAACCGAACATATTTCTTTTAAGTGCGTTTATCTTTGGTTTGGGTTTTGGTGCCGCAATGCCTCTTATGACTGCGTGCTACTTAAGAACTTTTGGAGCGCATAATCTTGGAAAAGCTAGAGGCATTTCGTCTCCTATAGTTTCTCCGCTTCAACCAATTGGAATCTTGATTACAAGCATCTTAATAGGTTTCCAAGATACCTACTTCGTGGCTTTCAATATTATGGGTTGTGTTGCTCTGGTTGCCGTCGTTTTAGCAAGTCAAATTCAAGAACCTGAAAAAATCTGATCTGTCTTTGCGGCAGCTATAAAATCATTTTTGTGCAAACCTTTGATCTTATGTGACCACCAAGTCACGGTGACCTTTCCCCATTCAATTAGAATTTCTGGGTGATGATCTTCTTTTTCAGCTAGATCAGCGATTTTATTTGCAAAATTAACGCATTCTTCATAGTTAGAGAAAGCAAAAGAGCAAATCAGTTTTTTCAATCGATTTACTTCAATAATTTCCCAAGAAGGTACTAAAGGCTTAAGTTCTTTTAATTCATCCTTGGTAACTTTGGGAGCATCTGCCCTACAAGCTTCGCAATTTGAATCTAAAAGGTAGTCAACTTTCATTGAATTCCGCCCTTTGCAAGCTTAGCAGGATCTAATAGTTTCTTTAATCTTGCCTCGGAAAGATTTGTCTCTTCAGCGGCAACATCAATGATTGGTCGATTCTCTTTGTAAGCTTTTTTAGCAATTGCAGCAGCTTTTTTGTAACCAATAATTGGATTGAGGGCTGTTACAAGTATTGGATTTTTTGCCAAAGACGATTCCAAATTCTTTTTATTCACCTTGAAGGTTTTAATTGCTTTGTTAGCAAGAACATCGCAAGCGCCTGACAGGAGATTAATACTTTTAAGTAAGTTATAGGCTATAACGGGAAGCATCACATTTAACTGGTAGTTACCTGCTTGCGCTGCAACTGTAATGCTCACATCATTTCCTATAACATCCGCAGCTACCATAGTTACAGCTTCAGGAATCACCGGATTTACCTTGCCTGGCATAATGCTACTTCCTGGTTGCAAAGCCTGGAGTTCTATCTCTGATAGTCCAGCTAAAGGTCCACTATTCATCCATCGCAAGTCATTTGAAACCTTCATTAAAGCAACAGCTAAGTTTTTTAGTTCGCCAGATAATTGGACTGCTGTATCTTGAGAACTTAACTCATGAAAGAAATTATCACTTGCTACACTTCTATATTTATTCCCAGACAACTTGGAGATTTCTTGAGCAAAAACTTTGGCAAACCTTTTGTGAGCATTAATTCCTGTTCCAACAGCTGTTCCGCCTTGAGGAAGTTCCAAAAGTCTAGCTTCAATAAATTTTAGAGCTTTTAGAGAAGTCTTTAATTGACTGGACCACGCAGATAATTCATCAGCTAAATCTATAGGCATTGCATCCATGAGATGAGTTCTTCCTGTTTTTATTATTCCTCTAAAAGAAACTGCTTTTTTATCGATTGCGTTAATAAGGTTTTCTAAGTTGGGATATAACTTTTTAGTTAAATCCATATGTGCACTGATTTTTATTGCAGTTGGTATGACATCATTACTGCTTTGAGACATGTTAACGTCATCGTTCGGACTAACCTCTTCACCAGAGAATACTGATGCTAAATTAGCTATAACCTCGTTTGCATTCATGTTCGAACTAGTTCCAGATCCTGTTTGAAATACATCGATAGGAAATTCTTTATGATGTTTTTCTCGCCACACCTCTTTAGAAGCCTTAGATATTGCTCTGGCCTTCTTATTGGACAGAAGCTTCAATTTATTATTAGCTCTAGCTGCAGCATCTTTAATTACTCCTAAAGAGCTAATAAAGGATTTGGTAAAAGGAAAATCCATTTTGATACCACTTATAGGAAAGTTGTCTATGGCTCTTTGTGTTTGTGGACCGTATAGAGCATTTCGGGGAACGTAAACTATTCCAATGCTATCTGATTCTTCTCTGTAACCTTTTTTTGCCATGGGACTTATGTATATTTTATTGATTAGTTTAAACTAGTAAAATTGTAATACGGAAATTAAGTAGGTAGGAGAAATATATGACAAATAACCTTAATATCGACGTCTCAAAAGGGAAATTGGATCAAAAAGAAAAAGGTTCTTTACTTCCAATAGAGTGCAAATCCATTGAGGAAACAAGAAGATATAACCTAGAAAGATTAGCATCAGGATTTAGAATGTTTGCTCATTTTGGTTTTGATGAAGGTATCGCTGGTCACATTACATACAGAGATCCTGAACACGAAGATCATTTTTGGGTAAACCCCTTTGGAATGCATTTCAATCAAATTTGTGTATCGGATTTAATACTAGTAAACAAAGATGGTGAAGTGGTTTTAGGCGATAAGCCAGTAAATACGGCTGCCTTTGCAATCCATTCATCGCTTCATGATGCAAGACCAGATGTAAATGCTGCGGCCCACTCCCATTCTATGTATGGCAAAACTTTTTCAACCTTTGGCAGACTTCTTGAGCCAATAACTCAAGATTCCTGTGCTTTTTTTGATAATCATGTTCTGTTTGACGATTACACAGGTGTAGTTTTAGAAGGAGATGAAGGTAAGAGAATTGCTGCAGCCTTGGGCGACAAAAAGGCTGCTATTCTAAAAAATCATGGTCTCTTAACTACAGGTGGGACGGTTGACGAAGCACTTTGGGCTTTCTTGTCAATGGATAGATGCTGTCAATCTCAAATTTTGGCAGAGTCTGTTGGACAAATGGAAAGAATTCCAGATGATGTAGCTCAACTAACAAAATCTCAAGTTGGTTCGGATATGGCAATGTGGGCAAGTTATCAACCTCTATATGACTTAATGCTTGAAAAAGATCCAAGCTTCTTAAATTAGGCAATGTTTCTTATTTACCTTTTGGGGGTAGTACTTTTTTTTTCCTTTCTTGCAAATTTTGCATTCAGGAAAATCTTTAAATCTTTAAGCTGGGTAGATAAGCCAGATGGAATAAAGAAACTTCACAAGAATGATATACCTCTTTCTGGGGGCGTATCTTTCATAACATCATTAATTTTTGCAGTTCTAATCTTTGATTTTTTTGCAGGGGTAAATTTCAATTTATCCTGGAATGGCTTTTTTGTTGGCGACTCTATCAAAGAGAATAATACAATAAATGAAAATCTTGATAGAAAGATTGATCTTATTGGTAATGACTCTTTTGACATCGAAGTTGTTGATATTAATGAAAATTCTCAAGCAGTCGTAGTCATAAACAAGAAAACTTTTGAAACGGAGTTAATGGAAATATACAAGGATGAATCTGGTTCTTTCAAGATAAAAGGTAATGGTTTCGAGGCTAACTCAGATTACGTTCAAGATACACTGTTACCTCCAAAAGTTACTGTGAATATCAATGGCAATGAGTCAACTTATTATCAAAAAATTAACGTAAATGTTCCGCCCTTCTTTATATGGATGTTAATGACAGGAATCATTCTTGCTTTTATAACTTTAATTGATGATTTATGGGGATTAAGCGTCCCAACAAGATTCTTATCCCAAGCTATAGCTTGTTTAATTCTTATTACTCAATCTGGTTTATATATAGATAATTTAGGAAATTTATTTGGCTTGGGTTCTATTGAACTCAATCCAGCGTTAGGGGTTTTATTCACAATTTTTTGTGTAATAGGAATTCTGAATGCTTTTAATTGGATTGATGGCTTTAATGGAGGTTTGACCAGCCAATTTTTGGTTGGTATCACGGCTCCTTTGATACTTCTATCAACGAACAATTCCCTTTTCATTGAGCAGATATATTTATTTCTTGTTATTTGTTTTCTTCCTTATGCTCTTATGAATCTGAAAGTTATAGGTAAAAGATTTGTCATTTTTATGGGAGATCATGGCTCAATGTTTTGTGGATACATTGTGGCATGGTGCTTGATTTATTTTGCAATGGAAAGGGCTGATTATATGAATCCTATAACAGCTGTTTGGATCGTTGGATTTGTTTTATTTAACGCGATATCTACAATAATTATTAGGCTTGTAAATAAAAGATCTCCGCTAACATCTGATAGAAGTCATATTCATCATGCGCTAGATAGACTTGGCCTAAAGGGTCTAAGAGTTTCTTTTGTTGTGTTAGTAATCTCGTCTGTGCTTGCCTTAACAGGTGTTACCCTTGAATTAATTGGCGTATCAGAATTAGTTTCCATGCTTCTTTTAATGTTTGTGAGCTTGGTATTTCTAAGATATAGATTTATTTTAGAGAATTCCTAAAATTTTTTAAATACACATATCCTCCAAAAGCACCAAGAAAAGCTCCGTAGAAAGCACCAGCAAAAACCTGATAAGGAAAGTGTTTTCCTAGATAAATTCTAGATATAGCTACAGAGCAGGAAATTAAAAGAAAAATTAAAGAATATCTGTTTACTTTAAAAATAGTTAATAAAAATAATGAACCTGCAAAAAAATTAGCTGAATGATTTGAAGGCATTCCTGTCAGAGTTGCAGAACATTGATTCAAAAGTTGACCCTTACCATCTAAAAGGTATGAATAATCAGAAAAACATGGTCTAAAGTCTAAAAAGTAGCTTTTTAAAAGATTTGCGCTAAAGTCGGTTATTCCAATGGTTAAAATCCAAGCTGTGAAAACCCAAAGCAATTTCTCTTGAGATTTATAAAAAAAATAAGGGATAACAAAAAAAGCCAAAAATAATCCAAACAAATTATTGCTTAGGATTTGCATTAAACCCTCTAAAAGATTGCTTTGACCTCTCAGAGAGTTGAATAATTCTAGGAGACCAAAATCCACAAGATTTACTTTAAGATTTCTTCCTCGACTTGTCCTAACCTATCTTTTCCAAAAAACATTTCATTGCCAACAAAGAAAGTTGGAATCCCAAAAACTCCTCTTTCCACTGCTTCAGAAGTTTTATCCATTAAAGAGGATTTAATCTCAGGATCATTCATTCCGTCTATTAGCATTGAAGAATCAAAGCCCCAATGATCGTATTCAGCCTTGATAACCTCAGGATCATCCATTTTCTTTTCTCTTTCCCACATGGATCTTGTAATTTTTTGGACGTAGTCCATAAGAAAACCTTCTTTCTCGGCAACAACAGCTGCTCTCATAATCTGAAGAGTAATCACGGGGAAATTTGGATTCATTTTAAAATCTGAAAGATTATGTTTATTGATGAATCTCTGCATTTCTACACCATCATAATCAAGTTTATTTTTGATTCCTGCAAAAGCTACCATAGGAGGTTGATTGTTAGTCAATTTAAAAATACCTCCTAGTAAAGCTAATTTAATATTAAATTTAAAGCCTAACTTATCCTCAAGCTCTTTGCCGGCCATTAACGATAGATAAGCGTTTGGACTTGCAAAATCAAAATAAAAATCTACTTCCTTCATAAAAACTCCTTTTGTCTTATTATTCTTTCAATTCTTGCAGCTTGCAAGAGCAATGCTAAAATCTTTGTGAGGAGATAAATTATGGATATAAAACCAATACCTACACTTTCAGAAGAAGTTAATGACATAAGAACTAGAACAGCAAATATTGTTGCTGAACATATAATTCCCAATGAAAAAGACATTTACTCTGGTGGAGATAAATCTAAATCTCTCAGAGAGGATATTAGGCAAGAAGTTAAAAAAGAAAAACTATGGGCGCCTCACCTTCCAGAAGAGTACGGTGGTATGGGAATAGGCTTCATAGCTCATGCCTATATGAATGAAATTTTAGCTTGGTCTCCATTATCCAATAGACTTTTTGGAGTGATAGCTCCTAATTCGGGCAACCAAAAAGTACTTCTTAAATACGGCTCAGATGAACAAAAGAAAAAATGGCTGCTCCCTTTAATAGAAGGAGAAATGGAGTCATGCTTTTCCATGACTGAGCCTGATAATGCTGGTTCTGATCCCAGGTCAATTAAAACAACCGCAAAAAAAGATGGTGACCACTGGGTCATCAATGGCCATAAAGTTATGACGTCTAATGGAATAAGAGCTGATTTCGCTATTGTCATGTGCAGAACAGAAGAAGAGGATGGTTCTGGAGAAGTGAATTCAAGAATGTCTCAAATTATTGTCCCTACAGACTCAGAGGGATTCAATATTGTTCGATCAGTTCCTATATGGGGACATACTGGGGGAGATCACGTAGAAATAAAATATGAGAATGTCAGAGTCCCAATAGAAAATACTCTTGGCGCGAGAGGATCGGGACACCAGGCTGCTCAAGATAGATTGGGGGCTGGAAGGGTTTTTCATTGCATGAATTCTATAGGACAAATGTGGCGAGCTTTTGATCTAATGCTTAAGAGAACTATAGAAAGAGAAGTTCATGGTGGAAAATTAGAAACCAAACAACTTATTCAAGGTTTCATTGCCGACTCATATATAGATATTCAAACAGCTAGACTAATGACTATTCACTGTGCTGAGGTTATGGAAGCTGAAGGCAACCCAAGAGTTGATATCTCTGCACTAAAAGTTTACGTACCAAACGCTATGCATAAAGTTGTGGACAGAGCAATTCAAGTATACGGATGGAAAGGTGTTTCATCAGATTTACCTCTTGCGGGTATGTATCAAGGAGCAAGGACATTGAGACTAGCTGATGGACCTGATGAAGTTCATAGAGTATTAATAGCCAAAGAAATTTTGAAAAAATATCACGAAGGTCTTTCTTGGGACTTTGGTTTTTAAATTATTTTCTTACAGTATCTTTCATCTGCTTCAGGTATTTTTTATTAATGTCTGCCATTTTTGCTGTGCAAGTAGCTGAAGCAATCAATTTATCGTCTTGAAATAATTCTGAGGAGAGAAATCCAATTGATTTTCCAATCTTAGTAACTTTTGCTCTAGCTAAATATTTGCCGGGTGCTCCAGATGATAAATAATTGATATTCATATCAATCGTCATGGGAGATTTTTCATAATCCGTTAGCTCAAATGCTAGAAAAGCCATTGAACAATCAAGCATAGTGGCAACGAAACCACCCTGAAGGATTCTTCCGCCAGTGTGGCAAAAGTCTGATGAAGCTTCAAAGCTCATTAATAGAGTTTCCTCAGTCTTATCTATTTCCTCAACCTTGGCATTAAATATATCAAGATAGACAGGTCGATGATCTAAGTTATTTGATTGATTTGAATGCATCTATTGCTCTGAGTCTTGAAGATTTCAAGTCTACAATCATTTCAGGATAGTTTAAAGATGATCTAGTTTCCTTAGAGGGGTTATGTATCTCATTAGATGGACATTCATTTAGCTCAGGTACAAAGTTTTTAATAAATTTACCGTCAGGATCAAATTTTTCAGACTGAGTAATCGGATTAAAAATTCTAAAATAAGGGGATGCATCAACTCCTGTAGACGCGCTCCATTGCCACCCGCCGTTATTTGAACAAAAATCTCCATCTATTAAATTTTCCATAAAATATCTCTCTCCTTTTCTCCAATCTATGAGTAAGTTTTTACTAAGGAACATTGCTGTAATCATTCTAAGTCGGTTATGCATCCATTTTGTCTGATTCAATTGCCTCATAGCTGCATCAATAATTGGAATTCCAGTTTTACCTTCACACCACCTGATGAAAGAATCTTCATCTTCTCTCCAAGAAATTAGATCGTATTTAGGATTAAAGCTCTTTCCTTTCGATACGTGAGGATAATGATAGGTAATGTACTTATAAAATTCTCTCCAAATTATTTCGTTTACCCATGCATACGGACCTGTTCCAGTTCCATCTGAACTTGAGAAGACTTGATTTATAGCTTGCTTAGAAGTAACAAGTCCAATTGCGAATGAAGAAGATAAGTTGCTTGTTGAAGACAGGCTTGGAATATCTCTTAATTCTTTATAATCTGAAATAGAAGTTTCAACAAACTCTTCAAGCCTTTTGGCTGCTGATTTTTCTGTCACAGGATAATTATCAATAGAAAAATTAAACTCTTTATCATAAGTTTCATTAAATGAAGGAATCTCATCTTCATCTGTTATTTTTCTATTCTGTTTTAAAGGCTCAGGTTCTTCTTGAAGTATTTCTGGTGTTAATAAAGCCCTGATTTTTTTTGAATAAGGTGTAAAAACTTTAAAAGGCTGTCCAGAATTATTTTTGACCTTAGTTGGATCAATAAGCTGAGAGTTAAATATCTTAAGATTGATTTCATTTTCATCGCATAATGTTTCTAGTTTTTTATTTCTTTGTGCTTCATTGAAAGGATATTCAGAATTCAGAAAGATATTCGTAATTTGATGTTTTTTACAAAATCCTAAAATTTCTTTTGGTTCATCTTTAATATCTTGCGAATGAAGAATTTTAATTGGGATATTTAGAGAAACTAGAGGATTGCGTATTTCAGCTAATGCAAGGAGTTTAAGTTTTAATTTAGCTAAGGAGTCTCCATGTTCTTCATTTTTTCCTTTATTAATTATGTAGAGGGCAATTAAGCCTTTCTGTTCTAAAGAAGCTTCATAGAGTGCTTTATTGTCTCTAATCCTTAGGTCTTCAGAAAAAATAAAAAGATTCATAAATATGGTGGTAGATCAGCGAGAATATTTCGCCCAACCTATTAAAATTAATACCCACTAACCTACCATAATTTGGCGGGTCTATTAAACCCGCCATGTTCAGGAAATAGGAGAGATTATGGGGGAGAAAGATTACCTGAACAGAAAAGATTCTATATAAAAAAAAGGTAGGTAGAGGTTATAAAGTGCTAATCTTTAGTTATTAAAAACTTCTTCAAATTTGATGCCCGATTTAGTTAACCTTTCAAGCAGAGCATTACCAAGACCGTAAGCAGAGGTTAAAACTCCTCCAGAATTTAAATTATCGGAAGTTGCTAATGTAATAGCAGACTCACAAACCATTTGAGCGGTAGCTTTATAGCCTGGATCTCCATCTCCGTAAATTTGAAAGTATTTGACCTCGCCATCCTCGGCTTCCACTTTAAAAAGTCCTCTGAACCAGCCATTTTCTCTTGTCACCTTATCTGGACCTTCGCCAGGCTTAGGTAAAAATCTCCTAACAATGTGTCTCAGAGGAGTGGAGATTACTAAAAAAGCTAAGATCAATCCAAAGCTCGCTAATCTTGCCGATCTTTTTGAAGGGTAGCTTCCAAGTTCTCTAAAGATAAAATCAGAGCCATAGCTTTTTTGATCGGCATCAAATAAAGCTGAACTTCTCCTTACTACTCTTGTATTTGCAAAAGACATTAGACCCATTCCTGAATAAGAGTCTGTATTTTCAATCTTTTTAATTTCAAAGCCATCATTACTTAATTTCCTTTGACTTTCTGAAACGCTATTTTCTGGATTTAAAAGAAAGGGATCTCTTTTTTCTTTTGGTAATGGACCTATGGTAAACATGGTCTCTGTTGTACCGCCACTTACCCCTCCTTGCCCAGAATGATAAACCGTTACCTTTCTAACTGGCTTTCCCATTTGTTGAACAGAGTAAAAGACTCCCATGTCAGATGGAATGGAATCATAACCACAAGAGGGTATTATTCTTGTTCCTTCTTCTGAAGCTTTTTCATGATATTTAACTATCAGGTCCTTAACCCAATGATTTTCACCAGTTATATCTGTGTAATGAGTCTTATTATCGACGCAAGATTTAACTAAAGAATTACTATATCTTGCAAATGGTCCCGCAGTAGACAATACTACATTTGTTTGACTTGTAATGTTATCAAGAGAAACTTTATCCTCAGCAGAAGCAACAAAAATATCGCATTCTAATCCTAGTTCATTCTTTAAATCTTTAAGCTTTTGCTCGTTTCTTCCTGCAATAGCCCAAACTAAATCAGGATAGTTTGTTTTTAAATATTCAGCACAAAGCTTGCCAGTAAAGCCGGTAGCTCCGTAAAGAATAATTTGATACTTTCTTGTCATAATTTTATGGTCGGGACGGCTGGATTTGAACCAGCGACCACTTGACCCCCAGTCAAGTGCGCTACCAGGCTGCGCTACGCCCCGAAACTAGATTATATCAGGGCGTACAAGCGAATATTACTGACAAGCGGGCAATATTTCACCGTGATCAACGCAGGTATTTCCTTCGTTGAGCATTACAGACTCCTCAGGTACATCTCCAATAACAGCCGTATCAAAAATTTGTGGCTGCAGTCCTGCTAGAGCTGCAGGATCAGTTGTATATAGATTATTAGTAGTACCTGCATCAAGCGGTTTTAGATAGTACTCCCCTCTTAAAAATTTTGACTTCAATTCAGTAACTCCGTCTTCTGCAAGGACAATTGTGTTATCAGGAATTACGTATGTTGGAAACCCTCTTACACAATTACGTTGTGTTTCAGTGGCATTATTCCAGTCAAAATATTCACCCTTATCTTCCCATTCGCAAACGTCAAAATTTGTCCATTCAAAACCATGAAGCCTTCCAAAGCCTGCATATTCCAAGGTTTTCTTTTTGCCTGCATCTCGACCAAATTTATCTAATTTAGGAAGAGATAAAGTCACCGCCTCTGGTCTTGATATTTCAACCAGCGCTCCTTGTGCGTCAAAAACCTGATAATTTACCCACGGCTCCCATCTAACTTCATAGTAATCGTCAAGTTCCCACAACTTTGAATCACAAAGCCTAAAACTCTCAGATGATTGAACTTCGGAAGATTCATGAATTTCGTATTTATCGCCTTCACCATCGGCATCAGTGTCTCTGGTTTTTTCACATTCAACTGATGCATATTTTGATACATCAAATAGTCGCATATGATTTTGCATCCCCCAGCATTCATCTTGGCCGTTTGGTGCTTTAAAGCAAATGTTTGATCCAAATTTACTCCATGGATCTGCTAGCGCATACATGCCCGCAGGCAATTCTATTGGCGTTTGAGTAGCATCTTGACCGGCTACAACCGCTAACGTTTCTCCAGAAGCTTCATAGAGAACCACCTCTGAAAATGTAGGGTTATTTGGATTAGCGGCTGAATACAGAACACCTTCTTGAGTCCATTCTCCTTTTCTATCTCCGCTCCTAACGTAATTTCCTGTAGGAACTGCAGTTGCATCTCCAGCCAGTTTCGCGGGACTCGTAAATGGATTGGCCAATGCTGAGTTTCCTCGCGCACTTGCAGGGGCAGCCTCTGTGCTTGTTGCTATGATGGCTAAAGCAGCATCAAAGTATGCTTTCATTGATGCTCCTGAAAAGCAATTTTGAAGGCAGCCAAGAGTGATGCCGTCTAGATCAGCAGCCGTTACGTCTTTTTCTACTCTTCTTCTGACCAAATCTCCATCAGGAGAAGCCAGAGCATCGCTTTTAATCTCATAACCTTGTCCTCTTCCGTGAGCCCAAAGGTTTCTCCAGACTTGATAACCATCGCCCGAATCAAGGTTGTCATCCCAAGCATCTAGATACTCTTGCGGCGTAAAAGAAAAAGGTGTGATGTCCTCTTCGCCTTCCCAACGATTGTTGACTACTGTAGCAACTCGATCGAAAATAAATTTCCCAGCTGGAGTTGAGCCAGCAGTTTCAGCAGCGGCATCCCAATAACCTAAATAAACGGTGTTCTGGTTACCATTTTTATCAGTCGAATTTATCGGCATGCCTAATTTAGCCCATCTTTCTGGGTCACAACGATCGTCTTCTCCATTGCCGTTTGTATCGAGTTGATCACGTAAAACGGGGGTAGTTCCATCTACTTGACCGGTATATCGATAGCCGCCATTATCTGTCTTATTCCACCAACATTCCTGCCCTACATTTTTTATATCCCATTCAACGTGCAGGTTGAGTTCGATACCAGAGAGACTATTAAGAGAGACTCTATCCACAGACATTCGGGTTAGTCTCATTTTTCTTTGTTTCAAATTATAAGTAGCCGTGTCGTCAGAATTAACTTTTACGAAAGCTGTATCATCTGTTAAAACATCTCGCCACTCTTCTCCAACCCAAGTACCCCAAAAATCAGCCCAAGCATGAATTGGCCTAGTGTCGCCTTCTCGGTAAGGATCAGGAAAATCCTCTGCAGACTCAAGCTCAAATCCAGGTTTTTTTAAGTCGTATCTTAAATCGTCAGAGGTTGTATAGAGACCGTATTCCCAAACAGCTAATTTAGCATCCGCTGCAGAAGTCGACTCGCAAGTCTCAGTTAAACCTGTTGCAGGGCCGCCTTGCGCTAACCAAGGATTTTGCTCTAAGTTCCAATCGATAGCTTTCCAATCTTCTGTAACATCGGTTGTAGTTTGAGACTCGCCATCAAATTGCCTCCTGTTAACGCTAACCATTTTTTTACAAGATGCATCGGTGGTTTCATCAAAAGAAAAACCATAGGATATATCTACAGACCACCAATTAGGATTTTGATCGGATTGTTCTCCGCAACCTGCTTCAATCTGATCTTGATAATCAACATGAGCGCCATCAATGATGCATTCAAAATAGCCTTGAGCAAATACGCCGTCTCTACCGTTGGCGTTTTCATTTAAAACGATGTTTCTTCCTCGAGGTCCAATGAATATGGTACTGTCATCTAGGGTATCAAGTCTTCCGTTACCCATGTTATAGCCTATAGGAGGACACTTCCAAAACTGCTCTGTAAATTGCCAATATTCATGGGTTCCATCCACTAGCCCCTGCTCTAGGGCTGCTGCTTGAGCTTCTTCCCAAGTTTCAAACGGCGCATTTTGACAATTAGACGTGGCAACGAAGTCCATCTCAATATCTCCGTTAGGATCTTCGTCCGTTGCTCCTGACCAAACTTTTGTAAGAACGTAAATAAGCATGTCTGGTTCGGAATCCCAATCGTATGATGATTGAGCTTCAGAATGATCACCCTCAGAATAAAACCAGGATCTTACTTCAATGTAATCCTTTTGTTGCAGTTCGCTAAAAGCACTTTTCGCATCAACTATCATCGTGCTGGCAATTTCAACTTCAGCAGCACCTTGTTGTTGTTGCCCGCCTTGTGCTTGGGCTTGAGCATCCGCTCTCGCTCCAGCCGTATCGCATCTTTCATCAAAAATTTGTGCTTTATAAGGTCCCTTATCGACAAATTGCTCTGCTTTAATTTTTGAAATAATGCATAAGATATTATTTGCTTCATTAAGAGTATCCTCTACTTCGTTGTTTGCAGTATAAATTTCACTCTTATCTTCGCTGTAAGATTGTGCAAAAATAGTGACCGACAAGAATGCTAAGAATATGTGTAAAAATTTCATTTCTCTCTCCTACTTATCTAAAATTTTTCCTGATTAATTATTCAACTTTTATTGCTTCTACTTTAGAAGGGATAACATAATCTGCTGGATTGATTGATGATGATCCTGTAGAACCTGTTCCTGATCCTGTGCCTGATCCTGAACCAGTATTTGATCCTGTTCCTGCCCCTGGGGCACTAGAGGAGCTAACAGATGAGGATGAACTCCCTCCTCCTCCTCCTCCGCAAGAAGCAGTCAACAAACAAATTGTTATAAATAATAATGACCCATTTCTCTTCATAATATCTCCTAATCTAATATTGATAATACTACTTAATCTAAACTTTACTAGCTTTTTTAATAATATCCTTAATTTTGATTAATTCTTTTTTCATTTCTATTTGTTGAGGTCTAGGATTTTTTTTAGCGTTCAAATGAGCAGCAATTTTCCCAGGTCTTATGCCTTGATCTTTAATGAGTTTTTTCATTTCGACAAGAAGCTTTATTCTTTTTAAATCATAACTTCTTGTAACACTTTTAGATCTTAATTTAGGTTGAAATTTCTCCCAGTATCTTATTTCTGTTTGCTTGATTTTAAGGAAACTTGAAACTTCTGAGATGGAATAATATTTTTTTTGAGGTAATTTAGATAAATCTAATTTAGACAATTTTATTTCTTAATTTTCGGCCAGGTTTGAAAGAGACTGATGTTCTTGCAGAAATTGTGTATTCTTTTCCAGTTTTAGGATTTCTCCCTGGGCGTGCTTTCTTTTTTAACAAAGAAAAATTACCAAAACCGCTTAATTTCACTTCTTCACCTTTTTCTAAACTATTTGAAATTTCAGCAAAAAAGGAATTAACAAAATCTAGGCAATCTTTTTTTGGTATACCCATTTTTTTATGTAAGTGATCAGCTAATTCTAGTTTCGTTATCGACATTGTTAAGATCTCAATTTTGCCTTTAATATTTTAGCCACATGATTAATTTGATCCTCAACAAATTGATCTACTTCTTTGTCTTCCAATGTGGCTCCAGTCGCTTGCCAAAAGAGTCGAAAAGTGATGCTTTTTAAAGATTCATCTATTCCTTTGCCCTGATAAACGTCAATCACTGAAACAGACCTTAAATTTGTGCCTCCAGATTTTTTAAGCTCTTTTATAAAATCGTCAGCAGGTATTTCTTTAGAGACAAGAAAAGACAAATCTCTTTCGCTTCCAGGAAATTTTGGCGGTTGCGCTATTGAATTAATTTTCGGTAATTTTATAGAGTCTAAATTTATCTCAAATAAAACAATTTCTGGCAACTTAAGTTTTTTTTGAATCGCTGGATGTAAAACACCAATATTTCCAATGGATTTAGTTTTTATTTTTATTTCTGCTGATATTCCTGGATGCAAATGATTTTTAGAAGTTTTTTTATAAACAGATTCAATACTTAATCTTGAAAAAAACATATCCAGACTTTTTCTGAGATCATAAAAGTTACTTTGAAAAGAACCAGACCAATCAGATGAAGACTTATCATAAAAGAGTAGACCAGCAAGACTCTTCCAACTCTTCTCTTTAGAGAAGACGTTCCCAACTTCAAAGATTCTGAATTTTTGAGCACCTCTATTGAAATTATATTCAAAGTTACTTAACAATCCGGGAACAAGAGAGGGTCGCATAACATCCTGATTGCTCGACATAGGATTGGCAAGCTCAATTGCATTGTTATTTAACCCGAGCATTTGAACAAAAGATGAATCAACAAAAGCGTAATTAATCACTTCATTAAATCCAGCATTAACAAAAATATCTTTACTCATTTTCTCCTTTTCAATAGAAATATCTTCAGGGGAAGAAGCTAGTAATTTTAATCTTTTGCTAGGTAAATTATCGTATCCAATTATTCTCGCTATCTCTTCGATAATGTCCTCTTTAATTTCAATATCGTATCGATGAGAGGGACAAGTTAACTCCATTAAATTTCTTTTTGATTCAACTTTAAATTCAAGCGCCTTTAATACTTTTATAATTTTAGCAGTAGGAATCTCTGTCCCAAGCCTCGAATCAATGAATTCTTTACTTATCGATAGTTTATTTGCTTTATGATTTTTAGATTGTTTAAAAATCTTAGAAAAGTCTCCTCCAAAGATTTCAGCATAAAGTTGTGCTGCAAAATTAATTGCATACTCTTGAATTTCTTTATCAACTCCCCTTTCGAATCTTAATGATGCCTCTGATTGAAAGCCTAACTTTCTTGCATTTCCTCTGATGCTTGCAGGTTCAAAGCAAGCCGACTCTAAAAAAATTTCTTGTGTTGTTTCATCAACTTCGGAATTAGCACAACCCATAATTCCGGCCAGAGCTATTACTTCTTTTTCATCAGATATTGTCAGAAAATCTTTGGTTATCTCGTGGTGAGCGCCATCCAAAAGTTTCAATTTTGTTCTTTTGGAAGGGAATTTGACATAAATTTTTTTGCCAATCTTTTTATTATCAAAAGCATGTAAAGGTTGTCCGGTATGGAGCATCACATAGTTTGTGATATCGACTATTGGGTTTACTT
>CACFIK010000004.1:0-75942 GCA_902566305.1 uncultured SAR86 cluster bacterium | reverse complement strand
TTTGATTCTAAAAGCATTGGAATGATTCCTCCTCTCAGCCAAGATAGAGATCCCCAATATTTTGTTTTAGAACCCTCAACGAAATTATTATTAAACCCAGTACCAACACTAAAGACTTTTATTTCTTCTCCTGGAAATAATTTTTTTCCTTCAGAATAAGCTATTAAGGCAGGATTATTAGTTGAAACCGCACCATCTACATACCAATTTGATTCAATTTCGACTGCGGGAAAATATGTTGGCGCTGCAGATGTAGCAGCCGCAATATCAGCAACAAACAAATCCGGATGTTCTCTCTCAGAGAAGATTGTTGGAAATCTTGTATCTAAATTATGTGCAAGAATTGAACAAGGTAAATCTGCATTAAACATTTTCAAATTTCCAAAATACTCATGAAGTACTTCCATCTTTCTATCGCCGCTGTATTTGGTTCTAAAGAAACTTGAAAAGGATCGTGAAAATATTTTTTTTAAGTTTGCCTCTGAATAGATTTCTAAAAGTCTGGGGCCTTCAATTTCCAAAACTGAAATTACCAGGGCAATTATTCCGCCCGTTGATGTTCCAACAACTAAATCAAACTTAGACGAGAGAGGTTTCTTTAATCGCTTTTCTAGCTCAAATAAATATACAGAAGTTGCTAGCCCTCTAACTCCTCCACCGTCTAAAGATAAAACATATTTTGCCATGTAGGTTGATCAGCTCAGTTATAATTATAGAATGACTGCAATTGAGCAATTTACTGATCACATTCTACACTCAAATTATCCAGTTTTTTTTACTGGCGCAGGTATAAGTACTAATTCAGGAATACCAGATTTTCGGGGACCAAAAGGTTTTTGGAAAACAAATACTCCCATTATGTTTCAGGATTTTATGAGTCAAGAATCAATGAGAATGAAATATTGGACCCAAAGCGTGGAATTTAAGTCAAATTTTCAAGAAAAAATTCCCAATGAGGGACATACAATAATCTCTGAGATAATTAATTCAAAAAAAGCTGGGCATTGCATTACACAGAACGTAGATAATCTTCATCAAAAATCTGGGCTCGATGATGCTTCTGTCACAGAACTTCATGGTAATGCAACTTTTGCAGTTTGCTTGGATTGCAAAAAAAGATTTGAACTTTCTTTCATTCATGAAGAGTTTAAATCTACCAATAAGCCACCTAAATGTGATTCTTGTAACGGATGGATAAAAACGGCAACGATATCTTTTGGGCAGCCAATGCCTGAAGATAAAATGATTATTGCACATGAAGAAACATTAAAAGCTGATGTTTTTATTGTTGCTGGATCATCCTTGTCGGTTTTTCCTGCAGCAAATTTTCCTTTAATCGCAAAAGAAAATGACGCCAAGCTATTGATTGTCAACAATGAAGAAACGCAATTCGATCATTTTGCAGATGTTTTAATTCATGATGATATTTCGAAAACCTTCTCAAATTTAAAGATTACTCATTAAATAAATGGATTCAAAAAAAATAGGATTTTGGTCGGGGATTCTTTTATTTATAACAATCTTAATCTTTTTTAATCCGGATGATTTATCTCAAAGAGGTCAGATAACTGCAGCTGTTTTTATTTTGATGGGTATTTGGTGGGCAACAGAAGCATTACCCCTTCCTGCAACAGCGCTTATCCCCATTATCGCCTTCCCTCTTTTAGGTGTAGAAGAAATTGGAGTACTTTCAAAAGAGTATATGAACAAAGTTCAATTTTTGTTTGCTGGAGGATTCATGATTGCTATTGCCATGCAAAAATGGAACTTACACAAGCGAATAGCTTTGATTGTTTTATCTATTACTGGATTCAAAAGTGAGAGATTAATTGCAGGCTTCATGATAGCGAGTTTTATTTTGAGCATGTGGATTATGAATACCTCTACAACCATTATGCTTCTTCCTATCGGTATCTCTATCATTCAAGCAATCAATGATTCCATCAAAAATTTATCCGAAGATCAAAAACTAAATTTTCAAGTCTGCTTACTTCTGGGAATTGCATATTCTTCATCTTTAGGTGGAATAACTACACCTATTGGAACAGCACCCAACGGTGTTTTAATTCAATATGCATTTGAAAACTATAATTTAGATATAGGTTTTATAGATTGGTTTTCAATTGCAGCACCTTTTTCAATTATCTCTTTACCAATCATTTGGTTTGTTCTAACAAAATTCCTATTTCCAATTAATTTTTCTGATACCGGCAGTGCTGAAAAAATTCTTTTTGAAATTAAAGATGAATTAGGTGTTATGAGCCGAGAGGAAAAGATAGTTTCTCTTGTATTTTTGTTTACTGCTTTGGGATGGGTGTTTCGAAAAATAATTGATGACCTTCCTTTTCTATTTTTACTAGAGGATGCGGTTATATCGATGATGGGTGGTTTGAGTCTTTTCTTTTTGACTTCAAATCAAAAGCGCTTACTGGACTGGGAAGATATCCAAAATAAATTTCCTTGGGGTTTAATTTTTTTATTTGGTGGCGGAATGACTCTTGCTTATGTCGTCAATGATAGTGGCCTAGCCATTTGGCTTGCTAACTTAGTGCCAAACGAAGCCAGCCTTATTTTGGTATTGTTCATCGTAATAGCAATGGTCATCGCATTAACAGAATTGACCAGTAATTTAACAACAACCATTACATTTATTCCCATCATTGCAGGGATTGGTATAAACATTGGAGTCAATCCCATGCTGCTCATAGTTCCTCTTACGATCGCAGCTAGTTGTGCGTTCATGCTTCCGGTAGCAACTCCTCCAAATTCTATTGTTTACGCATCGGGTTATATTCCGATAAACCGTATGGTTAGAGCGGGTATTTTCTTAAATATAATCTGTGGCTTGCTCCTGCTAGCTTTGAATTATTTATTTCCAAATTCTTTTCAGTTATTTATGTAGTATTTAATTGTTCTCAACACAATCAAGTATTAAAATTAAATCAGGTGTCGCAGCTAGTGAAAAAATATCAGGGATTCTCTAGAACTGCTTTCAAACAATTTACCCTGTACAGGAGGTGGTCCATATTAATATTAACGATTTAGCAGGAATATCAGGGGGTGCCTCTTGACAACGGGTTGACCCGTATTCCGGCTAGAGGCCGGTACGTCCCGCCTCTAGTAAGAGATTAGTTGAGATACTTTCTCTTGAAAAACCCCGCATAATGCGGGGTTTTTTTCATTCAGATGTAAGGTCGTGACCTGATGAAGCAGTTAAACCTCCATCGCAAATAATGGTCTCACCAACAGTGAAATTTCCAGCGCGTGAAGATAAAAAGATTGCAAGACCTCCAACGTCCTCAGCAGTGCCTATTCTTTTCATAGGGTTTCTTTCAACTAAAGGATCATAATTATGAGCCACAGCAGAACCCAGCATGTTGCTTGGAAATGGGCCAGGAGCAATAGCATTTACTAAAATATTATCTTGCACCAATCTTGAGGATAGGTGTCTAGTCAAATGATGAACTGCCGCTTTAGATGCACTGTAAACATAGTTTTCAAAAGCCGGTGTATTAATACCATCAATCGAACCGATATTAATCACTCTGGCTGGATTTTCTTTGGTAGATCCTTTCGCTAATAAAGGTAAAAATTTCTGCGTAACAAAAAACATACTTTTGACGTTTAAGTCCATTACCTTATCCCAACCAAGTTCTGAGAATTCTTCAATCGGCTCTCCCCATGCCGCACCAGCATTATTGACCAAAATATCAATTTTAGATTCTTTTTGAGAAATTTCGTTATACAACTCTTCAATCCCATCAAGAGTTGAGGCATTATTGGGAATTGAAATGCACTCTGCGTTATATCTCTCACTAAGTTCGTTGGCTTTGTCGTTACATGCTTCTGCTTTTCTGGCGGTGATGTAAACTTTCGCTCCGTTTGCCAAGTAAGCTGAAGCAATCATTTCCCCAACTCCTCTTGATCCACCTGTGACAAGAGCTACTTTGTCTTTCACCGAAAAAATATCTTCAATTTTCATAATTTAGAACCTTTTTATAATGGCGGACCGGACGGGACTCGAACCCGCGACCTCCGCCGTGACAGGGCGGCGTTCTAACCAGAACTGAACTACCGGTCCATTTGAGGTTGCAATTATACATACCTTGAAGAAAAAAAATCACATAAACTAATCAATAGTTTTTATGCTTTATTCGAAATAGGATATGAAAAAAATACTCATAAATTTTCTCATTTTAAGTTTTTACTCTTTTGGTGATGGAGAAGCAGGTTCTTTATCTCTGGATAAAGATATTAATGAAGATAGGAAAATTTCATTTCCAAACACAAAAGAATATCTTGTTATAGTTTCTGATTTGCATACTCATTCAGTCTTTTCTGATGGGCATGTGTGGCCAAATATTAGGGTAGAAGAAGCATTGAGAGATGGCTTAGATGTTTTAGCAATAACTGAGCACCTTGAATATCAACCTCACATTGAATTTTTACCAAATAAGAATAGAAATGATGCTTACGAAGAGGCTCTGTCAGCTAATAAAAATAATGAGGATTTATTAGTAATTAATGGAGCTGAAATTACAAGAATACCGCCAGCAGGTCATATCAACGCAATTTTCATCAAAGATGCAAATTTATTATTCAATGATGATGAATCTAATATTCCGATGGCACAAGAACTTCTAAAGCAATATCCTGAAGCTGCATCATGGGAAGAAAATAAAACCATCAGAGACTATTATGCTTTGACTTCTGTTTGGCCAGTAGAGAAAGCTGTGGATGCAGCACACGCTCAGGAAGGTTTTATTTTTTGGAATCATTCTTGGTGGACTCCGCAGTCCCCTCAAGGTATTTCTGTTCTTACTGATTTTCATAAAAAACTTATTCAAGAAAATAAGCTGCATGGAATAGAAATTGCAAATGGAATAAATTATTCAGATGAGGCTTTTCAAATAGCTATAGATAACGATTTAACAATCATAGGAACTTCAGATGTTCATAATTTAATTGATTGGGACTATTCATTTTATAAAGGTAAACATCGTCCAGTCACATTGATCCTTTCAAAAGGAAAATCTGAAAATTCAATTAAGCAAGCATTATTTGAAGGGAGAACTATTGTATGGTTTAAGAATAATTTAATTGGTTTAGAAAATAATTTATTACCTCTTTTAAGTAGCAGCCTATCCATGAAAAGCTTGGGATACCAGGAAGGAACAACATTATTAGAAGTTTTAATTGAGAATAAATCTGATGCAACAATGATGTTGAGAAATTTCTCAAAATATACTTTGTCTCAAAATACTAATTTTTTTGAAATTGATCCTCATAGCAAGAAAATTATTGAAATTAAAACTATAGAAGCGTTGAAAAATATTGAGCTTATATTTTCTGTAGAAAATGCATTCATTGCACCTAAAAAGAATGCGCAATTGAGATTTAAACTAAGGATTTAACCATCGCTGGTGGGCGATACAGGACTTGAACCTGTAACTTCCACCTTGTAAGGGTGGCACTCTACCAATTGAGTTAATCGCCCAGAGAATTCGGAATTATAGTATTCAACTTTATCCAAGTCATCTCTTTGTTCAAGCTACCAACAAAATAGACTTTCTAGAAATATTGAGGCATATTTTATTTAATATTTCTTTAAAAAATCATGTTAGAAGCACAACCATTAAAAACTCGTTTAAACCTAAACGATGATGAATTCATTTCAAATAAAAAATCTATGCTCGGAAAGCTCGATGAGATTGATGAACTGCTCGATGAAGCTGAAGCTGGCGGTGGTCCGAGGCATCATGAAAGACTTGCTGCTAGAGGAAAGCTTCCTGTAAGAGAGAGAATTTTTAATTTTTTAGATCCTGACAGTCCATTTTTAGAAATTAGCCCGCTAGCCGGTTATAAGTCAGACTATCCAGTAGGTGGAGGTTGCGTAGCCGGCATAGGAGTTTCTGCCGGTGTTGAATGTATTATTTTTGCTAATGATCCAACGGTTTTGGCTGGGGCAATGCAAGCGTTCTCAGTAAAAAAATGGATGAGAGCAATGCAAATTGCCAGAGACTGTCGCATTCCTTTTATACAATTTGTTGAATCAGCTGGGGGAGATTTGAGACCTAGAGGAAACCGCTCTTCAGTTGCTTTAAATGTTGGTCATTTTGCTGAGTCAGGAAGGCAGTTCTATGAGATAACCGAACTATCAAAGCTAGGTATTCCAACTGTAACAATTACTTTTGGATCTTCCACTGCAGGGGGTGCTTATCAGCCGGGAATGTCAGATTACAATATTTTTGTTAAAGAACAGTCTCAAGTATTTTTGGGTGGTCCGCCATTAGTTAAAATGGCAACAGGTGAAGAATCTGATGCCGAGAGTCTAGGTGGAGCAAAGATGCATGCTGAAAAATCTGGTTTAGCGGACTATTTTGCGGAAGACGAAATGGATGCAATAAGAATTGGAAGAGAAGTTATGTCTCATCTTGATTGGTCAAAAGAAGGTAATTCTCCCGATTCTATCTATGAAGAGCCAATTAATGATCAAGAAGATTTATTAGGTATTGTGAATCCAAGCTTGAAAAGACCTTTTGATGTTCGTGAAGTAATTTCAAGAATTGCAGATGGTTCAAGGTTTGAAGAATTCAAACCCCTCTTTGGTCCAACAATTATATGCGGTTTCATGAAAATTCATGGGCACACAGTTGGAGTTTTGGGAAATAATGGTTCCTTATTTCCAGATTCATCTCAAAAGGCAGCCCACTTTATTCAACTATGCAATCAGATAAGTATCCCTCTTGTTTTTTTACAAAATATTACAGGATTTAATATTGGAAAAGAATTTGAGCAGAATGGATCGATTAAAAAAGGGGCACAAATGCTAAATGCAGTTTCAAATTCTGAGGTTCCTCATTTGACAGTTATTCTTGGAAATTCATACGGTGCCGGTACATATGCCATGTCTGGGAGAGAATTTGGTAATGCTTTTACCTTTTTATGGCCAACAGCAAAGATTGCCGTAATGGGAGGAGAACAAATAGCTGGAGTTATGTCGATGGTAAGAAGAGCAAAAGCTATGCGTGATGGTCTCCCCTTCGACGAAAAAGAAGATGCAAGAATTGTAGAAGGTCAAAAAATTTCTCATGACAAAGGTTCTGAAGCTTTAATAGCCACAAGTGCAATTTCCGATGATGGGATTATTGATCCAAGAGATACCAGGACAGTCCTTGGTATTTGCCTTTCTGTTGTAAACAATAAAGAAGTTAAGGGATCAGATGGATTTGGAGTGTTCAGACTATGATCATTAAAAAATTACTAATTGCAAATAGAGGCGAAATTGCAAGTAGAGTGATCAGCAGCGCTCAAGATATGGGAATCTCATGTGTTGCTATTTATACGCAAGATGATGCTAATTCTCCTTATGTTAAGGAGGCTGATGAAGCTTATAAATTGGAAGGCAGTTATTTGGATGCGAAAGAAATAATTTCTATTGCAAAAAATTCAGGTTCTCATGCAATTCATCCGGGATATGGCTTTTTATCTGAAAATGCTGGGTTTGCAAACTCTGTGAAAAAAGCAGGGATTATTTGGATAGGACCAAGCGGGAATGTCATTAAAAAAATGGGAGATAAAATTACCTCTAAAAAACTAGCTGAAAAGGCTGGTGTTCCGACTCTTCCTATGACTTCTGACGCCAAAGATGCAAAAAAAATTGGATATCCAATTCTTGTTAAAGCTTCTGCTGGAGGCGGTGGTAAGGGGATGAGAATTGTTGAAGATCCCAAAAAATTAAAAGAGAGCATATCAGCTGCAGAGCGTGAAGCCGAGAGCGGTTTTGGCGATAAAAGAGTTTTTTTAGAAAGATATGTAGAAAAATCTCGTCACATAGAGATTCAAATTTTAGGTGATTCTTTTGGAAACGTTGTTCACCTAGGAGAAAGAGAGTGCTCAATTCAAAGAAGGCATCAAAAAATTGTTGAAGAATCTCCTTCCACAGTTATTGATCAAGAGCTCAGGGACAACATTGGATCTGCAGCCGTTCAGCTTGCTTCTGCACTTAAATATGAATCTGCAGGAACAGTTGAATTTTTATTTGATGATAAAACGAAAGAATTCTTTTTTTTAGAAGTAAACACGAGACTCCAAGTAGAACATCCGGTAACAGAAGAGGTAACTGGTCTAGATCTTGTGAAAGAACAAATAAAGATTGCTCAAGGCAATGAATTAGAGTTTGTTCAAGATGACGTTGAATTGATAGGTTCATCAATCGAAGTTAGGCTGTATGCCGAAGATCCTGCAAATGAATTTCTCCCAGTCACTGGAGATATAATTGCCTTTGATCCATGTGATAACCCTTCTGTACGCTGGGATGTAGGGATTGAAAAAGGAACTGTTGTGTCCTCAAATTTTGATCCTATGCTTGGAAAGGTTATTTCATATGCTGAAACTAGAGAGGAAGCTGCTCAAAAGCTAGCCTTGGCTCTTGAAAGAAGTCATTTTGGTGGCATGAGGACAAACCGTGATTATCTTATTTCAATCTTAAGGTCTGAAGATTTTCTCAAAGGAAAAACAACAACCGACTTTGTTGAGAGAGTTAATCTCAACACAGAAATTGATTTATCAGAAAAAGAAATTTTTGATCATGCTGTAGCGGTAGCTATTTGGAACCAAGCTAAAAACAGAGAAAATGCTAGTGTTCTTTCTAACATTCAATCTGGTTGGCATAACGCAAGACTTCCATATCAAAAAGTAGATTTAATTTTTGGTGATGATGTTATTGAGGTCAAATACAAGTCAAAGAGAGGTGGAGACTTTTGTCTTTCAGATGATGCTTTAGTAAGAATTTATGAATTTGATGATGAATCAATAGATATTGAAATTGATGGAAAAAGGATCATTTCAAAAATTACATATCATGAAGGAAAGTTTCTTATTCAAACCATTAAGGGAGACTTACTGTTTGAGATGAAAGAAAGGTTTGAATCAAGCTCGATAAACGAAATAGCCGGCGGCTTAACTGCTCCTATGCCTGGAAAAGTGGTTGATGTACCTGTCAAAAAAAATGAGTCTGTTAAGTCTGGCCAAACTTTAGTGATTCTAGAAGCTATGAAAATGGAGCATAAGGTAACCGCTCCAAGTGATGGAAACGTTAAAGAAGTATTGATTGCTGTTGGAGATCAGGTTGAGAGCGGCTCAACTTTGGTAATTTTAGAAGATTAATCCCACTTTGGTTCTCTTTTTTCCAAAAAAGCTGAAATGCCCTCTTGAGCATCTGGACCCGCAAAGGTTTCCGCACTTTTTTTACCTAAATAAGGTAAAGCTTCATCAAAATTCATTCCATCCTGATTGACATAGGCTTCCAATCCAAATTGCATGGTACCCGGAGCAAGGTTAGCAAGGTCACTTGCAAGGCTATCTACCCTTTCATCTAACTGATCGTTGGGTACAGATTCATTTATTAAACCCCACTCCTCTGCTTTTTTTGCATCAATCGCTTGGCCTCTCATGCAGAAATCTAATCCAGCTCTTTTAGGCATTACTCTAAATAGGCCTGCCATTACCATATGCGGCCAAACTCCTCTGAGTATTTCTGGCGCTGAAAATTTTGCATTTTCCACTGCAATAGCATGAGTGCAATTTGTAACCATCAATAATGCGCCGGCATGGACAGAACCCTGAATTTTGCAAATTACGGGTTTATATAAATGCCTTATGGACATACTTATGTCATCAGAGCCTTCTATCCTCGGAACATTTGATTCTTCTTGTTTTCTATTTAAATCTGCTCCAGCACAAAAAACGTCACCTTCGGCAGCGATGATAACTACCCTGATGCTTCTCTCTTGTTTTGCGTAAGCTAGAGCATAATTAATTTCATTCATCATGACGTTGTTTAATGCGTTCTTTTTCTCTGGTCTATTTAGGGTAAGAGTTAAAACATTGTTGGCAATGTTTAACTTTGTTGCTTGAAAATTTAAGCCCTCTAAAGATAATTTATCTGTCATATTTTTTCCTATAAAAGTTGTTTGGGTGCTTGAATTATTTTTGCCCTTAAATATTCCCCGAGTGATTTAGCTTGAGGATCCATTCTAGTCGAAGAAGAAACTCCATCTTGAAGAATTCCACGGACATAGAAATTTAGTGAAAGAATGTTTGGTAATTCATACCTTTCAATTTCAAAGTTACTTAGATCAGGCAATAATTCCTTAAATTTGTCTACAGTTAAAAAGTCATACAGGAAAGCATAACTGTCTTTATTTTTTGCCCAAACTCCAACATTCGCACATCCACCCTTGTCACCTGAACGTGTTCCGTAAAGATTGCCAAATGGAACTTCTTCCAGAATTGTTTTATCAACTTCTGGATTTGAGTAAGGTTCTTTTTGATAGAGAATCTCTTCGTAATCAAGCTGGCTTGTTGGAACCACTTCTTTCGTCTCTCCTAGAAAATGAACTTGTTCCCTAACAAATTTGCTGTCGACTAAAGCTGGCCAATATTCTATAAAAGGTCCGCTAGGTACTACCCCGCTTCTTCCTGTCCAACCAGGAAAATTAGCTAAAGCTAGTTCTACAATTTTTGCATTGAATAATCTGCCAACTTTATCAGCATCCTTAGACATTACATCAATTCTTAAGAATGCTTGGGCCTCCTCATTACTGTTTGGATTAATTTTATCGGTTCTGTGGAGTTGAACGTCTACCTTATCAAATTGTTCTCTTCCGCCTACATTTTCGAAAATTGAATCAGTAATCAAATCTGCTTTTTCTTCTATATCTAAACCTGTCAATAAAAGTTCAATTCCGTTTCTAAAACCTCCAGCTAAATTAATACAAACCTTATGTTTGTCTGGAGGGCTGCTTCCTTTGCAACCACTGACATAAACTCTATCGTTGGATTCTTGTTCGATTTTTAGAGTATCAAAATTGGCAATTACGTCAGGATTAATATAAGCGGGACTGCTTATTTCATATAGAAGTTGTGCCGTTACAGTACCAACAGAAACCAATCCTCCGGTATTAGGATGTTTAGTAATTGTAAAATTTCCATCCTCTTCTATTTCTGCAATGGGATAACCAACGTTACTGAATGAAGGCACTTCTCTAAAGAATGAATAATTACCTCCGGTAACTTGCGCTCCACATTCAATTAGGTGGCCAGCTGCAAGAGCACCAGCTAATTTATCGTAGTCATTTCTTTGCCAATTGAACTTCCAGGCAGCAGGACCAATTACTACTGCAGCATCTGTGACTCTTGGACAAATAACCACATCTGCTCCTGAGTCCAGCGCTTCTTTAATACCCCAAGCGCCAAAGTAAGCATTTGCAGTTACAGCTTTTTTATCATAATCAAAAAGAGATACATTCGTATCAATATTTTTTATTTCCTCTCCTGATTCATTTAATTTTGATAATTCAGGCATGAGGTCATCACCATCGATATAAGCTACTTTTAACTCTAAGTTGAGTTCTGAAACAATGTCTTCAATCATTGAAGCCATGCCTTTTGGGTTTAATCCCCCTGCATTGGTAACAATTTTTATTCCTTCTTGCTGACATTTTTCGGCTACATCCTTAAATTGTTTTAAAAAGGTTCCCACATAACCATGATCTTCACCTCTTTTAAGCTTTTGGTTATAAAGAATGGTCATAGTTAATTCAGCCAAGTAATCTCCAGTTAGAACATCTATCGGACCTCCATCAACCATATCCTTAGCAGCAGAGAGTTTATCTCCATAGAAACCGCTGCAATTTGCAATTTTTATTACTTCATTTTTTGTCATGATTACTCTTTCTCTCGTTTAAACCCGCAATATAAATTCCTATAATCAAAATAATACCACCTAAGATCTGTTGAAATAAGAGCAGTTCATTAAAGAGAAACATACTCAATATTGCTGCCGTTAAAACTTGTAAAAGCAAAATGAGAGATGTGAATTGCGCGCTTATCTGAGATAAGCCATAAATGACTAATCCTTGTCCAATGATTTGAACCAGCGTGGACTGTAATAAAAGATTCCCTGCTCCCTGAAGAGAAATTGGGAACTTTATACCGGTCTCAAAAAAACCAAGAGCTAAAAGAGGAATGCAACCAAACAAAGCTGAGTAAAGCATGAGCTGAAATGTATCTAAATTGCTTGATAGTCTTCTCACAGATACCAAATATCCTGCATAAAAAATTGCAGCCATCAAAGAAAGTAAGTCCCCTCTAAGGTTTTTGCCTAAAAAAACATCAAAATTTTGAAGGTTAAGAATAATTAAGCTGACGCCTATAAAAGAAAGAATTAAGGAGATTAGAAACAATTTACTAATTCTTTCCTTAAAAAATAAAAAGGATATGATTCCGACGTATATTGGCGCAGTGTTAACTAACAAAGCCGCATTTGTTACAGGAGTGATCATGATTGCCGTATGCCATAGTGCAATGTCTGCACCAAAAAATATTCCAGGCAATGCAAGAATATAAAGATTTGTATTTACGAAAAATTTCTTGCCTTTAATAGCTCCGTAAATCAGTAAAATTAAGAAAGCAAAAAAGAAACGATAAAACCCTGTCATCGAGGGAGAAACTTCACTGTAACGCATAAGTATTGGAGCTAATCCAATTAATATCGCACCGATTACCGTGGAAAGGTAAAAAGGATATTTATTTTGAACACTCATCTTTAAGCATTTATTCAAGATTAGCTATACTGCACTAATGAACTGGAATGATCAAAACGACAATAGATACATCCTCACAGTTAGCGAATTAAATAATTCAGCAAAAAAAACTTTAGAAAATTCATTTTCAGATATCTGGATTAAAGGTGAGATATCAAATTTTAAATCTTATCCATCTGGGCATTGGTATTTCACTCTTAAAGATGAGGAATCTCAAATTCAATGCGTTATGTTTAAGTTCAAAAATTCATTATTAAATTTTATCCCCAAGGAAGGAGATGAATTTATTGCTTTAGGCAGTGCTTCAATGTACTTGGCAAGAGGAAATTATCAGTTTCAAGTTGAATCACTGGAAAAAGATGGGATTGGAAAGCTTTATGAAGAATATGAAAAACTTAAAACTAGACTGAACAATCAAGGATTATTTGATGAAAGCAACAAATTAGAAATACCTAGCTATCCTCAAAAAATTGCATTGATTACATCTGAAAAAGGAGCGGTGCTTCAAGATATTAAGAATGTCTTAAATAGAAGAGCCCCGAGTATTGAGGTCAATTTATTCTCATCTCTTGTTCAAGGAGAGGAAGCAGAACAGAGTATCCTCAACAACTTAAATCTGATAAATGAAATTCAACCACAATATAAATATGATTTGCTTGTATTTGCCAGAGGTGGAGGATCGATTGAAGATCTGTGGGTTTTTAATTCAGAAAAAATTGCTTTAGCAATATCTAAACTAAATATTCCAACTATAAGTGCAATTGGTCATGAGACAGATTTTACAATATGTGATTTTGTTTGTGACTTAAGAGCACCAACTCCGTCCGGTGCAGCGGAAATTATTTCTTCAGAAATATTTCAAATTTCTAATTCTTTAGAAAATTATGAAAAATTTTTAAATAAGGTTTTTTTTAATAATTTAAATTTTCTTAATCAAGAAGTTAAAAACCTTAGTCAAAGAATCATAAACCCATTGAATAAAATAAATGAAAATTTTCTTAAACTAGATGAGAGCACTCTTAGATTGCATAATTCTTTTTTGAGTGGATTCAATAAAGTGAGGGAAATCATAAACTTCTCAAAAAGGTCCATAGATTTATTAAACCCAAATTCTAAATTGGCTCGATTTAAGGAAAATATAGATGATAATTTATCAAAAATTAAAACGCTTCATTCAAAGCATCTTAGTGAGAAACAAAATCTCATCACATCGTATTCTTCACAGATTGAGCAACTAAGTCCTTTCAATGTTTTAGAAAGAGGTTATTCAATTGTCAGGAATAAAAAAGGAGTTGTGGTCAAATCAATAGATGATATTTCTTTGGAAGATAAAATATCTGTCACTTCTGCGAAAATATCCTATGAAGCTGATGTTACAAATATAAATAATGATTAGAAAATTATTTCCGATAATTTTTTTAATTGTTATTTCCTGTTCAAATAAAATAATAAGTATTAAAAACGACTGTAACTTTCCTAAATCTAATCTTGTTCCAGGCGGACACATCACAGTTACTTCAAATGATTATCAGGAAAATTTTAAAGGTATTCAGTGTTTTAATAGCGATAAAACCTTTACTTTGGTTTACCCAGTCCCATTGGAGCTTAAAAACCAAAGAATTTATGTTTCTGATAGAGTTTTTGTTATTCAAGAAAAAAAATTTAGGGAGTCCAGAATCACTATAGAGGACCAAAATTTTATAAAAATATCTCCTGAATCAAAGAAAAGAATAAGAGAAGAACAAGTAATATTAAATTCCAAATATGCAGTTAACTCAGATCAAATAAATTTAAATTGGCCTATGATTCAGCCAGTTTCTGGTTATATTTCAAGTAGATTTGGATTGCGTAGATTTATAAATGGTTCTCCTAGAAACCGCCATCTCGGTCTTGATATTGCTAACAGCGAAGGTACAAAAATAATTGCTCCATTAAATGGAAGAGTCATTTTTGTAGGAAACCTTTTTTACAAAGGGAACAATATAATACTTGATCATGGGAATGGATTTCTTTCTTCTTATTCTCATTTAAATGAGATATTTGTAAACGAGAATGAATATCTTGAAAAGGGTCAACTAATTGGAACCGTTGGCTCTTCAGGAAGGGTGACCGGCCCTCATTTACATTTTGAAATCTTCATTAAGGGAAGAAGAATTGATCCCGAAGGTCTAATTAATGAGCTCCAATCTTTGGATTATTGACTCTTTTGTTTGTGGACCTCTCAAAACTTCTTTCACATTTAAATCTCTATCAATGATTACCGTCACGGGAAGAGTTTCTGGAATGTCAATTCCAAAGATTTGATAGGGACTTGTTAAGAGAGAAGGTATCCTTGCATTGAATCTTATTAGTTGTTCGTCTAATTCTGCTCCAGCAAGTTCATCGAAGTGAAATAAGTAAACATTAAGTTCATCTTTATTCTCTTCATATAAAGCATTCAATTCAGGAATCTCTTTAATACAAGGTGGGCACCAGTCTGCCCAAAAATTTATCACTGTGTTCTTTTCCTTTAAATCTTCCAGCATCAAACCATTTTGTTTATGAATCATAAGATCTGATTCGGAGCATGACGTAATGACTAGTAAAAAAAAGGATAATTTTATAATTCTCATGACTCTAAGATTTCTTTTAACAAAGGCACCGTGATATTTCTTTTTTTTGATAGGGAGTATTCATCAATTTTTTGAACTAAGTTAATTATATTCTCAAGGTTTCTAGAGCTTCTTTCTAAAGCGTACGATAGTACAGACTTATCAATCGATATGCCTCTTTTATTGAAAATTAATTTCATCAATATTCTTTTTTCCTCATCGTTTAATTCAGCAAAACTCATAGCAGAAATTGATGCGATTCTTGATTGAAGATCCTTCAAATTAAATTCGATTGAATTAAGAGGTTTATCAGAAAGAAAAATAATTTTATTTTTATCTGCTTCATTTAATTCGTTGTAAAGGTTAAAAATTCCTAACTCCCAATTGGAATCAGTAGGAGCAAGGTCTAACCTATCCAATACTATTACATCGAAATAAGATATACCTTCTAGGATTTGTTCAGAAAAATAATCATCTTCTAGTGATGCATAAAAAATTTTTTTATCAAAATGAAAACAATTGATAAACGAATTTAAAATATACTTCTTCCCTGACCTTTCGTCTCCGTAAAGCAAAATAAATTTATTATTTTCAGAAAAGAAATTCTCAAGCTGTTTAAAGTTTTTCTCAAATGTATCAATTGACTGCAAATTCTCTTTTGATAGATAAATTTCTGAATTGAACTTGAAAGTCTTTTGATCCATCACTTTATGTTGCGTAGGATTTTTATGCCAGGATCAATGAAATAAACTATCAAGCTTAAGGTATTTGTGAATATAAAAAGGATTGATATCCAGTAAATTGCTATATCAGTAACTAAAAAGCCAACGGCATCAATTAAAATAATGCCAACCAATAACAGTAAAATTGTTGTATTTAATTTTCCAAGATAATTTGGAGCAACTTGATAATCAGATATCAAGTAATTTGCCAGTACTACCCCTACAATAATTAATAAATCTCTGCCAAGAACCATAAACATAAACCAGTTTTCGATGAGGTCTATTGAACCTAAAGAAATTATTGTTGCCACCACCAATGTTTTATCTGCAACTGGATCAGCAATTTGTCCAAATCTTGATTGCCATGAAAATTTTCTAGCTAAAAATCCATCTAGTAAATCTGATATCCCCGCTAAAAAAAATATTCCTAAGGCCAAAAAAAATTGTTCCTCTAATATGAAAATTATGAGGGGATACACAGAGAGAAGTCTCAATACCGTAAGGATATTTGGAATATTTGAAAGCATTTAATTTATATTCTGAAAAATTATTTCTTCAGACGATTTGCTGCTCAAAGTTAGTAAATTATCAGTCAGCATTACTTCAACAAGGTCATCGGAATCAGAGTCAGTGGTAACCATAAAACTAAACATATTATCCTCTAGTCTGTGAAGAAATGACTTTTTAACCAAGAAATTTTGGTTAAGGAACTCTTTGAATGTCTGAAGAGCGTCAAAAGATGTATTTCCTTGAACGGTAATGAGAATCTTTTTATTTTTTGATCCAGATTTCACTCTGTAAGGATCCGATATATTGTCTAAAAGACCTTGGATTGCATCGAAAGGAAGAAAACTATTATAGGGATTTAAATTAGAAAAAACATTATTTGGTTCCTCAGGCAGGTAACAAAGAAATCCTTTTTCTCTATAACAATACATCCATCCATCGGGAGAATATTTCTCATTATTAAAATAAATGTTTTCAAAGCTTTCCATATTTTTCCCTTCATAGAAGGTGATTTCTGTTGAGTCTAGAATTGGATATATAGCTCTCCCTCCCCTTTTTTTGGCTTCAGAAGAAATAATGTCTTTTAAAACGTTACATTCATCTAAGGCCATCTGATATGTTTTTGATTTTAGTTCGCTTGATAAATTACAGTTTACCCAAACGACTGCTTTTAATTTTTTTTCTGTAAATAAAGAAAAATTTAAATCAAATAATTTTGATCTCAGTTCTACAGCATCGATTTTAATTTCAATAAAATTTTTATTTTGCTCTTGTAAGAACTTGTATTCCCTGACGTAAGAGTTCAAGTCAAGATCCATAATTTTTTTTGAATTCCTTGTCTCCTCAAAATTTCCAGTTGCTCTAACAATTGCTTCTAGAACTGCTTGATCTAAGTAAAAAGAAATATCGTTTCCAGTATCTTCAATTTTTACTGTATAGACCTCAGGAAGATCAGATTGACTGGCTAAAAAAATAGCTTGGAAAAAAAGAAAAATTAAGAATACCTTCCTCATTGCTAAATCATTATAATGATTATTTCAAAAAAAAATTCACTGAAATATTGAGCAAGCAGAAGAAGATAACCTATAAATCGTCTGGCGTTGATGTCAACTTAGGTTACAAGCTTGTCGACATTATTAAACCATTTGCAAAAAAGACGCTTAGAAAAGAAATAGATTCAAACATAGGTTCATTTGCTGCTCTTGCTTCTATACCAAAAAACTATAAAAGCCCTAAACTTGTTGCATGTACTGATGGAGTTGGCACAAAAATTTCAATAGCAGAAAAACTTAATGATCACAGCACTGTTGGTGAAGATCTTGTTGCCATGTGCGTGAATGATTTGATAACTGTAGGTGCTGAGCCTCTTTTCTTTTTAGATTATCTTGTGACAGATAAAATTAATTTAAGAAAAAAGAAACAAATCTTTAAAGGAATATCAAAAGGCTGTCTGGCAGCTGGATGCTCTCTTATCGGAGGGGAAACAGCTGAACATCCAGATGAATTTCCAAAAGGAAAATATGATTTGGCAGGTTTTTCAGTTGGAGTAGCAGAAAAAAATAAAATACTAAAAATTAGCAATGTAAAAAATAATGATCTTATTTATGGCCTCTCATCTACTGGGTTACATTCAAATGGATTCTCATTAATAAGAAAGCTCATACAAGCGAGAAAGATAAATTTGAAAGCTCGAATGGGGAAAACAACTTTAGGCAAAGCACTTCTTAAACCAACGAAAATTTATGTAAATGTTGTCCGTGAGTTATCCAAATCTATTTCTCTCAAACAAATTTGTCATATTACCGGAGGCGGCATCGTAGAAAACTTACCAAGAGTTATTCCAAATGGTAAATGTGCTCATATAGATTTTTCCAGGGGATACCCTTTTCATAAAGATCTTTTTGATCTAATTTCCTCAAAAGCTAACCTAACAATTAAGGAAATGACTGAGGTCTTTAATTGTGGAGTTGGGTTGATAGTAATTATTCATCCCGCTGACAAAGCTAATTTAGAATACAAACTGAAAAAATCTAGACAGCCGTTTGTCAGACTAGGAAAGGTAGTAAACGATAAAACGAAGAAATTAGAGATACAATTTGGGTAATATCAAAAAACTCGCTGTTTTAGTATCTGGAAACGGAAGTAATCTTCAATCAATCATTGATTCTATAAATATTGGTGAAATTAATGCAAACATTTCACTTGTTATATCTAATATTGAAACCGCTTTTGCATTAACAAGAGCTAAACAAGAAAATTTGAATAGTGCTTTCTTGAATCATAAAAATTTTTCATCAAGAGAGAGTTTTGATCAAGCACTGAGTGAACTACTGATTAAACATGAAGTAGATTTAATTGTTTTAGCAGGTTTCATGCGGATACTGTCTAATAGTTTTATAGAAAAATTTAATAGAAAAATTATCAATATCCATCCTTCTCTTCTGCCTAAATATCCTGGTCTCAACACTCATGAAAAAGTAATAAATAACAAGGATAAGTTTCACGGAGTGACAATTCATCTTGTAGACGAAGGCTTGGATAGCGGTCCAATAATTGCTCAAGCTAGATTTAAAGCTACCAAATATAAAGATATTGATGGTTTGATTACAAAAGTTCACTCAATAGAACATAAACTTTATCCAATGATTATCAAGATGATAGTTGAAGGAGAAATTAACCTTAATGAACTTAATGGAAAAAATTTTAAATGTTACGAGGATGAATTTGATTTATAAAATCAGCTTAAGCTTTCTTTTTGTGATAGCTAGCAACCTTTTTCCTATTAATGAAGAAAGCTATACATTTAAATATAAGGAATCAGAGTTTAAAGTAAATCTCACCAATCTGAACGATGAGTGGAATATTACTTACGAAATCTCTCATCCTTTCTTTAAGTTAAGCCAAGATACTCAATTTAGTTATACAAATTTAATTCAGATATCTGAGATAAAAAGAAATTTAATCGTCATGGGAGGATTAAGGAAGATAGAAGAAAGTTACAAAATAGATCATTCAAGAAAAAAAATTAAATACATAAAAGGTCAGCTAACCGAAACTCTTCAATATGATGGAGCTATTTACGATGATTTGACTGCTCATCTATACTTAAGATTGTTAAATATTCAGACTGACGAAGAAATTACTCTTAATGTATTGGAGAGAGGAAAAATAATACAGAAAAAGTTTATAAAAACAATTTCTAGTCCTGACACTATTAAAATCAAGGAAAAAAAAGAAAAGGATAAATTTGAACTTTTTTTTAAGGATAACTCAAAAGAAATATTAAAAGTTATTCAGAATGTTAATGGAAGAGAGTTTGTCTGGGAGAATCTTTAAACTTTGGGGGGTGTAACACCCAATTGACCTTGATATTTGCCTTTCCTATCCGCATAACTTGTTTCGCATAATTCGTCTGATTCAAAAAAAAGCATTTGTGCTACACCTTCGTTTGCATAGATCTTTGCTGGCAAACTTGTTGTATTTGAAAATTCAAGAGTTACATGGCCTTCCCATTCAGGTTCGAGAGGGGTTACGTTTACAATTATGCCGCATCTAGCATACGTAGATTTTCCTAAACAAATTGTTAGTACGTTCCTAGGAATTTTAAAATATTCCACAGTCCTTGCTAGGGCAAAGGAATTTGGAGGAATTACACACACCTCAGATTTAATATCAATGAAGCTATCCTCATCAAAATTTTTTGGGTCCACTGTGGCTGAATTTATATTTGTAAAAATTTTAAATTCATCAGCACATCTCACATCATAACCATAACTTGATAGCCCGTAAGAAACTGTACTTCCAGCCTCTTCTGTATGTTTAATTTGTTTATCAATGAAGGGGTCTATTAGATGACTTTCTATAGCCATTCTTTTTATCCATTTATCTGATTTTATACTCATAAAAATAAGCTGTTATTATATATTAATGATCACTTTCAAAAGGTATTTAAATCGCAACGTTTACTATTTATTTTTAATAATTTATGCGGTATCACTGCCTTTAAAATCAAATGAAGATTTTTATGAAATTTATAAATATCTTCATCAAAATCCTGAATTATCTCTGCAAGAATTTGAGACGACTAAATACCTCGAAGATTTATTAGAAGAATATGGATATGAGATTATCACCAATATTGGAGGAAATGGTTTTGCAGCTATCCTCAAAAATGGAGGAAACAAGACAGTCTTATTTCGAGCAGACATGGATGCTCTTCCAATAAAAGAAGAGACAGGAATTTCTTTTGAAAGCGTCAAAACTACTAAACAGAATGGAATGGACGTGCCAATAATGCATGCTTGTGGGCATGATATTCACATGACGTCTTTAATTGGAACTGCAGAATACTTTTCAAAAAATAAAGATTCATGGAAAGGGACTATTGTTTTTATTTTGCAACCTGCTGAAGAAATTGGTTTTGGTGCAAGACAAATGATAAATGCAGGATTGTTTAAAAAAATACCTTATCCAGATATAAATTTAGCCCTTCATGTTTCAGCTCAAACTCAATCTGGAACGGTCCATATAACTCCAGGCTTCGCAATGGCGAATGTTGATTCAGTCGATGTTACTTTTTATGGAGAAGGTGGGCACGGAGCTTATCCTCATTTAACTAAAGATCCCATCGTAATGAGCTCTCAATTTATTACAACTGTTCAAACAATTATTAGCAGAAATTTAAGTCCTATTAATGCAGGGGTTGTGACTGTTGGTTCCATTCATGGAGGAACCAAACATAACATAATCCCAAATCATGTTGATCTTCAGATCACCGTGAGATCTTATAGTGACGAGGACAGAGAGCTTATAATCTCTAGAATTAAAAAAATCGCTGAATCAATAGCAATTCAAAATGATTTGCCAAAAAATCTCTATCCAATCGTTAAGCTCAGAGACGAATACACTCCTGCCGTATTTAATAATCCAGACTTAGCTATGCGCGCCAAAGAAATTCTTTCAAAAGAGTTAGGAAAGGATAAAGTGTTTGATGGTCCTCAAGTCATGGGGGGAGAAGACTTTGGTCAATTTGGAAGAGTAGAGCCAAAAATACCTTCCCTACTGTTTTGGATTGGCGCTGTATCACAAAAGGATTACAAAGAATTTTTGAATAATTCTAAAAAATTACCGTCCCTTCATTCGAGTAAGTTTTTACCCGACTATGAAAAAACAATTGATACTGGCATTTCAAGTTCAATTGCGTTAATTGAGGCTCACCTAAAGTAATTTTTGCCTGCTATCAAACGCATGCCTAAGGGTATTAGAGTCCACATAGTTCAGATCTCCTCCAAGAGGCACACCTTGAGCAAGTTTAGTAATGTTTAGAGAATCTGATGAACATTTCTCAAGAATGTATTGAGCTGTTGCCTCACCTTCTAAGGAAGAATTAAAAGCTAAAATAAGTTCTTTAATTTCACCGCTCAGAGCTTTTGAATTCAGCTCAGATAGACCTATTTCGTTTGGACCCCTGCCTTCAATTGGAGAAAGATATCCACCCAATACAAAATAGATTCCCTTAAATCCGCCCAGTTCTTCTATTTGAACAACTTGAGAGGTATTTTCTACAACACATACTTGTGTATTATCTCTGCTTGAATCATTACAAATTGAACATATCTGATCTTCTGACAAAACCCTGCAGTTTTGACATGTGCCGATTAGATCTATTGCTCTGGATAGATTGTTAGCAAGATTTTTAGCATCGGCTTCATCACCTCCTAATAAACTCATAGCCATTCGTTTTGCAGTTTTTGGTCCAACACCAGGCAGAACTTGCAAAGATTTAATCAGATCTGAGAGTAATGGACTAAATTTCATCTATATCTTTGAAACTTTTTTAATTTTTCCATCAAATTTTTCAAGCATTTCGTTCAGCGAAGAGTCTTTTTTAAGGTCGTCTTCTGCTTGCTTTGATTCTTTTTGAGACCTTATCTTTTCAAATTCAAAAGGAGTTTCTGTTAAATCAGATGGTTTGAAGCTAACTTTCAATTTCTTTTTAAGCAGAATTGATAAAGCATCCTCAACTTCTTTTATCTGATTTTCTGTAATTATGTTCAACCTCTCTTGGTTTATACCAAAGTGCATCTCCGAGTCATGATACTCAATCATCGATGCATGGGACATAAATTGGGCAGTTAATTTAGTCAAATCAAGGTTTGAGAAATCTTCGGGCCAACTAAAATCAGTCTCGTCTTTGTTAGTGTTTAGAGATTTTTTTTTTGAGCTTTCTGGAAGGAAAGCAATCATTTTCAAAAAAGTCATTGTGAGTAGACTTTCTGGTTTCGGTGATAACTTAAAATACTCTAAATTTGAAATTCCAAGATCATAAATCAATTGAAGGTTCTGGGGTTCAATAGAGAAATCAGATAGATCTGCTTTTTCGTCAAATTGAGACAATGCAACTTCTTGAATAAGCGATAAAAGATCAATCAATATTTGTTCTGGATCATAAAAATTTATCTTAACCTCCTCGATATTTTCAATAAGTTTTTTTGAATCTCTACCTATTATTGATTTAAGAATGGATTGAATAAGGTCTGATGAAGGCAAACCCATTAATTCTTCAACTTTTTTTTCTGTAATTTTTCCCTCAGAGAATGAGATGACTTTTTCAGAGAGAGTTAATGCATCTCTCATGCTTCCCCTGGCGAGACTGGAGAGTTTTATCAATGAATTTTCATCATATTTTATTTTCTCTTCATCAAAAATTAATTGGAGTTGATTCTTTATATTGTCTACTTTCATAGCAGAAAGATTAAACTGAACGCATCTTGAAAGAACAGTAGGCGGAACTTTATCTATTTCTGTAGTAGCAAAAAGAAAAACTACATGCTCCGGGGGCTCCTCTAGTGTTTTTAAAAGTGAATTAAAACTTTCCTTAGAAAGCATATGTATTTCATCAAGCAGGTAAATTTTAAAAGGAGAAGATGTTGGTAAGTAAGGAACAGAATCCAATAATTCTTTAGTTTCTTCAACTCCTCTTCTAGATGCTGCATCAACTTCTTGAAAATCTATAGCACTTCCATTTTCAATGGATAAACATGAATCGCATTTCCTGCATGGCTGAGACTTCTTTTTTGAATTAGAGCAATTTATAGCTTTTGCCAAAATTCTTGCAAGAGTTGTTTTGCCAGTTCCTCTAGTTCCAGAGAATATAAAAGCATGAGGAAGTTTTTCCAAATCCAATGCACCTTTTAAGGCTTTCACTACATAATCTTGGCCTACTACCTCGTCAAAAGTGTTGGGACGCCATTTTCTTGCGAGAACTTGATAGGTCATTAATAACCTATCACTTGTCTGTAAGAAAGATCAAAATCAAAACCTCTTCTTTGCAAAAAGTTTATTGCCTTTGCCTTTGTTTTTTCTTCTTCAAAGTTATATTTTGTCTTTGGAAATTTTTTTAGAAGCAAGTCGTTAATTTCTTTTTCCCAATTAATTTCAAGTTCAGAAAATTTTTTATCTAGAAAATTATTTGAAATTCCTTTTTGAGCTAGCTCCATTTTAATTTTTATGGGTCCATAACCAGCTTGAGTTTTACTTCTTATGTATGCCTCTGAAAACCTTTCATCTGATTGGAGTCCTTCGTTAGCTAATCTATCAATTTCTTGATTAAGTAATTCCAAATCATTAACCCTTTTAAAAAGCTTATTAAAAAGTTCTTTTTTTGAATGCTCTCTCCGAGATAAAAAATCCATTAATTTTTTTCTGATTAAATTGTCTTCAATATTATTCAATTTTTAGAGGAGTATGTAAGCCTATCGAGATCTGCTCTTAAATCTACTGGATGTCCGAGAACTTGCGTCATGTGAACTAAAACAATATCTTCTACTGGATCGGCCCAAAAAATTGTAGACGCAGCTCCTCCCCAGCTTAAACTTCCTTCAGACTGATAAAATTGACTAAAAGCAGGGTTAGTTATTTTTGCCATACATATAGCCTGACCCATTCCAAGACTAACAACACCCAATAAACCAAAATTTTCCATATAGCTTTCTGATAACATTGAAAAAGCCTCTTCGCTCAGAATAGTCTTTCCTCCAAAAGAACCTCTATCATTTAGCATCTGACCAAATTTTAAATAATCTTCAGCTGTTGAAATAAGACCGGAACCACCATCTTCAACTTTATTCATTTTTAGATAAGGACTTTCTTCATATGAATCCATTAAGATTAAATCGTCAGGAAAAATTTCATCGTTGAATTCTCTTTGAATATCTCCAACACTGGCACCCTTATGTGTGTACATGCTAGTGAATCTATTGATTTCTGATTCAGGTACAGCAAATGAAGTATCTTTCATGCCTAAAGGATCAAATATGTTCTCTTGCATAAAGTTTCCAAAAGTCATGCCTGATACTTTTTCTATGATGCATCCAAGCAAATCCATGCCAACACCATAGGTCCATTTCTCGCCGGGTTGATGGACTAAAGGAGCTGAAGCAAGTTCTTGTGCAAATTCACATATATTTGAAAATGGTTTTCCTGGCGGAATTGAAAAATCTGTTTGATCAGCAGTCACTTCAAGATCTAAATAATAGTAAGGATGCAGATTCTTTTCTTCGTATATATCATTAGCAATGGTTTCAGTAGGAAGCCATGCATAAATTAGTCCTGAAGTATGAGTGGCTACATCCAAGACTGTGACTGGCCTATCTAGATTAAAAAAGTCTCCAGCCTCGTTAACTACTTTTGTATTTTTAAACTCAGGAATAAATTTAGAAATAGGATCACTTAATTTTATGAGACCTCGATCAACCAAAATCATCAAAGCTACTCCTGTGATTGGTTTAGACATCGAATAAATTCTAAATAAAGCATCTTCCTTCATAGGAATTTTTTTATCGATGTCTTTGAAGCCATTTACAACTTTTAATATAGGTTTTCCATCTTTAGTGATGATTGTCACAAACCCAGGAAATTGTTTTTCCTCTACTAGATCATCCAACATCGCTGTGATCCTTTGCAAACGCTCATCGCTGAAACTAGAGGCGGATAAAAAATTAATAGAAAAGATCAAGAAAAGAAAAATGTTTAGGCGCTGAAAATTCATTAAATTACCAATTATTAAAAAGATTAAATGTTTCATATGAATAATATTCTTTAAAATTATCCAGTTCAAATAAATTACAGATTGAATTAAGCTCAAATTTTTCATCAATATAATCATAAGAATGATTATCTTTTAATTCTGTTTTGAGCAGAAAGTCATACTCCTCAGAGGTAATTTTAGGTTTAAGTAAACTTATGTCTGTTCTTGTTAAAGGTATTGAAGTATTTCTACAGAAAATAAAATATGTAAAAAAAGGATTGGTTAATTTACTATGCTCTCTATCTTTCTCAGAACCATATTCAAGATAATCAAAACAATCAAAAGTATTAGATCCTTCAAAAATAAAAAGATCATGTAAATTGAAATCAATGTCAGTTTTGTCATTAACCTCAATAGTTGATTCAATTAAAAAATCATAACTTCCTACATCAAACTCGGGCTTAAGATAATTTATGGAAATTTTTTGATTATTCTTTCTTTGATTAAAAATCAGTTCGAAATCCTTTATAAATTTAAATAAATCCAAAGTATCCATTTCATCATTTAAGTTACACCATGAATATTTAAATTGAGTTGAATACACCTCGGAATTATTTTCAATCGAACAAGAAGAAGAAAATAAAAAAATAATTAACAAAATTCTTTCAAAAAATTTTCGAGAAGATTTATTACTTTTAATGATCATTGTCAGTTCGATAACTTGTGATTATGAGTTTTGGCTCCATTATACTTAATGCAAAGATAATATATTCATGAGCGACTCTTTAAAAAATAAATTTCTTTTTTATTCTCCAACAGAATACGAAGAAAAGGATTACTTTGCTAATGCCTTGATCTATGTGTGTGAAAATAATGATGAAGGTTCATTGGGGTTGATCGTAAATAGATCTATAGATGTTCAAATGGTTGATAATTTTTTAGATGTCAAAGAAAAGAAACATCTTAATCAGAAAATAGCTTTAGGTGGGCCAGTAGAGTCCACTTCTATCTTTGTTCTGCATACGATAGATAAAGTTAATAAGCCTGATGTTCGGATAACAAATGAGATAGGTTTTTCATCAAATAAACAGGTGATAGAAAATATCCTTAAGGGTAAGTTTCCGGATAAATTTATAGTTTCTTTTGGATACACTGGATGGGGTCCAAATCAGCTAGAAAATGAAATAGCACAGAATGCATGGGAAATAACTGATGCCCATCAAGAAATTCTTTTTGATACTCCGAATAATTTAAAAATTAATAAATTAACTGAGGTTAGTGGTTTTGATCCTAGAATAATTAATCAAACTCAAGGTAGTTCATGAAATTTAAATTTTTCATTCTAATTTCGCTTTTCTTCAGTTTGCATACTCAGGCAACGCTTTCCATAAATGACAGTCATTCAAAACTAAATTTCTACCCTGAGAGTAATGAAATTAATGCCAATTCAGAAAACATTTTAACTATAGAAATTAGTATGGATAAGGGTTGGCATACTTATTGGATCAATCCAGGGGACTCAGGTGATCCTGCTGAGTTTGAATGGGAACTTCCTGAGGGATTTCAAATGAGTGGACCGATCTGGCCAAGTCCGGACAAAATTCCTTTCCCGCCTTTAATGACCTATGGCTTTGATGATCAATTAATATTGCCTTTTATTCTTAAAACTCCAAAAATCATTCCCAAACAATTCGAAATAGGTTTAAAAGCAAATTGGCTTGTTTGTAAAGAAATATGCATACCTCAATCTGGATCAGGGAAAATCAAATTCCCCTATCAAAATGTAAATTCTCTGAGCAACGATCAATTAAAAGAAATTAAAACGCGAACCGTCCAAAAGATAAACCTTAAAAACTTTAAAGTTATTTCCGATAAGAACTTTGAGACATTCAATTTATCTTTTGACTATCCATCAAATATTTATGAGTCTTATTTTTTTCCTTATGAGTATGGATTTATAAATTATGCTGAACCACAAAATTTATCGAAAATTAATAATTCTTATAATTTGGAAATTCAGAAAGCTATTGATAACAAAGAACTTAGTTTGTTATCCGGGGTTTTAAGTATTAAGACTCAAGATGGTGTTTTTAATTATGAAATCAAAGGCAATAGCAAAGTCCTTTTTCAAGAAAGTAACATTAATGAAATCTCTTTTTTTACAGCTCTATTGTTTGCATTAATCGGTGGGCTTATTCTGAATTTGATGCCTTGCGTCTTTCCTGTGCTATCTCTAAAGATATTTAACTTTATTGAAAAGTCTGATTCCCCGAAAGAAGTTAAAGCTCATGGATTAATCTTTGCTTCCGGAGCAATACTCACATTTTTATTAATTTGTAGCCTAATTTTATTATTCAAATATTTTGGAGTTCAGGTTGGCTGGGGATTTCAACTGCAATCGCCTATTTTTCTTACCTTGTTAATTTTCTTATTTATTTTTTTATCTGGTTTTTTTATTTCTTCTCTAAATCTTAATTTAGCTTTTTCTGGTAATGCAGTTTCAGGTTCGTCTGGATACTCAGGTAGTTTCTTTACAGGGTTCCTTGCTGTAATAGTAGCAACTCCTTGCACGGCTCCCTTCATGGGTTCGGCACTTGGTTTAGCGCTGCTTCAACCTAGTTATCAAACTTATCCAATTTTTTTGTCTTTAGCGTTAGGTTTTTGTCTCCCCTATCTTGTTCTTAGTTTTAATCCTAGATTAATTTCATTTTTACCAAAACCAGGGCCTTGGATGGAAAATTTGAAACAATTTATGGCTTTCCCAATGGGATTGACGGCTATTTGGTTGTTCTGGATATTGTCAGCTCAGCTTAATAGATTTGACCTATCTCTAGTTTTAGTTGGATCTTTAGTCACAATCTTCATAGTTTGGCTTTCCAATCTAAAAAGATCAGAAAGACAGCTTCTAAATTATGTAAAAAATTTACTAATTATTTTATCGATCATTTCATTAACTTTTTTTGTTCCTATAAGTTCAAGTTCTGAGGAAAGCTCAAAAGTTGAAACAATAATTGATACGAATGATTTTGAATTTCAGAATCCTACTTTTGTAAATTTTACAGCTGACTGGTGTATTACTTGTAAAGTGAATGAGGCCCGAGTATTAAAATCTTCCACTGTTTTAGAATATTTAGATACAAATAAAATTGATTACATTGTCTACGATTGGACTGAAAGAAATGAAAATATTTCAGCTGTTCTTGAAAGTTACGGCAGAAGCGGCGTTCCTTTGTATTTATTATTTAAAGGCGATGGAACTGATGCCATAATACTTCCAGAAATTCTTACAGAAACTATGGTTTTAAATGCTTTGAGAAAATTATGAAAAAACTTATCATCCTGCTCTTTCTTGTATCTTTAAATGTTTCAGCTTTTAATATCAATGATATAAATTTTATAAATTCAGAGGGAAAAAAGGTTGATCTTTCTCAAATAAACTCTGAAATCATTTTTGAATGGTCAAATCTAGAATGCCCCTACGTCAAAAGACATTACGGATCAAATAACATGCAAACTACTCAAAAGTTTGCCAAAAGTAAAAACGTGATTTGGATTACAGTGATTTCGTCTGCTGAAGGTAAACAAGGATATATTCAACCAAACGATGCAGTGAATACTTTTGCATCTTTTGGAAGTTTTCCTGATCATATTTTAGTTGATGAGAATGGTGACTTAGGTAAAAAATTTAATGCAAAAACCACGCCTCATATTTTCATTGCTGATAAAAATAAAAATATTGTTTATCAAGGTGCGATTGATGATGCTGGAGGTTCAAGGTTTTGGACAACGGACTTAAATCAATCTACTAATTTTGTAAAAAAAGTTATAAATGATATTAAGTCGAACAAACCCCTGTCTGTTTCAAAAACGAGACCTTACGGTTGTTCAGTCAAATACGGATAATTTAGGCAACTATATACTCTCTCCACATATCGTCTTTATATTCGATTTGAGAGTTCTGGCCTTTTAATAGTGCTTTATAACTTGGTTTTATTGCCACAGGCGAAGGATCTAAAGATTTATCAGCTTTAGCAATATTGCAATCTTTGCATGCTGTAACGACATTCTCCCAGCTCGATCCACCTCCTTTTGATTTTGGAATTATGTGATCTATGGTTAATTCCTTTCTTTGAAAGACTTCTTTGCAATATTGGCATGTGAACATATCCCTTAGAAAGACGTTGGATCTAGAAAATTTTACGTGATTTGTATACTTGTAATATTTCCTCAACATAATAATGCTTGGAACTTTGAGTTTCATGCTGGGTGAATGAACAAACCAATCTGGATGCTCTCTAACAATTATCACGTTTCTGGTAACGACTAACTTGATAGCAGTTTTCCAATCTACAACAGATAAAGGGAAGTAGCTTATTGGCTTTCCATTTCCATTGAGTAGCAAGCAATCCTGTGACATTGATTTAATATGTCACAGTCAAGAAAATTTGCAATAGTCTCATCTTGGAATATTCAAAGAATTTACAATCTTTCAATGTTAGAATACTTTCATGGAGTTTCTTGGCAATCATATCCTCTCCATAGATCAGTTTGACAAAGACGATATCGTAAAAGTTTTTTCAATAGCTGAAAAAATGATCCCATATGCTAACCGGGAGAAAAAAACTAGAGTCCTTCAGGGAGCTATTCTGAGTAATATGTTCTTCGAAGCCAGCACAAGGACAAGAATTAGTTTTGGAAGTGCTTTCAATCTTTTGGGAGGAGAGGTAAGAGAAACTACTGGCATTGAAGCTTCCTCTCTCGCAAAAGGTGAGTCTTTATACGACACTGCCAGAGTATTGAGCGGCTATAGCGATTTAATTGTCATGAGGCATCCTGAAAAAAATTCTGTCCAGGAATTTTCTGAGGCCTCAAGAGTTCCTGTAATCAATGCAGGAGATGGAGAAAATGAACACCCTAGTCAAGCTTTATTAGACTTATTTACCATCAAACTTGAACTGGAATCTAAAGGTAAGTCCATCGATGGAAGCAACATTGCTCTTGTTGGAGATTTAAAATTTGGAAGAGCTGTTCATTCTCTCTGTAAGGCATTAAATTTATTTGAAAATATATCCTTCAACTTAATATCGCCTGAACAATTAAAACTTCCTCCTGAAATTAGACAAGATCTAGTCTATAACGGAATTAAAATAAATGAATTCAATTCAATAGAGTCTGGTATTGGTGATGTAGATATTATTTATGTCACCAGGGTTCAAGAAGAAAGATTTGATTCTCCTAAAGAGGCTAATAAATACAAAGGCCTTCTTAAACTAAATCAAAATATCTACACTGAAAATTGTGAGCCAAATACAGTTATTATGCATCCACTTCCAAGAGACTCTCGTCCTGATGCTAATGAACTTGATACTGATATGAATGAAAATCCTAACCTAGCCATATACAGGCAGACGGATAATGGTCTTCTCGTTCGTATGGCTTTGATCTCTCTTATTCTTGGAGTTGATCAAACTCTATCGGATTATGACGAAGATATTTCGTGGGTATCTAGTAAAAAATCTAACTGACTTTTGGAAGATCGTTCCAAGAAGTTGTATATCTAGGTGATTGGATCTCTCTCTTCATTGACCATTTTCTCTTAATCCCCTGAGCTAAGAAATAAACCGGCGGTAATCCCTTCTTATTTATTTTATCTATGGTATTCATGAGTTGATCGCTGTGTAAGGTCCTTTCTTTAGGGTAAAAAAAATCATACTGCTGAATTTGATCATCGTAAAAATCTGAAAGTAATATTCCTGCCTTTATATAATTAAAACCCGATCTATATATGGCTCTGAGACTCTTTTTTGCGTTTTGAATAATATCTCTAGTATCGCTAGTTGGAGCAATCAACCTAGTTGTTCCTGAGTTTCTATATTGTCTATCTTGCGTCCTGAAAGGATTTGTTCTGATAAAAACAGAAACATAAAGACATCTTCTATTTTCTCTCCTAAGCTTAGCTGCTGCTCGTGCTGCATAGTCGCTTACCGCCTCTTCTAAAGTCCTCAAATCATCTACCCTTTTACTAAAGGTTCGACTAACCACAATTTGTTTTTTTGCAGATGGCTGGTCTTCGAGGCCAATGCAAGGTTCCCCCCTAAGTTCTCTAACTGTTTTTGCAAGAACTATGTTGAAGTTATTTCTTACGTATTTTGTATCTATCATTGCAAGATCTAGGGCAGTCCTAATACCAATTTGGTTTAATCTTTTGTGAATCTTTCTGCCTACTCCCCAGACTTCTTGGACAGGCACCAAATTTAATAGTTTTTTTTGTCTTTCCGGTTTAGATAAATCCACTACTCCTTGCGTAGCTGGATAATATTTGGCTCCATAACTTGCTATTTTAGATAAAGTTTTAGTTGGAGCGATGCCTACTCTTACGGGCATTCCCGTCCATTGTTTGATTGTTTCTTTGCATTGCATTCCAAAATCCTGCAAATTTTGACAATTATTAACTCCCGTTAAATCTAGAAAGGCTTCATCAATACTATAGATTTCTATATTAGGAGATAGTCGTTCCAGCGTTGTCATTATGCGTGCCGATATATCGGCGTAAAGCTCATAATTAGAAGAAAAGGCATAACCTCCTTTTTTGGTATAAGAAGACTCAATCTGATACCAAGGATCACACATCTTAATACCAAGCTTTTTGGCCTCTTTTGAGAGAGCCACTACACAGCCATCATTATTTGATAAAACGACCACTGGTTTATCTTTTAGATCTGGTCTAAAAACTCTCTCGCAAGAAGCATAAAAGCTGTTGCAATCTACTAAAGCAAACATCTCTTAATCAAAATTGATTGATGGCGGCCAATACAACGCCAATTATTTCAAAATCTTCCTTTTTATCTATTTTAATAGGCGGATATTTAATATTTTCTGCGACCAATCTAGGCTCAGGATAAAGTTGTAATCGCTTACAGGTATAAGATCCGTCGACCGAAGCGATGACTATCTTGCCGTCAGTTGGCTCGATACTTCGGTCGACTATTAAAATTGCATCATTATGTATACCCACATTAATCATAGAATCGCCAGCAGCTCTTAAAAAGTAGGTCGCAGCTGAATTCTTTATCAGGTACTCATTTAAATCTATTGATCTCTCTACGTAATCATCTGCAGGACTAGGCCAACCAACAGCAATTTTGTCATTGAAAAGAGGCAGATTTACCCTGCGCTTTTGATCTTCAGATATCATTCGCAAAAATAAAAAATAAATTAAGTACTGTATAAATATACAGTATATTACTTAATAATAAAAGTAGGCTTATCTAGATTATTTTTGCTACTTTGACTGCAGATGAAGATCCCCACCCTACAATTTTCATCCAGAAGTTTAGAAGGAATCCGGGAGTAGATCTTTTTTTAATTGCGGACTCATTTTTATGCTCAATCTCATCATCCTGACAGGATTGGAGGAGATCTATAAGGGCTTGATCAGGATCATTCTGTGCCCTTAAGTATTTGAGTTGTTCTTCGTAATGATCTTCTACAAAAGACTCAACTGCTTCGATTGTTGCAAAAACTATTCTGGGGCCAAAGAGAGAAGGAAGAAAACCTAGAAGATAGCCAGCAACTTTCCAAATGCCAACTAACTTGCTTCTTTTGCTTACCGGAAGAACTTCTTCTATCTTTCGTAAATGTTCTTTTTCTGTTTCTAAATGTCTTTTTGAAAACTCAACCAAAGCCGGGTCTTTAGCAATGGAGAGAATCCCTTTATAAATGTAAACAGCGCCTACTTCGCCAGCATGATCAGAACGCAGAAAAGATTCGAGCAATTTATTCATCAAAGAATAATATCTGTAATTTGTCTTATAAGATAATTCTAAAATGGTAGACACGCCCGGACTCGAACCGGGGACCCCTACCATGTCAAGGTAGTACTCTAACCAACTGAGCTACGTGTCTATATATTTCTGGGAACGAATTCTAACACAGTTGCATTGATGCAATATCTGGGAAGTCCATTAGGCCCATCCTGAAAAACGTGTCCGAGATGAATTCCTGAAGATTTAGATTTAATTTCAACCCTGGTCATTCCATAACTGTAGTCCATGTGCTCTGTAACAGACCCGTCTACTGGTTTAGTAAAAGATAACCATCCCGTTCTGGAATTAAATCTATCTTTTGTATCAAAAAGAGGTGCTCCGCTGAGCTTATCAATAAAAACTCCCTCTGGGGTATCTTTAAATAACTCATATTCTTTGCAAAAGACTGGGTCCGTTCCTTGATTAAAAGCAACGCTATAGGCTTCACTTTCTCCTAATTTAAAAATACCAAGGGCCTTATAGAAGTTTTCTCTTTGAACAAATCCTTGAAGAGAAAATTTCTCTACGCCATCTTCAATAAAAAAGATAGTTGGTGTTGCCCAAGTAGGAGATGATAATTGAAGATCATGCAAATCTGAGGAATATCTATAATGTAACGGGATTGAACCCTCATAATCAGACAAAACTTCATTTTTGAGCTTAGTGCAGTAAGGACAAAATTCTGAATCCAAAACTAAAATGTACTTGCCAGCAAGTAAATAACTGTTATCAATCTTAGGTTTTTCAACTTCTTCAAACACAATACCGGTTGAATGATCTGGACAGTAGCCATTAGGATTCTTAACTAAGTAATCTTGATGATATTCTTCTGCAGGATAAAACTTTTTTAATTTCTTTATATTTGTGACTATATCTCCATAACCTTCTTTGCTTAGCAGCTTTTGATATTCATCTTTTAGTTCGATGGATAACATTTCATCGGATTGATCATTAAATAATATTAGAGATCGGTACTGAGTTCCTATGTCGTTACCTTGTCTATTTTTTTGTGTTGGATCATGCAGTTCAAAGAAGAACTTAATTAAATCGGTTAAGGAAATTGAATTCCTATCGTATGTAACTTCGACAACCTCAGCAAAATTATCAGGATTGAATTTATTTTTAAACTTTGTTATTTCTGAATATCTAGGTTCAAGACCAATACCGTCGGCGTAACCAGATTCAACGTTTATCACTCCTGGTAATTCTGCAAATTTTTTCTCAACGCTCCAAAAACATCCAGCTCCAAAAACAATTTTGTCTTCATGAATAGTTATATTTTTTGAAGAAAAAGCAGTGGAAGCAAAAATAATTAATAGGAATAGAAGAGGCTTATAGAGATTTGGCAAGTAAGCCATTTGAGAAAAAGAAAGTTATCCTTGCTCTTCTGTAATTGTAATTACAGTAGGAGAACAGTTATCGATCTGCAAGGTTTCTATTTGTTCGAGTAATAATTGAAGTCTTCTAAACTCGTATACAGCCGGATTCACAGATTCAGAACCAACTCCAAAATAATTTTTCCCAGTCAGAGGATTGTTTGTCCTGAATCCAAAAAAAACAGATGACACATTTCTATCCGCTTCGTTAACTAACTTGTCAGCAAGATCTTCTACAATATTAGAAACTCTTACAGATTCTTCTGATAATTCAATACAGTTCAATAGTGTTGGATCAAAATCAAAGTGCAGATTCAATGGTTGAGGTGTTTGATACCAGAAGATGGGTTTTGCGCAACCAACTGCAAAAGTTAATAATAAAAGTAAAGAAATGCGGAATGGTTTTTTCATAAATCCTCAAGTGACATTATATCTAATTTAATAAACTTGAGAACAAAGAATATTATTTTTTATCCTCAGCTTCATTATTGATTAAAGCAGAGGCATGTACGTCATTTTCATCCATAATTCCGTCTGAGCCACCTGATTCAACATATATTGACCTTGAAGGGAAGGCAAATTCACTTCCACTGGATCTAACTATATCTATAACTGAATATACAAGATCTTGCTTGATGGTTGAGAACTCAGTGAAATTACAAGGATTAGTAAAACATAATATTTGGACGTCAATAGAGCTTGAATTAAAGGCGACAGTTTTTGCAAAGGATTCTTGCTTTACGTTTTCCACCAGTCCTTCATAGTCCTTTATAAACTCATCAATTTTCGAGCATATTTCTTTGAGTTGCTCGAGAGTTGTTGAATAGACAAGGTTTATTTTCCAATCTATTCTTCTGTGATACATCTCACCGTGATTGATAACTTTTACATCAGATAAATCTTTATTGGGAATGATCATAGGAGAGGTATTGAACAGTCTAATGACTGTTGATCTAAATCCAATTTTATCAACCATTCCGTGAAGATGACCCTCCACTTCAATTCTATCGCCTGGCTGAAATCTATTTTCAGCAATTATTAAAATTCCGGAGATTAAATTCTTGAAAAGATCTTGAGCCCCTAATGCAACGGCAACTGAGAATAATCCCAAACCTGCAATAATCGGCCCTATTTGAATTCCAAATATATCTAAAATTATTGCAAAGCCTATGACCCAAATTAAAACTCTTATGGCTTTCTCAAGCCACATTGTCATTGCAGCGGTTAAGAAGCTGGTGCCAGTCAGCATAGAAAAGAGCGGCGAAACACTGTTGGTAAAAACGCTAAAAATTGTGAAAGCTAGCGATGCTTTGACTAAATTTTCTATAAACAAACCCAAAGATCCTGATAAAGGCAAATAAATACTTATTAAGTAAAGAGCAAGCGTTATAGGAACATAACCCACAGGTTTCCTGAGGGACTCAAATACAACGTCATCAACTTCTGTTTCTGTGTTGTCAGCAACTGATTCCAACCACTTAAAAAATCTACTGACGATGAAAGCTCTTAGCAAAAGAGCAATAACCAAAATTCCGATGGAAATGAAAAGTTCTGTTAGACCGATTCCTAAAAGGCCCTCTTCCCAGACTTCTCTAAAAATATTAAAAAATCCGTCCATTAATTCCTCAAGACTAATGCACCGTCATCAATTTTTTTAAATTTAATATCAAAAAGATCTTGAAAGTAATTTTGATTATTTCTCCAAGGAGATTTTTCACCTTGTTTTGGAAATAAATGCATTGACCTCATCAAATACCCTGATGAAAAACCATTTAACCAATCATCCTCAGTAACTTGAATATCTGGATCTGGCAATGAATGAGTTATGTTATTTTCATCCATATAGTTAATTAACTTGCACATGAATTCACACGTTAAATCCGATCTTAATGTCCATGATGCATTAATGTATCCAAAAGAATTAATCAGGTTAGGCACGCCTGTGTACATCATTCCTTTGTAGGCAACAGTATTTGGCATATTAATTTCTCTGTTATCAACTTTCACATCAGCACCACCTAAAAATTGCATTTGCAGGCCTGTTGCAGTAACAATAACATCTGCTTGGATTTCTTCTCCTGATTCCATTTTAATGCCTGTCTCTGTAAAAGAGTCTATATGGCCTGTAATAACAGATGCTCTTTTTTCATTGATAGCATTAAATAAATCGCCCTCTGGCAGAGCACAGATTCTCTGATCCCATGGATTGTAGGTTGGAGTGAAGTGTTTATCTACGTATTCATCAGGTAAATGTTTTCTCACTTCATCTAAAAGAAGATTCTTAACTCTTTCTGGATTTTTCTTGCTATGTTTGAAAAGTGTTTGCTGTAGCCAAACGTTCCTAGTTCTCACAATTTTATATGCTAACGAATGGGGCAGAATCTTTTTTAGAAAAGCACCGAATGCATTAACTTCAGGTACAGGGAAATAATAAGTTGGCGATCTTTGGATCATGTAAACATGATTAGCTTTCTCAGCTACCGCTGGAACAACAGTTGCAGCCGTGGCGCCACTTCCAATGACAGCAACAGTTTTATTTTGATAGTCTAAATCTTCAGGCCAATGTTGGGGATGGATTTTTATTCCTTTATACGAATCTGATCCTTTGAAATCAGGAAGATACCCTTTTTCATAGTTGTAATATCCAGTGCCCATAAAAACAAATTTCGCTTTGACCTGCTTTTCTCCCTCAGGAGTTACTAAATCAAGCGTCCAACAGGCTTCATTAGAATTCCAATGTAGAGACGTCAGTTTTGTGTTGAAGCTAATTTTGTCTCTGAGATGATATTCATCAACAGTCTCATCTAAATATCTTAGGATTGACGATCCATCAGCAAGGGTTTTATCTTCCTTCCATGGTTTGAAAGAGTAACCCATCGTATACATATCGGAATCTGATCTAATTCCTGGGTATTTGAACAAGTCCCAAGTTCCACCAATATTTTTCCTTGATTCGATAATTTGAAAACTCTTATTTGGACATTTCATTGTCAAATAAGAAGCTGCACCTATTCCAGAGATACCTGCGCCTATAACTGCTACATCAATCATAATAATCTTTATCTAGTATTAATCCTCTATGGGAAAACCTGAAGACTGCCATTCAGAGATTCCGCCCTTCAAAGATGAAACTTGATTATAACCCATACGTTTTATGCTTTCGCAAGCTAAAACCGATCTGAAACCTGATTGACAATAAATAATAAGCTTTGTGTCTCGATCGGGGATGTTTGCTTCAACCATTTTTTCGATCAATCCTTTGCTCATATGGACTGAATTAGGAATTCTAGAAGCATCCCATTCTTCCCTTTCTCTACTATCGATTAGAATAAAATCCTCTTCATTATCTTTGGCGTGTTTTAGTTCAACACAGTCCACTTCATCAACGTTAACCAATGCTTCTTCAACTATATCTAAAAATGATTTTTTCATTTAAACCAACAAATTTTTGCAGCTTGCTCTTCAGATTCTACGACACAACCATCTTCATGAGAATAAATAATCACACCGACAATAATTCCAATGGAGATGGAGAGTGCTATGGCGATGGATTTGCCAAATTTCCTCGTTAGATAGGTAACTAACATGGAGGTGACCAACACAATTCCAATACCAAGAATTAATCTAATCATTTATATATTTTTTTTTTAGTACTCGAACCAAATAGTAGATGGGAGAGAGGATTAAAAAGCATATAAGAAATTCTAAAGTAGCATTCAATGTCATGAAATCTCTAAAAGCTTGAATAAAAAATAAACTGCCAAAGCCCATAATTCCATAGATAAAAAAGAGAAGGTAATCTATTTTTTTTAAGAAATTAAATAAACTCGACATATAAGTTATTTTACCTGTAAGTTACTATCTAGAATAAAAAAATACAGAATTATTATGAACTTAGAAAAACTAAATGACTTGGTATTTGAGTTAAAAAATCATACTGCCTACATAAAAATAAATAGGCCGCCAAACAATTTTTTTGATGCAGAATTGATAGGCGAAATTGCCGATGTCCTCGAAGAGATGGACAAAAATGATGAATGTAGATCAATCATACTTTATTCCGAAGGCAAACATTTTTGTGCGGGAGCAGATTTCACCAGATCATCTATGAAGGAAGAGTCAGATCCTTATGAAAAGTTGTATCAACAAGCTGTCAGATTGTTCCGAACAAAGAAACCAATTATTGGAGTCATTCAAGGTGCTGCCGTTGGAGGTGGACTTGGCGTTTCTTTGGCATGTGATTTTAGAGTTGCCTGTCCTGAATCAAGATTTAGTGCAAATTTTGCAAAGTTAGCTTTTCATCAAGGCTTCGGGACGACAATTACGTTGCCAAGAGTTGTAGGTCACCAAAAGGCTGCTCTAATGTTGTTAACTGGTAGAAGAATCACTGGCGATGAAGCTTTTGATATTGGATTAGCTGATTATTTAGTATCCAAAGAAGAGTTAATGTCTTCAGCAGAGAATTTAGCTCATGAAATTAATTCGGCTGGTCCGCTTGGAGTTCAGGCTATAAGGTCAACAATCAAAGAAGGTTTGGCTGATGAAATTGAAAAAATTACTCAGTGGGAACTATCTGAGCAAAATAGATTAAGAGAAACTGATGATTTCAAAGAAGGAATAAAAGCATCTCTCGACAGGAGAGAGCCTGTCTTTAAATCTAAATAATTGACTTAATTTTTAGTTTGATATCGAAGGGATAAGGAGCACTTAAATCATGATCCTTTTTCATATCTGCCATAGTTTTGAAAATTTCATCTGACATTTCAGATGATTTCCTAATCGACATATCAATGTGAATTTCAACAGTTTCCACCAAAGCAGCAACCTCATCATTCTCTTTACAGATAGCGCAAACATAATGATAAAGCTTTTTATTAACGTTCAGCATACGAAAACGAGGAGTTAGTACCTCGCCTTTGAGACATTCTTTAAGGTAACTAATATTTTGTTCGATAGTAAATGAAGAATATCCCTTGGAAATATAATCTTCTCCAAATCCAAGGCTATGATAAAAATTACCTTCGTAGTCCATGGGAATTGTTTGATAGAACCTAACGTTCATATGACCATTCATATCGCACATTTCATCAGTGACTGTTACTGATCCACCAGGAGTAGGAAAAATATCTTTCATAAAATTATTACGTTAGTTAAAAATGAATCGTTAATATTACGTGGTGCAGAATAATCTATTAATTGTCTTAGGAAATCAATTATTTCCGTTAGAAGAACTAAAAAAATATAACTTTAATCATGTATTGATGATTGAAGATTATGATCTATGCACTTACGTTAAGCATCACAAATCAAAAATTCTAATGTTTTTAACCTCGATGCGTGAATATAGAGATTCTCTTCTCTCATTGGACAAAACCGTCCATTACATAGAGTTAACAGAAAATAAAAAAAGTTACTTAGATAACGTCACGGATGTAATCAGGAAAAATAAAATTGAGAAGTTATACTTTTTTGAGCCTGCAGATAAAGCATTTAAAGAGCAACTCTATGCATTTTTAGAGACCAAGAATTTGGATTATGAAGAACTACATAATCCTATGTTCATTCTTCAGAAAGGTGAGTTCAAAGACCTCATGGACGGTAAAAGACTTTTTATGGCTGACTTTTATAAAAAAATGAGGAAAAAGCTAAATATTTTGATGAGTGACGATAAGCCTATTGGAGGTAAATGGTCGTTTGATGAAGAAAATCGTAAAAAGTTACCCAAAGGTCTGTCCATTCCAAAAATTCCAAAAATAAAAGATTCAATTTATAAGGAAGAAATAAAAAATATCATCATGGAAAATTTTTCTAATCATCCTGGGGGACTTGATGGTATGAAAATCCCCTGCAACAGAAACGAAGCAAAAAAATGGTTGAAATCTTTTTTAGAGGAACGGTTTTCACTTTTTGGTGATTATGAGGATGCAATAGATACAAATGAAACTTTTTTATTTCATTCTCTGCTTAGCCCCCTTTTAAATATCGGCTTGATAACTCCTGATGAAGTTGTAGATCAGTCTTTAAGTTACGCAAAGAAAAATAATATCCCATTAAATTCTCTCGAAGGATTTATCAGACAAATTATAGGTTGGAGAGAATTCATAAAAGGTGTTTACGACTTGAAGGGTGTTGATCAAGAGAATTCTAATTTCTTTAATCACAATAAAAAATTAAAAGATTGCTGGTATGAAGGTTCAACTGGAATTGACCCCTTGGATAAAGCAATTAAGGATTCTATAGATCATGGCTATACCCATCATATAAACAGACTCATGGTTATCGCTAACATCATGAACCTAGCAGGAGTGTCGCCTAAAGAAATTTACACCTGGTTTATGGAAATGTACTTAGATTCATCAGAATGGGTGATGGTTCCAAATGTTTTTGGAATGAGTACTTATGCAGATGCGGGCATTATGTCGACTAAACCTTACATATGTGGTTCGAATTATCTTTTAAAAATGAGTAATTTTAAGAGAGGAGATTGGTGTGAAATCGTGGATGGTTTATATTGGAGTTTTATTTCCAGGCACAGCGAATTCTTTAAATCTAATCCTAGGTTGTCGTTGATGACAAGATCTTTGGATAAAATGAACAAAGATAAAAAAGAAAAGATTTTTAAACTTGCTGAAGAATTTATCAGCTTAACGACATACTAGTTTCTTGAAAAAACCTCTCCCAGAAAAAATATGTAAAAAGTGCAACAAGCCTTTTTCATGGAGAAAAAAATGGGAACGTGATTGGGATAACGTAGTCTTCTGCAGCGAGCGCTGCAGAAGAACTAAAAAGACTAACTAGGCCTTCCTACGTATACGTCTGGCGAACCATCTTTAGCTGCTTGTGCCTGATGTTTACCAAGTTCTAATCTGGCAACAGTTCTTCTGTGAACCTCATCAGGACCGTCTGCAAGTCTTAAGGTTCTCATGCTTGCGTACATTCTGGCTAAAGGCGTATCTTGAGAAACTCCCGCTCCACCATGAATTTGAATTGCTTTATCGATAACTCTCAAAGCCATATTTGGAACAGCCACTTTAATTTGAGCAATTTCACTTTTGGCAATTTTGTTACCTACAGTATCCATCATATGAGCAGCATTTAGAGTAAGTAATCTGCAGCTGTCGATTTCAATACGGCAATCGGCAATGACATCATAGTTTCCTCCTAACTCAGCAAGAGGCTTACCAAATGCCTCTCGATTTGTAGCTCTCTCACAGAGAATATCTAAAGCTCTCTCAGCAACACCAATTGTTCTCATGCAGTGATGAATTCTTCCTGGACCAAGTCTTCCTTGAGCGATTTCAAAACCTCTACCTTCTCCTAAAAGAAGATTTTCTTTAGGTACTTTCACGTCTGTAAATCTCAAATGACCATGTCCATGCGGAGCATCATCTGATCCAAAGACATTCATCATTCTTAAGATTTCGATTCCAGGAGTATCCATAGGGACAAGAATTTGTGATTGTCTCTGATGTTTCGGATTGTCTGGATTAGTTACACCCATGAAGACAAGAATCTTACAACGAGGATCCCCTGCACCAGAAGTCCACCATTTTTCACCGTTGATGACGTAATGATCTCCAGCATCAACAATTGAACTAGAAATATTTGTTGCATCAGAAGACGCAACATTTGGCTCAGTCATGGCAAACGCTGATCTGATCTCACCGTTAAGCAATGGCTCGAGCCATAATTTTTTGTGCTCATCATTTCCATATCTTTCTATGACTTCCATGTTTCCTGTATCAGGAGCCGAGCAATTAAATACCTCAGAAGCAATGCCGCTTCTTCCCATTAATTCAGCCAAAGGCGCATATTCAAGGTTAGTTAATCCAAACCCATAAGAACTCTCAGGTAAAAAGAAATTCCAAAGCCCTTCTGCTCTAGCTTTCTTTTTAAGTTCTTCTACAATTGGAACAACTTGCCAAGGATTGCCTTCGTCTCTAAAAGCCTGCATTTGTTCTGCATAGACGGATTCAGCTGGATAAATATTGTCATCCATAAATTTAGATACTCTAGCTAGTAAGTCTTTTACTTTGTCAGAATGTTCAAAGTTCATTTTTTTCTCCTCATAAAAAATATATCATTGTTAGAGTATACGAAAATTGAAATCCTGACTACTGCTCATAATTAATGATTAAATCGATAGATCACATTTTAATAGCTGTAAAAAATCTTGAAGAATCGTCTCTTCAATATGAAAAAGTTTTAGGTCTCAAACCTACTTGGCGCGGTAAACATCCTAGTCTTGGAACTGAAAATATCTTGTTCCCTTTAGAAAATCTTTATTTAGAATTGATTGCCGGAACTTCAGAAGGATTTTTAGCAGATCAAGTTAACGATCATATCAAGGAAAATGGAGAAAGTATCTTTGGTATAGCATTGGAAGTTGAAAACATTGAAGAAGTTTTTCAATCTAAGGAATACTCAAATTTCCAAAATATAAAAATTACATCTGGCGAGGGAATCAATTTAGATTCGGGTGCTAAAAGAGAATGGAAAAATATTATGCTCCCAAAAGAATCTACTCGTGGAGTCTTTACCCTGTTAATTGAGCACACCTCAGGAATTCTTCCGAAATACGAATCTTTTGAAAACGATCAAGTTGAGCGTCTCGATCATATTGTTATCAACTCCAATGATCCAGATGGATTAATTGAGCTTTACAGAGATACTTACGGAATCAGACTCGCTTTGGATCAATATGTTGAAAAATGGGGAGGAAGAATGTTGTTTTTTAGAACGAATCAAACGACGATTGAAGCCATAGGAATTAATAACGATGCAGATAAACCAATTGATAAAGCTTGGGGTTTAGCTTGGACAACCAAAGATATAAAAAAAATGCATGCTAGGTTAGTATCGGAGGGGGTAGAAATTTCAGATGTGAAGGATGGCAGAAAACCAAAAACCCTAGTTGCGACTATAAAGTCTCATACTTGTAATGTACCTACTCTTCTAATAGAGCATTTGAAGTAAATTTACTTTGGTGCGGATAGAGGGAGTCGAACCCCCACACCTTTCGGCACTAGAACCTAAATCTAGCGTGTCTACCAGTTCCACCATATCCGCCTAGAAAGTTAATATAAATTATTTATCCTCTAAAGCAATCTCTAAACTGCTGAGGTCTGCTTGAATTCGAATTAATGCCTCGCTTATCTGTTCTCTGAAAGCCATATTAGATTTATTTGCCTCTTCAATTTCAGATATTTTGGATTCGAGTTGATCAAAGGAATTATCAGCGCCTGATATTCTTGCCACGAGTTTTCTTGTTTTATCTAGAGATAATGCAAGCCTTTTCAAAGACTCCTCATTCAATTGCGATTTTTTGACCATGTCGTCTGATTGTTCTTGGAGTGTTTCGAGAGATTTCATCGTAGTTTCTATGTTTCTTCTGTTTCTTTTATTACTTAAATCCCAAAGTTTTCTAATTTCAAAGTTTGCATCTTTTAAATTTTGCTCCAGAGATTCCAGTGTTATTTGAGAAGTTTCTCCAAGGTCTGCCTGATTTTTTTCCATAGTTGAAAGCCTCAGGTTAACGTCAGATATCTCTTTTTGGAGTTTGTTTTGGTTCAAGCTTATGAAGACTGTGCTTAAAATTACTACAACTATAAGTATTAAAGGAACTAAAAGACTCGATAAACTTATCGAAGAGGATGCAGAAATCTTCCTTGAAGACAGATCTTTATAAGGTCTAATATTTTTAGAATTATTTTCCATATATAAGTTATATGGGATTACATTCTAATGATAGATGGTTACAATGAAATGTTTTTTTTGAGAAATATGGAGGAGATATGAATTTTGAATTTTCTGATGACCAATTGGTCATGAAAGAAGAAGTGAGAAAACTTTTTGAAAAAGAAGATTCCGTAAAAAGGAATAGAAATATTTTAGAAGGCGATGAAAATTTTGATAAAGATCTATGGAATAAAGTTGTTGAAATGGGTCTTACAGCTATAACAATTCCTGAAGAACACGGCGGTATTGGGCTTGGATTTCTTGAGCTTTGTGTGGTCGCTGAGGAAATGGGAAGAGCAATAGCTCCAATTCCGTACTCTTCAAGTGTTTATTTAGCTACTACAGCGATAATAAACTCGTCTAATGATGATGTAAAAAAAGAATATCTTCCAAAACTTGCCGCTGGAGAGATGATCGGAACATTTGCACACTCAGAAGAACTAGGAACACCCACATCTGATAATGCTAAAACAACTTTCCAAAATGGAAAGTTAAGTGGAGAAAAAATAGCGGTCCCGGACGGAGATATTGCCAATCTTTTTGTTGTTTCAGCTAAATCTGGGGATAAGGTTGGACTTTTTTTAGTGGATGCTGATAGCAAAGGTGTAGAAGTTTCAAAAGCCGAGTGTTTTGATGGTTCGCGTTCCTATGCAAACATAAGTTTTAAAGATGCAGATGCAAAAATTATTGAAGATTCTTCTTCAGAAGCAATAGATAAGCTTTTAAATCAAGCGGCTGTCTTGTTTGCATTTGAACAAGTTGGCGGAGCTGAAGCATCAATGAATATGGCAAAAGAATACGCTATGGGAAGATACGCCTTTGGTAGGCAAATAGGTTCTTTCCAAGCAATAAAACATAAGCTAGCTGATATGTATATTTCCCTTACTCTGGCTAGATCAAACTGTTACTTTGGCGCTTGGGCTTTAGGTAACGACGCACCAGAACTTCCTGTTGCTGCTGCGACTGCAAGAGTAAGTGCAACAAAAGCTTTTTATGAATGTTCCAAAGAAAACATCCAGACTCATGGTGGAATGGGTGCAACTTGGGAATTTGATTGTCACCTCTTTTATAGAAGAGCAAGATTGTTATCTGCTAACATAGGCGGACAAAGTTTATGGAAAGATAAGCTTGTTTCTTCGATTGAAAGAAGTAATTTACCTCAATAATTTAGGAGTACTAAATGGATTTTAATGATACCGCTGAAGAAGCAAAATTTAGAAAAGAAGCCTCTGATTGGCTAAGTGCAAACGCAGAAAAGAAAGAGCATTCCCGTGACGTTTACCGTCCCGCAGAAATGACTGGGGAAAGTGGTGAGTCTAGTGCCCTTCAGGATGCTAAAGATTGGATGACCAAAAAATATGAAGCTGGCTGGGCTTGTCTGCATTGGCCTAAAGAATACGGAGGCAGAGATGCTACGGCAATCGAAAGGGTAATTTGGGCTCAAGAAGAGAGCAAGTATAAAGTTCCCGGAGGTTTCCATGAAATTGGGCAAGGAATGGCTGGTCCTACCATGATGCTTTATGCAACCGAAGAACAGAAAAAACAATACCTTCCGCCAATGGCAAAAGGTCAAGAAATTTGGTGTCAGCTTTTTAGTGAGCCAGGCGCAGGTTCAGACCTTGCTGGAATTAAGACCAAAGCTGAATTGGATGGTGATACTTGGACAATAAATGGTCAAAAAGTATGGACATCAGGTGCTCATTACAGTGATTATGCAATTCTTGTCACGAGAAGTGACTTCAATGCTCCGAAGCATAAAGGATTGACCTACTTCTTTTTAGATATGAAATCTCCTGGAATAGAAGTGAGACCTATAAGACAAATCACCGGAGGAGCCAACTTTAATGAAGTTTATTTCACTGATGTCAAGATTCCTGATTCTCAGAGATTAGGAGAAGTTGGAGATGGATGGAAAGTTGCTCTTACAACTCTAATGAATGAGAGATTAGCTGTTGGAGATGCGTCGGGTGTCGATTTTCAAGAGATTTTTGAATTGACTAAAGAAAGTGACTTCAACGGTGAGAATGCCATCAGTAACGGTGGAGTTCGAGAAAAACTAGCAGATTGGTACTGCGAGTATGCTGGATTGAAATATACAAAAATGAGAAACATCTCTGCCCTCTCAAGAGGTGATACTCCTGGTCCAGATGCTTCTATAACTAAAATCGTTAGCGCGAATAAACTTCAAGATATAGCAAATTTTGGAATGGATCTCATGGATAACGCTTCTATCATCAAATCAGATGACAAAGATGATATCAGAGCTCTTTTTCAAGGCAGTCTACTTGGGGCTCCGTTAATTAGAATTGCAGGTGGAACAGATGAGATTCTCAGGAATATTATTGCTGAGCAAGTTCTAGGCATGCCTCAAGATGTCAGAGTTGATAAGACTGTACCCTTCAATGAAATCCCGTCTGGTTCGAAAAACTAGATGATAATAGAGATATTCAGCTCTTAGGATAAGAGCTGAATATTCTTTCGACTGCTTCGTCAATCACACCCTGATCAGAAGAATAAGATTTTGGTAATCTTGTTGAACCATACCAAACTACCTCCTGAGAACTAGATTCTTTCACATAAATAGCAAGCCTAAACTCTTTGGAAGGCACGTAATTGTAAAAAGTATCATTGTAAAAGGGATGCCTTCTATATTGGAAACCAAAAGATGTAGGTCGATATCTGTAATCATCCTTTGAACCGTAAGCAAAAGATATTTCAAGATCTGGATTTGCCTGATCTTCATCTAAAGAAAGGTTCTCTAAAGACCCAAGAATAGACCTAGATATTCTAGTAAGTATTACTGGATTTTCTGAAATATCAGAGGTGTCTGAAAATGGCTCAGGCTTGATGAATTTAAAGGAATCATAAGACCTAGGATCAAAACTCTCAAATTGATCTGAATACACAGGAACGGTCATTGAACAGCTAAGAGTCACTAGAACAGTTATTAAAGCTAAAACTATATTTTTAAAAATCATACGAGAATATTATCTTATTTCATGCTTTTTTAAATAAGTAATAAAAAGGATTTCTTAACTTATTCTTACAACTATTAAATTGCGATTTATATCTATTAGCATTGTTTTGAACTGTCGTTGCAACATCAGTAAGCCAAGGTTTATTTCGATAGCTACCCTTTTTATAACCCCCTTGCCCCTCATGATAAGCAAGATACAAAAGTCTTGCATTATCTCTTGGGATTCCAATTTTTTTGTGACTTAAATTATTGTACCAAGCGATGAAATCAATAGAATCATCAAAATTCCTTCTGTAAGCGAAGGTTTTTTTAGCTTCTTTTTTATATCTTTCCCACGTTCCATCAAGAGCTTGGGCATACCCAAAAGCAGAACTTTTTCTTTTCCATGGAATGAAACCCAATAATTTTGTTCTTTCGGGTTTTGCTCCCTGAATGTATGAAGATTCTTGCAAGATAAAAGCCATATTAACTTCAAGAGGAATTTTCCATCTCTTTGAGGATTTAATTGCGGCTTTATACCAAGACCGTTTTTCTAAGAAAATTGAACATATATCGTTGGGTTTTTTTGGAGGTGAAACAGCACAAGAATTTAAAATAAGAATTAAAATAAAGCCAGATAACAAACTTGCTCTTTTAAAAATCATCTTCGGTAAGAATATCTATTTTAAGTTTTTGAGCCTTTTCTAATTTGCTTCCAGGATCCTCTCCTAAGACCAAATAATTTGTTTTAGAAGAAATAGACCCAGAAACCTTACCTCCCTTTGACTCTATAATGCCTTTTAATTCATTTCTAGAAAATTTAGAAAATTTGCCGGTAATTACAAAACTCATCTCTTGGAATTCATTCGAAGATGAAATCTGCTCTTCATGAGAAATATTAACTCCTAAGTCCTGCATGGTTTTAATTTTCTTAATAACTTTTTTATCAGAGAAAAAGATGCTGATATTTTTTGCAACTACCTCTCCAATATCATTAATCTCGATGAGCCTATCAGGTGATGGGAAAAAAAGATTCTCAATTGATTTATATTCTGCAGCTAAGTTTTTTGATGTCACCTCACCAACTTCTTTTATTCCGAGCGCATAAATGAATCTACTCAAAGAGATATCCATACTGCGTTTAATAGAAGAAATTAATTTATTAGCAGATTTTTCTGCAAAACCTGGTAGATGCTCTAAGTTATTTTTATTAAGCCTAAAGATATCTTCATTTTGTTTTAATAGCCCTTTATCAATAAACAACTCGATATTTTTTGCCCCCAGACCATCAATATTAAAGGCAGCCTTAGAAACAAAATGATCCATAGATTCTTGGAATTGATGTCTGGAAAAACAATTTGAATCAATTGCATCATCCATGCTAAAAATAATTTTTTCTTCGAAATAACTCACCTTTCGCTTACAGCTCAGGCAAAATTCTGGTGCTGAAACTTTTACTTTATTTGTTGATTTTTTTTCAATAACTTTTGTAATTTTAGGAATTACATCTCCAGCCCTTTTTAAACTGACTATATCCCCTTCCTGAACCCCTAATCTCTCTATCTCATCAATATTATGCAAGGTGGCATTAGAGACTGTTACGCCTCCAACTTGAACTGGATCTAATTGAGCAACAGGAGTTAATTTTCCTGTCCTTCCCATATTGAAAATTATTTTTTTGACCTTGGTAGTAACTTCTAAAGCCTTAAACTTTCTTGCTATCGCCCATTTTGGTGACCTTGCATTTAGACCTATTTCTTCCTGAATTTTTAAGTCATCAATTTTGATGACCATGCCATCAATTTCATAATCCAAACTATCTCTTAGCAACGCAATCTCATTGAAATAAGATTCGCAATCATTTATCGAGGCAAATTCTTTAACTAGATCATTTGTAGGCAAGCCCCACTTTTTAAATTGTTGGATCATAGATGAATGAGACTCAAAGTAAGATTCATCTGATATAAAACCTATGCCATGGGCAATCATTTTTAGAGGTCTTCTAGCAACTATTTTTGAATCTAATTGTCTTAAGCTTCCTGCTGCAGCGTTTCTAGGATTTGCGAATTTTTTTTCTGCAAGCTGCTTATTTAATTCATTAAAAGAAGAGAGTTCCATGTAGATTTCTCCTCTAACATCAAAGTCTTTGGGATCTTTAGTTGAAAAATTTTCAAGTTTTAGCGGAATCCCTTGGATAGTCTTCACGTTTTGAGTTACGTCTTCGCCAATGCTTCCATCTCCTCTGGTTCCAGCAGAATGGAAAAAGCCATCCTTGTACCTTATAGAAATAGCAACGCCATCCATTTTTGGTTCACAAGAAAATATCAGATTATTGAATTTTTCTTTCGGATTAACTCTTTTATTGAAATCAGTAAGATCATTAATTGAAAAAGCATTATCCAAAGATAACATTTTCTTTCTGTGGGAATATTTTTGAAATTGATCTAACGGAGAGAAACCAATTCTTTTGGTAGGTGAATTCTCAGTGTCCAGAAAATCATTATTTTTTTCAAAATCTATTAATTCTTTGAATAAAGAATCGTATTTTTCATCGCTAACCTCTGAGATGTCATGTCGATGATATGATTCATTGAGCTCTAATATCCGATTTTTTAAATCTGTATATTTTTTATGAATTTCCTCCTTGGAAACCATCAGGATAGCTTAATTTTTTTTAGATCTGTTTCCTCGGCCTGTTGCATATAATGATCATACATCTGCTTAGTCAGTTTATTTCTATCTGAATCAAGCACATTTGCAGATAAATAGGCTGCTAACTTATAAGACATCTCTGCCATACCCTGAAAAGCTTCAACGCAATTATTTTGCTCATCTGTAATGAGAATCATTGTAATGATGGACGTCGAATCTATCCCCTCCTCAGGAAGAAATTTCCCTGGTTTCAATCCATTAACCAGCGAAAAATTATTTGAATCATCTAAATATATCTTAAGCCAACCACCTTCATCGGCTAGATTGATATCATTGTTATTAAAATAACTTAGAAGATCTTTATATTGAATAGAATTGTTTTGATCGGATTCTATATGCAAATAAATTAAGTTATCCGAGGAATGTTTAGGTTCAGGCGGCATATCATCGTCTATGAAATCTTCTTCCGAGAAGTCTTCAAGTTCAACCTTTACTTCATTGCCATTAGCAACGGAACTCTTTTGTGGTTTCCTATTTGGACTTTTTCTATAATTTATTATTTTTCTAAAAGTCAGGATTATTGTTACGGCAAGAAAAAAGGAAATTAGTAGAACTAATATTTCTCTTAAATTCATTCGTTAACTGCAAGGCTTAAAGCTTCCTCTACATCCACAGATACAAGTCTTGAGACCCCTGCTTCTTCCATAGTTATACCCATAAGATGTTTACTCTTCTCCATAGAGATTTTGTTGTGAGTAATGTAGATAAATTGAATCTTTTTAGACATTTCTTCAACCATGGAAATATAACGGAAAGTATTTAAGTCATCTAATGGAGCATCAATTTCATCTAATATGCAAAATGGAGATGGATTAAGAGAAAAGAAAGAGAATACCATTGCAATAGCGCTCATAGCTTTCTCTCCTCCAGAAAGTTGAGACACTGATACATTTTTTTTACCTGGCGGCATTGCTTTCAAAACCACTCCTGACTCCAAGACGTCTTCTCCGGTTAATTCCAGTTTTGCATGCCCTCCTCCAAAAAGTTTAGGAAATAATTTAGCAATTTCTGAATTCACACTATCTAAAGTATCTTGGAATTTTGTTCTAGATTCTTGATCAATTTTTTTAATAGCGCTCTGAAGGGTTTCAATCGCTTTATTCAATTCGTTGAGTTGACTTTCTATTTCCTGATTTCGTTCTTCTTCAATCTTAAATTCTTCTTTTGCTGCCAGATTAATTGGTCCAATTGATTCAATTTGTTTATTAAATCTTTCAATCTCATTTTCAATGAAAGCTAAATCAAATTCAGGTTCTAGTTTGTCTAGAACTGTTTGTAATTCTCCATACTCAGATTGGATCTGTTTTTGTAATATTTCTGCTTCGGTTATAAACTTTTGTTTTTCAACAACAGAAGAGTTTGAAAGTGATTTTAATTCTTCAATCTTAATTTCTCCTATATTGAGATTTTTTTCTAACGTTCTTATTTCTTCATTTGTTCTTTCAAAATTGTTTCTCAAAGCAGTTAACTCATTTTGATTCCCCGATCTTTTGTCTAAAAGGGGTTTAATTTCTTCTTTTATTTCATTTATGGGAATCATTAGTGACTCTCTAGATTCAGAGAGTTCTTTGGTCTTGCTTTGAAATGTTTCTATTTCTTTTTGTTTTGAATGAATAGCACCTTCTAGTTTGCTTATTTCTAGGTTTTTATTTGCAACTTCTTGGATAGCTTTTGTGTATTTCTCTCTTTTTTCGTTTAAAACTCCTTTCTCGGCATCGCTTATATTTTTAAATTCCGCCTTATATCTCGAAAGACCGCTTTGAATGTTTGTTGAATCACTAAGAACCTCTCTGAGTTCATTGTCAAAATTAGCGCTTTCAGATAAATTTTTAATTTTTATGATCAGGTTTCCAATATCGTTTAATAGTTTATCCAAAAATTCTTCTGGTGAACTTGAAATCTGAAGTCTTTCAAAATCATTTTTGGCCTCTTCCAGAGCATTTGTCTCTTTTTCTAATGAAGTCCTGATTTGTTCAATTGCATTTCTTTCTGAGTTTATATTTGAATTTAAAGCAATAATTTTTTGATTAATGGATTCTATTTCATTATTTGTTAAAACTACTTTCTCTTCCAATGAAATTAACTCTTGCTCAGATTTTGATATCTCTGCTCCACTGCTGTAGAAAGATTCCTGCATTTTTTCAATTTGTAGAAGCAAGTTAGATTGATTATTTCTTGTTTCTTCTATTTGAGTATTTATTCTTTCTTTTTCAGAGATTTTCTTCTGTATCTCTATTTCCTGCCTTTTCTGATTAAGTTCCATTTCTTTTACTTTTTCTGAAGAAGCAAGCCAGTTTGATGCAAGTTTTAGGGATCTAAATTTTTTTAAATTTTGTTTAGCTAAATCATACTTTTCTGCTGATTTAATTTGTTGTTTTAGCTTTAGGAGATTTCTATCAATTTCTTTTTTTAAATCATTGACACGATCCAAATTTTCCTTAGTTTTCTTGATTCTGCTTTCGGTTTCTTTTCTTCTCTCTTTATAAACTGATATCCCAGCAACTTCCTCAATATGTGAGCGTAATTCTTCTGGCTTTGAGCTAATCAGTTTTGTAGCCATTTCTTGCTCAATGACAGCATAACTTCTGGGGCCAAGCCCAGTACCTAAGAAAATATCGGTGATATCTTTTCTTCTGCAAGAAGAACCGTTTAAGTAATAAGAAGATAAGCCCTCATGATCCACTTGTCTTTTCACAGAAATTTCAGAGTAGCTAGAATATTCCCCTCCGAGTCTGCCTGAAGAATTATCAAAAACTAATTCAACTGATGCTCTCGAGGAAGCCGGCCTAGCAACAGACCCGTTAAAAATAACATCTGACATGCTATCTCCTCTGAGATTTTTTGCTGAGCCTTCGCCTAAGACCCATCTGACCGCATCGATAATATTTGATTTACCACATCCGTTGGGACCAACAACTGCTGACATATCTGAAGGGAAAGGTATTCTCGTGGGATCCACGAAAGACTTGAAGCCAGAAAGGCTAATGTGTTTAAGCCTCATCTATTAAAAGAAAAGTTTCTATATTTTATCTAATTTATTGCCTTAATTGTATGTTTTATTTAGTCTTCAAGGGATTTCAATTGTTTTAAGGCTTTGCTCATTCCCGCCATAATTATTCTTTTTTGATCTGCATTATCTGAATATTCGAATGCAATTGACCATGATTTAAGTGCATCCTTGTAATTTTCATCCAAGGTTTGTTTAAGACCCTTAAGAATTAAAGCTCTTACGTTTGCAGGATCTTTGAGTAAGGACTGTTCAATTAAACTTTCAATATCATCATTGAAAATTTGATTATTGGATAAATATTTAGTTTCTGCTGTTAAAGCCATTACTTCAGCATCAGTATCGTTAGGGAAGTTTAGAGTGAAATGCTCAAGAGTCCTGGAAGCTAATGCATACTCAGATTTATCAAATAAGTAGTTGGCTAAAAAGTAAACTTGAGCAGGATTGTTGCTAGAGAGATTGATGATGCTATCTATTTTATTTTTTTTCTCCTCAAAAGAGGCATTGTCAATAAAATTTAGTTGTAAATCTTTCTGAAAATTTAGTTTTTGAAAATTTTCTTGGCCAAAAAGAAAAAAATAAATTACAGCAGAAAATGCTAAGGACAATCCAAAAACCTTATACTTTTTGATCATTTTTTTTAAGAAAGATTCTTGCAGCAAATATAATTAATAAAAAGAAAATCAATGGAAGAAGCCATAGAAAAATATTGTTTTCAAAAGAAGGCTTATAAGTTACTTCTTCGCCAAAAATATTTCTTAAGTTAGCTAAAATTTCTTCATCAGATTTTCCTAATAATATTTCCGTGTAAATTTTGTTTTTGATGTCAGATGCTATAGGAGCGTTTGATCCAGCAATACTAGATCCTTCACATAATGGACAACTAACCTCCTTTTGAAGGGAATAAAATCTTTTTTCATCCGAATCATTTATGAAAGAAAAAGTCATAAATTCATCTGCACCATAGACTGACTGAGAAAAAAGCAGAATCAGTAAAAAAGTCTTCATTTTTTAATCAATGGAGCAAATTTATTTTTCCATACCTCTTTGTCTAGAACCCCAACGTGATGCATAACAATAGAATCTCCATTCTTGATTAAAAATGTCTCTGGAGCACCTGATACACCTAACAAAAATCCTAACTCTCCTTGATCATCAAATATATTTTTTACATAAGGATCTCCAAATTGATCAAGCCATTTAAAAGCTTTTCCTTTATCGTCTTTGTAATTTATTCCAATGATAGATATTCCCTTTTTCTCTAACTCCATTAAGTATGAGTGCTCTAATCTGCATCCCACGCACCAAGTTGCCCAAACATTAAGCAGCGAAAGAGAATCGTTTTTAAGTTGCTCACTTGTAAAAGAATCTCCGTTAAGTAGCTTTGACTCAAAAGGAGCTAAACTTTTTTTATTAAACTCTTCAAAATCAGAATTAAAAAATAATTGAAAAAATAAAAGCCCAAAAAGTGATATTGCTAAAAAGATCGTTAAAAGAGGATAAATTTTCATTTAAATTTAAAATTAGTTCTTACTAATAGTCCTGCTAGAAACATAATTATTGCTCCAAGCCAAATAAAACGTACCAGAGGTTTGATTTGAACCTTGGCAGCCCAGGCATTTTCACCAATTTTCTGCCCCAAGGAAATATATACGTCCTTATAAACAGAAGGATAAATTCCTGCTTCTGTAGTTTCCATTCTAGATGCCGGATAAAATCTCCTCTCTGGGTAAAGCTTCAGAATTCTATCTTCCTCTTGGAAAGAAAATGTCACCCTATCACCGTAATAGTTATCTTCTTGAACTGATTGGGTGTTTTCTAATGTGATTTTTGAAGAACCCACTAAAACTGATTCATTTTTTTGTAAAACGAATTCCTTTTCCACAGAATTTAAAGAAGAGATAGTAATGCCGAAAGTAAGAATTGCTAATCCCAGATGTCCTGCAATCATAGAAAAGTTAATTTTACGTTGAGAGTGAAAGCTCTTGAAAGCTAAAAAACCTAACGATTGAATTAACATCAAGACGATTGCATTGCCGACAAATTCGTAAAAAGAAAAAGAAAAGAATAAATATGAGACTAAATAACTCAGGACAATGCTTGAAATTATAATTATTCCAATTGAATTTAAATTATCTATTTTATTTCCTCCCCACTTAGTTAAAGGCCCGATTGCTTGAAAGAATAGTAAGATCAAAGCAAAAGGAACGGTAACCATATTGAAATATGGAGCTCCAACAGTAATTTGGTCTCCACCTGAAAAAATCTCATAGATAATTGGGTAAATGGTGCCAAGCAAAACTATTGCCGATAAAGTCACTAAAAAAGCATTATTTATAAAAAACATAAACTCTTTGGAATAAATTCCCATGTCAGTTTTTAAACCTCTACTATGACTTTTCAAAAAAAATAAAGAAAATCCAAGAATAACTATCACAAAACAAATAAATAACAGAAAAATACCTCTGTCAGGATCCAGTGCAAATGAGTGAACAGAAGTAATAATGCCCGACCTAACAAGAAACATCCCCAATAGGCTGCCTGCTAGCGAGAGGATTGTTAGGGCAAGAGTCCAATTGATAAAAATTTGTCTAGCGTTGGTTGCTATCGATGAATGAATTAAAGCAGTGCACAACAACCAAGGTACTAGTGCAGAGTTTTCTACCGGATCCCAAAACCACCAGCCTCCCCATCCAAGTTCATAATAGGCCCACCAACTGCCTAAGGAAATTCCCAGAGTGAGGAAAGACCACGAAACAACAGACCATGAGCGTATTGGTTCCAGTTGTTTAACCTTTTCCTGATTTAAAAGAAAATTCATAGCTATACCGAATGGAATAACTAATCCAGCGTATCCCATGTAGAGCATTGGAGGATGAATTGTAAAGGCAAAATCTTGAAGCAATGGGTTGAGATCCGAACCAGATATTGAAGAAATGGGCAGCAACCTTTCGAATGGATTGGAAAGAAAAACCGTGAAAGCAAGCAACGCAAATAAAACAATGCTCATAAAAGCAGATGAATATTTTTGATCTTCATTAAAAAAAACAAAGACTAGGATCCATCCAGCCAAAATAAGAAGAAATAGTAATAATGATCCTTCATGTCCACCCCACAGTGCAGCAAATTTGTAATAAATTGGTAAATTAGGATTCGAGTTAGTGGCTACATAAAGCACACTAAAATCATCAGTCAAAAAAGATATTTCAAGAGCTATAAAACTCAGAAAGATGGCTAAAAAAGTAACCAAGCTGGCTGATAAAAAAAATCTTTTCTCTTTTGGAGGGTAGATAAAGGCAATACTGATTAATAAAAGGCTATTAATCATTGAGAAAATTAAAAGAAAATTTCCAAGCTCAGGAATCATTTACAAGCGCCTTTTTTACTTCTTTTGGAATGTAATTTTCATCATGTTTAGCTAATATTTCTTTGGCATAAAAGATTCCATCAGAATAATCATAGAAGCCTCGAGCAATAACACCTGAGTTTTCTTTGAATAAATTAGGAAGAATGCCTTCATAATAGACTTCTATAGAATTTTCTAAATCTGTTACAAGAAAATTAGTCTTTAGACTGTCTTTACTAATCTTTATTGAGTCTTCTTGGACAAGGCCCCCTATTCTCAGACTATCTTTATTAATAATTTTTGAACTTGTTAGATCTGATGGCGTGTAATAGAAATCGACATTTTCATTCATTGCTAAAACTATGAAAATAAAGGCCACAGATAAACTAGCAACCAAAGAGGACACGAAAATAACTCTATTCCTTCTTTTTGTTCTCATTTTATTTTTTCTTTAAATTTTTTTAATCCAAACAATGCGATTGAAGAAGTAATCAAAAAAATAATTAAGCTCACAATCAGGACTATTTGTAGTTCGAAGATCATCTCTTTTCTATAAAAATTTCTTTTACCCAGTTATGTGAAATCTCTCTTTTAAGAATTTCAACTTGCATTTTGCGCATTCCAATTGCCGTCACATACAAATAAAAACCAAATATAGAAATCAGCAACGGAATCAACATTTCATTATCAATACTTGAACCCGACAAAGTTATAGAGGCAGACTGATGGAGAGTATTCCACCATTCAACTGACAACTTAATAATTGGAAGATTAATTCCTCCAATCAATACAACAATAGACACAGCTTGATCAGTGGAAGCTCTCCTATCGAAGCTAGAAAAGAGACTGATTATTGCTAAATATAAAATTAATAAAATTAGGGTTGAAGTTAATCTTGCATCCCAAACCCACCAAGTCCCCCAAGTGGGCTGACCCCATACTGCCCCAGTAAATAGAGCTAAAAAAGTGAATATAGCTCCTAAAGGGGCCATAGAAATCATGAACACACTCGCCATCTTTATTCGCCATATAAGATATGTGATTGAAGCAATAACCATTGTGTAATAGATAGACTGAGCTACTGAAGCTGCAGGAACATGAAGGTATATGATTCTGTAAACCTCACCTTGGGTAACGTCTACTGGCGAGAAGAAAACTCCCCAAAGAACTCCGAGAAGTATTACTAAAATAGATAACAGAAATAGATAAGGAAAACTTATTTGAGCGATCTTAAAAAAATAAGGGAATGAAATTAATTGATTAAATAATTGTCTCATTTTACTCAAAGTGAAGTCTGATGGCTCCTAGGCAAGAAGCGATAAGAATTGGGATGGAAAAAAATAAAAAGGCGGCAAGTAAAAAGATGTAAAAGAATAATTCTTCATTTTTATAGGACTGTATAGCAAGTATTCCTAGAATTAATGCTGGCAAACACATCGGGATAACAATTGATGATCCAACAATATTTCCTCTTTCAAGAGTCAATGCTCCTGCTAAGGCGCCAAACATAGATAGTATTGGGGTTCCTAAAAATAATGTTAAAGCCAGAATCAATGCAGCATCGAAAGGAAGATAAAGCATAAAAGAAGTTAGTAAAGATAAAAAAATTAAAGGAAGCGATGAGAAGTACCAATTTACAAAAATTTTAATGCTGGCCCAGAGAAATAATGATTTTCCAGATGCTAGAACTAAATCAAGCGATCCGTCTTTGTAGTCCTCATTAAAAATAAATTGATGTGACAATAAGTTTGCTAATAGTATCGATATCCAAATAATTCCTGCTGAGAGTTCTGCAAGCTTCTCTTCATCGGATCCAAAAGCTAAAGGATAAAGTGTAATAGTAATTAAAAAAAATACGATTGGTCCAAGAAAAGATGATGATCTAGACAAATATACTTTTGAGTCCCTTTGGAAAGTTTTAAAATAAAAACTCTTCACAGCACTAGCTCCCTGCTTGAAATATTATGATCCTCGTGAGAAGTAAAAATGATAGATGATCCTCTGGTTTGATGGTCTCTGATAGTATTCTCAATCAATTCAATCCCTTTCTTATCTAAGTTTGCAAATGGTTCGTCTAGAAGAAAAAGATCGTATTTGGATAAGAATAGCTGCACCAAGGAGACTTTTTTTCTTTGCCCTTGGGAGAGATTAAATAATTTAGTTTCTTTCATTGAATTCAATTCAAATAATTTCAAAGCTTCGCTTAAAGAATCAACTTCTGAATTAAAACGATAGTCTAATAAAAGGTTATCTTTAACTGATAAAGAATCTTTTAAGCCCAAGCTGTGCCCTAAAAAAAATACATTTTTAGCTGTGGAAAGGACTTTTCCTTGAAAGTTGTTTAATATTCCGCTTAATATTTTTAAAAGAGTTGATTTTCCAGATCCATTTTCACCCTTGAGATGAATAATTTCGGAGGGATTTACTTCGAAATTAAGATTTTCAAGTAAAGGAAAATCATTGAAAGAGTAAGATAAATTTTCAACTTTTATCAATTTTTTATAACCAAAATAGCTTAAATAGTTGATAATTATAACGATTTTGTAAATTTAGTTCATATGATGAAAAATAAATTTGGAAAGAGAATAAGTATAGAACAGGTAGAAGAAGGAAATTCTTTAATGCCTAAGTTTGATGACAACGGTTTGATACCAGTAATAACGGTAGAAAGCGGCACAGAATTGATACTGATGCATGGTTATATGAATGAAGAATCGCTTGATTTGAGCATCGATACTAACTTAGCTCACTATTGGTCAAGAAGCAGAAAGAAAATATGGAAAAAAGGAGAAACTAGTGGCCAATTTCAGCATATAAAAGAAATATTAATCGATGATGATCAAGACTGTTTAATAATAAAGGTTGAATTAGATGGTCTTGGAGCAAGTTGTCATGTCGGCTACAAGTCTTGTTTTTACAGAAAGGTTGATAAAGATTTAAGTCTTGAATTTATTGAAAAAGAAAAAGTTTTTGATCCTGAAGAAGTGTATGAAGGAGAAGAAAACCCAACTATTTTATAGCCCTTGTAGTTTAATTGGATAAAACGGCCGCCTCCTAAGTGGCAGCTCTAGGTTCGATTCCTAGCAGGGGCACCAATTGATTTCCAAAAAAAAATCCCTCTTAATTAAAAAGAGGGATTTTTTTAAACTGCTTAAGATGCTTTGTCTAAAGCTTGAGAAATGTCGGCAATGATATCGTCTACATGTTCAATACCAATTGAAAGCCTCACATATCCGGGGGTAACCCCAGCAGACAATTGCTCCTCGGGGGCTAATTGACTGTGCGTTGTTGTAGCCGGATGAATTGCTAAAGATCTAGAATCACCAATATTTGCTACATGGTATAAAAGCTCTAATGAATCAATAAATTTACTTCCAGCTTCCTTGCCTCCAGGAAGTTCAAAGCCAATTAAAGCTCCGTAACCGCCTTTCATGTATTTGTCAGCTTTTTCTCTTTCTGCGCCCTCAAAAAGTCCAGGATAAGTAACTGATTGAACTTTATCGTTATTTTCTAAGAATTCAGCGACAGCTTGCGCATTTTTAGCGTGTTCACGCATTCTTAGTGGAAGGGTTTCCAATCCTTGAATAAACATCCAGGCACTGAAAGGACTCATAGCTCCACCGAGATCCCTTAACAAAGTAGTTCTTAGCTTGAGGAGATAAGCAAATGGCAGTCCCATTGTTTTGGTAACTTGTTGATCCCAAACTACTCCTCCGTAACATGGGTCAGGGGTATTTAGTGCAGGCTGCCTATCAGCTCCTGCCCCACCCCAGTCAAAATTACCTCCATCAAGGATGAGGCCTCCAATAGTAGTACCGTGACCACCTATGTATTTGGTAGTTGAGTAAGTTGTTACAGCAGCACCGTGATCAAAAGGTCTGCATAAAACTGGCGCAGCAGTGTTATCAACAATCAAGGGTATGCCATGCTTTCTTCCAATGTCAGCAACTTCTGCAATCGGAAATACCTGCAATTTTGGATTAGGTAGAGTTTCAGCAAAGTAAGCTCTTGTCTTATCATCTGTAGCTGACTCAAAATTATTAGGATCAGTTGGATCAACAAAACGAACTTCGATACCCATTTCTTTCAAATTATTCTTGAATTGATTGTAAGTACCACCGTATAAGTGTGCAGATGAAACAATGTTATCCCCTGCTCTAGCAACGTTTTGAATTGAGTATGCAGAAGCAGTTTGACCAGAAGCAACCGCTAAACCTGCAACACCACCATCCAAAGCAGCCATTCTTTGCTCAAGAACATCGCAAGTTGGATTCATTATTCTTGTATAAATATTTCCAAACTCTTGTAATCCAAATAAGCTAGCTGCGTGAGCGGTATCATTGAATTGATAACTAGTGGTTTGATGAATTGGAACAGCTACTGATCCAGTATTCTCATCGTTTCTCCATCCAGTATGGAGAGCTATGGTTTCTAAATTTTTTCCTTCATATGACATTTTTTTCTCCAAAAAAAACCTGCTTGTTTTGCTAAGCAGGTTTAAGAATCCTGTTTAGCTAATTTTTAAAGCGTCAGCAAGTCGGTTAAATCAACGCTATGCATTCGATGATACACAATTTTATTTATAAAAGGTATATTTAATTCTATGAATAAAGAAACACTCAAAACAGAAAAAATAGATAAATCATTATTAATTACTTTCACTAGACCAGACGAGATGAATACATTCAGTGGAAAAATGATGGTTGAAATCATGGAAACTTTAGACGAAGCAGAATCTGATGATTCTGTGCGTTCTGTTATTTTTACCGGTTCGGGGAGAGCTTACTGCGCTGGTGCTGATCTTTCTCAGGGAGAAAAAACATTCGATTGGTCCAAAAGAGATTCAAAGGTTAATGGAGTGGCAAGAGATACTGGCGGAATGCTCACTTTGAAACTATACGATTTTAAAAAACCCATCATAGCAGCAGTTAATGGATCTGCGGTTGGTGTAGGAGTCACTATGACTCTTCCAATGGATGTTCGAATTGCATCCGATAACGCAAAGTTTGGATTTGTCTTTGCAAAAAGAGGCATAGTGCCAGAAGCATGTTCCTCTTGGTTTCTACCAAGAATTGTGGGCGTTAGTCAATCACTGGAATGGATGATGTCAGGAGAAGTATTTTCTGCAGAAGAAGCTCTTAAAGGAAAATTAATCAGAGAAATTACAAGTCAGGACAATCTTGTACCAAGAGCATTAGAGATAGCACACAAATTTTCAAATAAAACTTCAGCCGTTTCTGTCAGTTTAACCAGGCAAATGGTATGGAAAATGTTAGGAGAAAAACATCCTATGTCTGCTCATAAAATAGACTCAAGGGGAGTCTATTATTTAGGGAGAAGTAATGACGTTGCAGAGGGAATCTCTTCTTTTCTAGAGAAAAGAGATCCTGAATTCTCAGATACAGTTTCCAAAAATATGCCTGAATATTATCCATGGTGGCAGGAAGAAGAATTTGAGTAAATGACATGAATTGGAAAAGCGATGTTGAAGAACTCAAGCTAAGAAATAAATTAGCTAAATCTCAAGGCGGGACAGAGGCAATAAAGCTTCAGCATGCTAAAGGTAGATTAACTTTAAGAGAAAGAATAGATCTTTTATTAGATAAAAGTTCTTTCGATGAAGTCGGAAAAATAGCTGGGGATGCAGAAAAAGACGATAAAGGAGAAATATCAGATTTCACTCCCTCAAACTTCGTTCTTGGATTTGGTAAAATAGATGGCAGACAAGTTCTAGTCGGAGGAGAAGACTTTACCGTCAAAGGCGGCTCACCTAATCCGGTTGGACTTAGAAAAAGTGTTTATACAGAAGATTTAGCTCTTCAATATAAGGTACCTCTAATAAGACTCCATGAAGGAGGCGGAGGATCGGTAAAAGGATCTTCAGGAAAGAAATCTTACGGTGATCCGGTGTTCTCTAAGTCAAGATTCTTATCTGTAGCTAAAACATTAAAAGAAGTTCCTGTAGCAACCGCTGCCTTGGGTCCAGTCGCAGGACTTCCTGCTTCTAGATTCGTTGCATCACATTTTAGAGTGATGACCAAAAAAACTGCGCAAGTTCTTATTGCAGGGCCAAAAGTCGTCGAAAGAGCTTTTGGTACTGAGCTTACCAAAGAAGAATTAGGAGGGTCTGAAGTTCATAAATCAAATGGAGTGGTGGATAACATTGTAGATACCGAAAAAGAGGCGTTGAATCAGATAAGGAAATTTATAAGTTATTTTCCTCAAAACCGATACGAAATAGCCCAGCGCGTTCTAAATGAGGATGATATTGAAAGAAAAGATCAAGATCTTTTGGATGCTATCCCTGAAGATAGATCCAGAACCTATGATATGAGAAAGATTCTTTCAGGAGTGGTTGATAGAGATAGCCTTTTTGAGATTACCCCCTATTTTGGAAGAGGCATGATTACAGCTTTTGCAAGACTGAATGGATTTTCTGTAGGAATCTTTGCAAATGATCCAAATTTTTATGCTGGGTCAATGACTGCAGATAATGCCAAGAAAACAACCAGATTTATTCAAAACTGTAATAATTTTAATATTCCAATTTTAACTTTTGTTGATGAGCCAGGATTTTTAATAGGTCCGGAAGCTGAGAAAAATGCTGGAATACTTTATGGAACTGAGACAGTTCTTACGGCCGCAGAGACAACTGTTCCTTGGGCAACTATTATGATAAGGAAATCCTTTGGTGTTGCTGCAGCTGCTCATTTTGGTCCAGATCCTTATGTGTTGGCATGGCCTTCTGCAGAATCAGGTGCTCTTCCATTAGAGGGAGGTGTTGCAGTTGCATTTGCCAAAGAAATTGCTGCTGCAGAGGATCCTGAAGCTAAAAGAAAAGAAATTGAAGATTCTTTAAGAAAAGCTCGCGATCCTTTTGCTAGAGGAGAGTCCTTTTCAGTGCACGAAGTTATTGACCCCAGAGAAACAAGAAAGTATCTTTCTTTGTGGGCTGAAAGAATTCAGACCCAACTTTTAACTAGAAACTATTTAAAGTGAAAACTTAAGAGAGGAAAAAATGAAAGAATATCATCAGTTTTATATTAATGGATCATGGGTTGATCCAATAAATGGACTTAATAAGCTTGATGTTTTAAATCCAGCTACTGAAGAACCCATAGGTTCTATTGCTTTAGGATCTTCTGAGGACGTAAATGCTGCAGTGGACGCTGCCAAAAATGCTTTTGCCAGCTTTAGTTCTTCTGAAAAAGAGGAAAGAGTTGGTTATTTAGAGAAAATAATAGAAATTTACATGAAAAGAAGCTCGGAAATGGCTGAAGCTATTTCTTCTGAAATGGGTGCTCCAATGTCATTAGCTTCGAAAGCACACTCACCTTCAGGTTTGGGTCATTTTATGACGGCTCTAGAGACTCTTAAAAATTATGACTTTGAACAACAAAAAGATGGGTTGTTTATTAGAAAAGAAGCAATTGGCGTGGTCGGTATGATTACTCCTTGGAATTGGCCAATAAACCAAATTGCTTGCAAAGTTGCGCCTGCTTTAGCAGCTGGTTGCACAATGATTTTAAAACCAAGTGAAATTGCTCCTTTCAATGCAATGCTCATGGCTGAAATAATTCATGAAGCGGGAATTCCTGATGGAGTGTTTAATCTTGTCAACGGTGATGGACCTACGGTCGGTGAAGCTATGTCCTCTCATCCCGACATAGACATGATGTCTTTCACAGGATCAACTAGAGCTGGAATCCAAGTTGCAAAAGGTTCTGCTGATTCAGTTAAAAGAGTTCATCAAGAATTAGGTGGAAAATCTCCAAATATTATTTTAGATGATGCAGATTTTGAAAATGCTGTTATAAGAGGAACCAGACATATGTTCAATAACAGTGGGCAATCGTGTAACGCTCCATCGAGAATGTTAGTTCCTGAGTCAAGGCAAGATGAAGCAAAAGCTGCTGCTAAAAAAGCTGCAGATGAGACCAAAGTGGGTGATCCTAATGCTGAAGATACTGTAATTGGTCCTGTGGTAAGCGAAGTTCAGTTCAATAAAATTCAAGGTCTCATTGAAAAAGGTATTGAAGAAGGAGCAGAATTAGTCTGCGGGGGTCCAGGTAAACCTGATGGTCTTAATCAAGGTTTCTACGTTAAGCCAACTGTATTTGCTAACGTAAACAATGATATGACTATAGCCAAGGAAGAAATTTTTGGACCTGTTCTGTGCATTATTCCTTACAAAGATGAAGATGAAGCTATTGAAATTGCGAACGATACTCCTTATGGATTAGCAGGCTATGTTTCCTCAGAGAACATAGATCACGCAGTAGAAGTAGCCAGAAAAATTAGAAGTGGAAATGTTCACATAAACAATGCTCCTTCAGGCTTAACTTCTCCTTTCGGTGGTTTTAAGCAATCCGGTAACGGAAGAGAATGGGGAGAATTTGGTTTTGAAGAATTCTTAGAGATTAAATCTGTTTTAGGTGCTGGAGCTGCTTAAGGCTAAATGAGCACAGTCAAATACTACGATTGGTCTTATCACCAAGCTAGAACTAGACCGAACAAAGTTGCTGTAAAAGAAGTTTCTACTGGAAGAGAAACTACTTACGGTCAACTTGAGGAAAGATCTTGTCGACTCGCTTCATGGCTGCAAAATAAAGGCGTTAAAAAAGGTGACAGAGTTGCCATCTTAATTCATAACTGCACTGAAGTTTTTGAGCTGGAGTTTGCTTGCGCAAAAATAGGTGCTATAGAATTACCTCTCAATTGGCGTCTTACTAAACCTGAACTTGAATATATTCTTAATGACAGTTCTCCAGAAGTCTTAATTTATGGTTCTAATTTTGCAGATACAGCTAAAGCACTCACTGCAGATTGTTCCATTAAAAATTCATTGGAAATAGATGATGAGGATCAGAATAATGAGTACGAACAAGCATTAAAAGAAAATATTGATTTTGATGTTATTGAAACTACGCATGATGATCTGATTATGCTGATGTACACGTCGGGTACAACGGGCCATCCAAAAGGTGCAATGATCACTCATGAAATGCAGTTTTATAATATAGTTAATCTAGCAGGATCTGCCAGAGTAACCGATAAAACAGTCCAACTTATTGTTCTCCCTTTATTCCATACCGGGGGCATGAATTGTTACGCAAATCCTATTCTTCATTACGGTGGTCAAATCGTCTTGATGAAAGAATTTGATCCCGGCAAGGCATTGGAAATCATTGATGATCCTGACTATGGCATCACACATTTTTTTGCAGTGCCCGCTCCTTTTCAATTTATGATGCAGCATCCAAATTTTGATACAACTGATTTTTCAAGAATTGAAGGTGCGGGAGTTGGTGGAGCTCCGTGCGCAGAGATTATTTTGAAGTCATGGCAAAGTAAAGGTGTCGAACTTTGGCAAGGCTGGGGTATGACTGAGACAAGTCCGGGAGGTATCGGCCTTGCCGGTGAAGATGCTGCGAGAAAAGTTGGTTCAGCAGGTAAGCCTTTATTACATACTGAAGTAAAAATTGTGAATGAAGATGGCAATGAAGTTAATCAGGGTGAAGTTGGAGAAATTTTGATAAAAGGTCCAAACGTCACTCCAGGGTATTGGAACAATGAAGAGGCTACAGAAAAATCATTCGTTGATGGCTGGCTCAAAACTGGAGACGCCGCCCAAATGGATGATGAAGGTTTTATTTATATAGTCGATAGACAAAAGGATATGTATATTTCCGGAGGAGAAAATGTATATCCTGCTGAAGTTGAAAACGTTATCTATCAACTTCCAGAAATTGCAGAAGCAGCAATTATTGGTGTACCTGATAAAAAATGGGGTGAAACAGGTAAGGCATACATTGTTTTAAAACCAGATTGTAATTTATCGGAAGAAGATATCATCAATCACTGCCTTAAAAATCTTGCTAAATTTAAAATTCCTGCATCAGTTGATTTCATAGCTGCTTTACCCAGAAATGCTACTGGGAAGGTTCTTAAAAGAAATTTAAGAGAAGAAGTTGTTGGAAGCGATGCTCCTGCAATTACTTAAGAATATATTATCTCTTTAAATCGCTGTTCTAGAGATTTGAAGTGCTGTTCCGAAGGTTTTCTCCAAGATTGCTGGACGCAGTATATTTCATTTAAATAATCAAGATATTTTCCAACCTGAACTAGGTCTAACTCCCAGCTGTCAATTGAATTTATGCATTCCACAAGTTGGTCTCTTGATTCAGGAAATTTTGTTATACCTGAGATCTTAAAACAACTCTCTCCAAGAAGAATTAGTTTTTTTCCCAGAATAAGTGATTCAAGCCCTACAGTAGAGTTCAGAGTTAATGTGGCTAAAGATTTTTCTATAAGATCTTTTGAATCAAAATTTCTGAAAAGAATTCTCTCGTTTACTTTATGGAGGTGTTTAAATTTCGTTGAGTCGCTTGGATGTTCCTTTATAACAAAAAATAAATCTTTATCTTCAGTTTTTTTAATCGAATAATCTAACCATTGAAATAATTCATCCATGGAATTTACTCTCGGAGAATTCAACAAAACTTGACTGTCGTGATTAACTTGAAAAGGAACATAGATAAACTTTTCAGGTAAGTCTTCATAAAGTTCTGGAGATTTACTGTATCTTTTTTTGCTTTTTATTGATGCCCTTTGTTGGATCTCCAAATTTAAATTTTTTCCGCTTGGAGCATAATTTTCATAAAATTCTTTTTCACGCGGAACGCTGTTTAAATCATTCACACCGTTAGGATCCACAGTTGTAGAATCAGGAAGTAAACCGTTTTCAAAAAAAGCTAGTCTAATATTATTTTTTTTGGCGATTAGTTTAATTGCATACTCAGGCAACCTGTGTCCATTCCATATGCAAATCAAATCAGGCATCCTTTTTGAAATTACATAAGTAAATCTTCTGTAATAAATAACAAAAAGTATGTGCAGAAAGGCTTCATAGAATGGCCAAAAATACTTTATGTAAAAGTATTTTCTTTTTTTTCTTGCTAACTCAAAACTTATTCCTTTTTGAATTTCAGCTTGGGTTAAATCAGTGCGGCCAAGTTTGAAAAAGATAAAAGGAAAAAAACTCATTACGGTGGAGTCAAACATGGTGTTTCTTTTAATATCTTGGAAATATCTATACATAGACCCTTTATAAGAAATAAAAAGAATTTTTGAAGATTGATTCATTATTCGCTAATTGTTATTGAAATATATTATCCTATGCAAAATTTTTTTTGAGGATTGTTATGTTTGAGATTAATCTTTTTAATTCAGCGCAGATATTTGATCAAATTTTTGCCTTTGTTTGTGTTTATTTACTCACAAGTTTAAGCGCAAAGGTAAGATTCTATGGTTTTGTAGTTGGAACTATTGGTTTCGTGCCTGGTATTTATTTGCTCATTGAAACTGAGCTTTGGTGGTTGCTTGCAGCAATGCCTCTTTGGGTTTTTATAAACTACAAAGGGCTAGTAAATAATTGGAGAGAATTTAAAGGGGAAGAAACTACAGCTTAACAACTTCAAAAGCTGACCTAGCAATATCCTCAACTTTTTTCAGATGCTCATCTTCGTGAGCCACTGAAATAAAATGATTGTGATAATCAGTGAGATAAAGACCTTTGCTCAAGCAAGCATCAACCCATCTTGAATGGAGTGTTTTGTCTTCATCCTCAATTCGAAAGTAAGGCATAGCTGGGACTCCGGAAACAATCATCTTGACATCAAAATCTTCCGCAATCTTGACTAGACTTTCTTTTAACAAGTTACCAAAATTATTCATCTTCGTAACCGCATCCTGCTTAACTAATTCATCGATTGTTGCTTTTGCAGCAGCCATTGGGGCTGAGTTTAAAAATTGAGTCCCAGTAAAATAAACATTCTCAGCTGATTCTTTTAACGAGTCTTTTCCTACCAAGGCAGATATTGGATATCCATTCGCTATGGCTTTCCCTAAACAAATTAAATCTGGAGAAAAACCAAAAAAATTATTTGATCCTTTTAGATCAATTCTAAAGCCAGTTCTGACGTCATCGACGATTAAAATAATGTTATTTTTACGACAAACCTTCTCGATGTGTTTCCAGTATCCTTCATTCGGATAAACATTATTTTTGAAAGTTGGATGATGATAAGGGCTTGAGATAAAACATGCTATGTCATCTCCATGATCTGAGATTGCTTGATTAAATCCATCTAAGTCGTTCCAATCGATGGAGATAACTTCTGCGGAATCTGAATTAATGATGCCAGGACTGTTGCGTCTTTGCATCCAGCTATTTGAGCCATGATATCCATCGTTTATTTTTAATATTTTTTGCTTGCCGGTTTCTTGTCTGGATACCATCACCGCAAGAGAAGTACTATCAGCCCCATTTTTACCAAACAAACTCCAATCGGCAATTGATACTAAATCAACTAAGGTTTCAGCTAATTCAATCATTACAGGAGAGGCGATACTGACAGTATTGCCAAGATTTAATTGTTTTCCAGCTGCTTCATCTACTACGGGATTGTTATAGCCTAGAATCATAGGACCCCAAGCACAAACTAAATCTACGTATTCATTTCCATCAACATCCCAAAAATACGCTCCGTCCGCTTGAGAGAAAAATTTGGGCCCGTCTTTCCTGATAGCATATTTATAATGCCCGAATATTCCTCCAGGAATTACTTCTTTTGCCCTATTAAGGAGTAGATCTGACTCAGATTGATTCAAAAAGTTTTTATCCTTCGGATTGTGCATGAATTTATTGTAAATGATTTTTATTTAAGAGGTAATTTTCTAATTAATGGCGGAGAGGGAGGGATTCGAACCCTCGATGCGGGATTACCACATACTCCCTTAGCAGGGGAGCGCTTTCAACCACTCAGCCACCTCTCCAGGATCTTTAAGATGCTTGTCTTATTAAGTCAGCAGCTTTTTCAGCAATCATAATTGCCGGAGCATTTGTATTTCCAGCTATGAGCGTAGGCATTATAGATGCATCTACCACTCTCAATCCATCAATACCATGAACTTTGAGTTCATCGTCAACAACGCTCATTTCATCATTACCCATCTTGCACGTACTCACAGGGTGATAAAGTGTTTCTCCGTTTTCTCTAATCCAGTCATCTAATTCTTCATCATCATCAATATTGATTTCAGGTCCTGGTTTCACAGGATCTCCTCTGAATTCATCAAATGCTGGTTGCATCAATATCCTTCTTGTTTCTCTCAAAGCATTTCTAAGATCAATCACGTCTTCCTCTTCAGAAAGGTAATTTGGATACAAAAGTGGTTCATCTTCAGGGTCAGCACTCTTAAGAGTTAAATAACCTCTGCTTTGTGGTCTGCATATATAAGCAATACAACCAAAACCATGATCTTTACTAATTTCAGTTCTAAAATGCTGATCTTCACCTTGAACAGAAACATAGTGAAGCTGAGTGTCTGGTAAATCTTTTTCTGGACTGGATTTTATAAAACCTCCCCCACTGCATGGAGGGTAAGCAGCATCGCCTGTTCCAAACAATAAGTATTTTATTCCAGCTATCTGAGTTTTAATCCAAGATGCAGATCTATGCAGCGTTACAGGTTTAGTGGCGTAAAATGAACTGGTCACGCCATAGTGGTCTTGCATATTTTTTCCAACGCCTTTCAACTCGTGCACTAATTCTATGCCATGTTTTGTAATGTCGTTTGGATCTCCAATACCGCTTCTCATCAAAATTAAAGGAGATCCAAGAGCACCTGCGGATAAAATAACCTCTTTGTTGGCATAGCATGACTTTCTTTCACCTTTCTTGTTTATATACTCAATGCCTTTTACTTTTTTTCCATCCATTATTAATTTATCAACTGTCACATTGATTTCATTGCTTAAATTCTCTCTTTCTAATGCAGGATGCAGATAAGCTTGAGCAGAGCTCCATCTTCTTGGTCCTCTTGGAGTATCATTTATGGTGTGTTCGTACCTTGAAACACCTTCCTGTTCCTTTCCATTGAAATCTCTTGTGTAGGGAAAGCCCGCTTCTTGACCAGCTTCAATAAATTTATCTAAAAGTAAATCGTCTGTTCTGTCAGATTTTTTAACATGCAAAGGTCCTTCGTATCCATGGAACTCTTCATCACCATCCCCATGAAAATTTTCTGCCTTTTTGAAATAAGGAAGCACATCATCGTATGACCATCCTTCATTGCCTTGTTGTCGCCATAAATCATAATCATAGGAGTGGCCTCGAATATAAATCATTGCGTTTATGGAAGATGAACCGCCCCAACCTTTTCCTCTTGGCCAGTAAAGCGGTCTGTTATTAGTTGTAGCTTCTGGCTCTGTCTCAAAACCATAATTATTATCATTCTTGGTAGGAACAATTTGCGAGTATCCAGAAGGCATATGAATAAACATATTTGTATCCTTGCCTCCTGCCTCAAGAATAAGAACGGTATCAGTACCGTCTTCACTTAACCTATTTGCCATTACACAACCGGAGCTTCCAGCTCCTACAACAACATAGTCAAAAGTATTTTCCATAGTAAATCTCCTCTAAAGTGAGATTATCAATATGATATCTATTGTGCAATAAATTAATTCTTATCTAACTCAAAAGCATCATGAAGGGTTCTTACAGCAAGTTCCTTATACTTTTCTTCAAGAACAACTGAGATTTTGATCTCTGAGGTTGAAATCATTTCGATATTTATTGCCTCGTCTGCCAAGGCTCCAAACATTTTACTTGCCACACCTGCGTGAGACTTCATTCCGTTTCCAACAACGGATACTTTGCAAATATCTAGATCAACTTCGATTTCACCGCTACCTAACTCTTGACGTAACTTTTCTAAAATTTTTGAAGTTTCATCCGCAAAATCTTTATGCACTGTGAAAGTGAAGTCGGTTGTATTATCAGATGCCACATTTTGGACAATTACATCTACCTCAATTCCAGCATCGCTTATGGGAGAAAGTATTTTTGCTGCAACTCCAGGAATGTCAGGAACTTTTCTGATGGTTATTTTTGCTTCATTTGAAGTAAACGCAATTCCTGATACTACAGCCTCTTCTAAATTATCATTACTATTTATCAAAGTTCCTCCTTTTGACCCAAAACTTGATAAGACTCTCAGAGGTAATTTGTATTTACTTGCAAATTCCACAGATCTTATTTGTAAAACTTTAGCTCCTAAAGAAGAAAGTTCCAACATTTCTTCGTAAGTTAAATGATCAAGTTTCCTGGCTTTATCGTAAATATTTGGATCGGTTGTAAATACCCCATCCACGTCAGTATAGATCTGACACTCTTTAGCATTCAAAGAAACTGCAATTGCTACTGCAGAGGTGTCCGAACCGCCCCTACCTAAGGTAGTAATGTTATTTTCATCATCAAACCCTTGAAATCCTGTGATTACAGGAACAATATTTTTTTCTAATGCATCTTGAAGAATTTCCTCTGAGACTTTTCTAATTCTTGCTCTTCCAAAGGAGGAATCCGTTTTAAACCCCATCTGAAAAGCATTGTAAGATTTTGAGTTATAACCTTTCTTTTTAAGAGACATAGCAAGCAACGCTGCAGAAACTTGCTCTCCAGAAGAAACAACAGCATCAAATTCTCGAGGATCAGGTTTCTTTTGAATTTTCTTAGCTAGATCAATCAGTCTATTTGTTTCCCCTGCCATGGCTGAAACAACAACAGTGACATGATTACCTGAGTCAATTTCCTGACCAACAATCTTGGCAACTGCTTCAATTCTTTTAGGGCTAGCAACAGATGTCCCTCCAAATTTTTGGACAATAATGTTACTCATACCTTTTAAAGATTTTGAATATATTTTGTAGCTTCAGAAAAAACTTCTTCAAAGTTTTTAACTTGACTACCGCCTGCTTGTGCATGATCTGGTTTACCTCCGCCTTTACCGCCTATCAATGAAGCGAGGGATTGTAACAAATCATTTGAACTGAAAACATCTTTTGGAATTGATTTTGAAGATGAAACCAATAAGCTTGATTTATCACCATCTTTTGAAGCAAGAACACAAATTAAGTTTTTGTTTTTATTTTTTAGTTCATCTATGAAAGATCTTGCTGAACCTAAGTTAATTCCTTCAAATTCCTTTAAGATAACTTTATAAGAATTAATTTGAATAATATCCTGTTCAAGGCTCTTTATTACTTCGCTTAATTCTTTTTGTTGCGATGATTTAATCGATTTTTCTAACTCACTATTCTTTTCCATCAACTCTTTAATTTTTGAAATAAGACCCTCTTCATTCACGTTCAAAAGTCTCATTGCTTCTTGTCCAGAATTTTGAAATTTATTTGAGAAATCTTCCGCATCTTTTCCACTGCAAGCTTCAATTCTTCTAACGCCTGATGAAATACTTGATTCACTAGTTACTTTTACAAAACCAATATCCCCTGCTGAATCAACATGAGTTCCACCACATAGTTCAACAGAAAAGTCTCCACCTATAGAAAGTACGCGCACTTCATCTCCATATTTGTCTCCAAAAAAAGCCAGTGCTCCTTTATCTTGTGCCTTCTTAAAGCTCATAGTTTCTATTTTAGTAGAGATATTATTTCTAATTGTTTCATTAACTAAATTTTCAATTTGTTTTACTTCTTCAATTTTTAAGGCAGCATCATGAGTAAAATCAAATCTAAAATATTTATCTGAAACTAAGGATCCTTTTTGCTCGACATGTTCTCCCAATACATTTCTGAGCGCGGAATGAAGCAGATGAGTAGCTGAATGATTTCTAATAATTTTATTCCTTCTATCTACATCAATAGAACTCTCGCATTGACTTCCAACTTTAAGGGTTCCTTTTTGCAAATTACCAATGTGAATAAATTGATCTCCTACCTTCTGAGTATCTTTTACTTCAAAAATGAAGTCTTCACCTGAAATAGAACCTTGATCGCCAACTTGACCTCCTGACTCAGCATAAAAAGGTGTTTTATTTAAGATTAATATTGCATCTGAATCGCCCTCTAATGTTTCTTGCTCTTTTTGATTTACAAAAATCTTTAGCACTTTAGATTTACATTTGCTTTTGTCATATCCGATAAAGTTAGTTGGCTTATCTAAGGAAATTGATGATGGCATCAAAGAATCAAAATTAGATGAGGCTTTCGCAAGATCTCTCTGTTGTTCCATTAGTTCCTCATACTCCTTTATGTTTACTGAAATATTTTTTTCCCTTGCAAGATCTATGGTCATGTCTAGGGGAAATCCAAAAGTATCATAAAGTTTGAAAGCGAGTTCACCAGATACTTCATTTACATCCTTCGGTGTCTCATCCTCAAAAATGCGCATACCATTTCTTAAAGTTAGGGAGAACTGTTGTTCTTCTTTTTCTATGGTTTTTTCTATGATTTTTTTATTTTTACTTAAAAGAGCGTGCTCTTTTCCCATTTGGGATACTAACTCCTTCACAAGACCTGAAAGAGGTTTTTCATAATCAGGATTCAACTTATATGCGTGCCTCAAAGCTCTTCTTATGATTCTTCTAAGGACGTAACCCCTGCCTTCATTAGAAATGGAAAGGCCATCAGCTATCAAATAAGAACTGGATCTTAAATGATCTGCGATAACTCTAAGAGATGGATTTTCAAGATTTTGTGCACCCAAGTTCGATGCTATTTTTTTTATTAAATCTTTGAACAGATCAGTTTCATAGTTGTCGTTAATGCCTTGCAACACCGCCGTGATTCTTTCAAGGCCCATGCCGGTATCAACGGATGGTTTGGGCAAGGGAGAAAGTTCCCCATCAGGGCTCCTATTGAACTGCATGAAGACCAGATTGTATATTTCAACAAATCTATCTCCAGTATCAACGCCTTCTGCCGGTGACTCTCCTGAAAATGCCTCTCCATGATCATAAAATATTTCACTGCAAGGCCCGCAGGGTCCTGTGTCCCCCATTGACCAGAAATTATCGTCATCTAGCTTTGAAATTCGATCTGGTTGGATTCCGATTTCATTTAACCAAATCTTTTCTGATTCTTGGTCTTCTATATGAACAGTTATCCACAGTTTTTCAGGAGAAATTTTGTAAATTTCAGTTAACAGTTCCCAGGCATATTTGATCGCTTCTTTTTTGAAATAGTCTCCAAAACTAAAGTTTCCTAACATTTCAAAAAAAGTATGGTGTCTTAAGGTATACCCAACGTTTTCTAGGTCGTTATGTTTACCACCAGCCCTAATGCATCTTTGGGCCGAAGTTGCAGTTAAGTAGTCTCTTTTTTCTGCACCTAGAAAGACATCTTTAAACTGGTTCATGCCAGAATTAGTGAATAAAAGGGTTTGATCATCTAATGGTAAAACGCTAGAACTTTCGACTATTTGGTGTCCTTTAGAAGAAAAAAAATCAATAAATTTTTTCCTAACTTCTGAAGAATGCATTTATGAGAAGACCTCTTCAAGAAAATCCATCAGCAACATCCAAGATCTTCTATCAGCCTCTTTTGAATAAACTGTCCCAAAGTCTGGATTATTTGCTTCTGGATTTGTAAAAGAATGCATAGAGTCGCCATATATATGCAACTGCCAGTCAACATCTTTTTCACTCATCTCTTTATAAAAAGATTGCATTTGATCTTCTCCAACCATTGGATCCTTCATGCCGTGCATAGCTAAAATTTTAGCTTTTATTTGTTCATTGATCGGTTCTTCAGGTCCAGCTAAGAATCCATGAAAACTTGCACTTCCTCTCAAATCAACACCAGTTCTGGCTAAATCTAGGGAAACTAACCCACCAAAACAATACCCAAAAACTGCAATCTTTGACTTGTCTACACCTGGCAAGGAAGAAACTTTGTCGTAGGCTGCCTTAACTCTTTTTGAAAGTTCTTTTCTATCATCCAAAAGTGGCTGCATGCGAGCAGCATTTTCTTCATTAGTTTCTCCAACAATACCATCGCCGTACATATCGAGTGCAAATCCAAGGTAGCCATTCTCTGCAAGTTTTTCTGCCTTTTCATCCACAAATTGATCTCTTCCAGACCATGTATGAGCAATAATTACTGCTGGAAAATTATCTCCATCAGGAAAAGCTGCATATCCCAAAAAATCTTTTCCATCTATATCGTAATTAATAATTTCAGTTTTCATCTTTCGACATCCCTTTTTTAAATCTTTTGTAATTTTCGACGTAGTGAACAGCTGAAGCAAGCAAAAAATCTTTCATTTCTGGACCTAAAGTTTTTACAACCTTTCCAGGAGAACCTAAGAACATTGAATTATCTGGAATTACAGTATTTTCGGTCACTAACGAGTTAGCTCCAATTAGACAATTTTCTCCAATCTTCGCACCGTTTAAGACCACTGCATTTATACCTATCAGTGAATTATTTCCAATTTGGCAACCATGCAACATGACTTTATGTCCTACAGTAACATTATCGCCAATAATAGTTGGGCTGCCCGGATCTGCGTGTATTACGGATAGATCTTGAACGTTTGAGCCCTGACCTATGACTATGTCTTCAACATCACCCCTGACAACTGCACCAAACCATACCGATGCATCTTTTTTTAAGGTTACTCTTCCAACTACTGTTGCAGTCTCTGCAACATAAAAATCGTCGCCATCTGTAGTGACTTTA
>CACFIK010000003.1:0-77881 GCA_902566305.1 uncultured SAR86 cluster bacterium | reverse complement strand
GTCACTCCAAACGATAAAACTGCTTTTGTTGTCTCATCATCTTGATCGGCAGATATGGTGGAAACTAAATTCGCTACGGCATTTACAACGTTTGATAACTTATCTTCCTCTATTTCAATGTTTGCTTCAGTTAGAACATCGTCAATAAGATTATCGACAATCTCAGTTGATTCTAAAGATACTTGACCGGTTGGCGATTCTTTCTTTTTTTCTTTGATTTCTTCGCTTAGTTTTTCGATTATGTTTAAAGTACTTTCTTCGCTAGAGGATTGAGTTTCAACTACTTCTTGAAGCGATAAAGCCATCACAGTAATTTGATTCCCTACTTCATACAAAGTATTGTCACCGCCTTCTCTTTCTCTCTCGACTATTGGATCGGCTGTATTTAAATCAAGGTATTCGGGAATTCCAAGTGCTTCTTTTATTTCTGCTTCCTCAGCCTCTGTCGCTAGCAGAGAAGTAACTGGAGTTATCATTTTAGTTTCTGTGTATTCTTCCATAGGAGCAGAGAGAGATAGTCCATCCACGGGTTGTTGAGTTCCAATATCAATTCCGCCAATACTTATTAATCTTCCAACTGCAAACGGAAGACTATAATTACCAAAATTATCAGAAATGGTTGATGGCTCACCTTCATCTAAGGTCTCATTGCCGTTGGTATCTATAAAAACGGTAGCCCCAGATATATAATCATCTACGACTTTTCCAGAGACGTATTGAGTTTGGTTTTGAACTGTATCCTGAGTAGCTTGCGAGGATGCATACGGACTAATTGGATTATTACTTTGCGGCTCGACAGAATTACCTCCGCCTCCGCCTCCGCCACAAGCAACTACAAATAGAATCAAAAAGAATTTAAAAATTTTTTTCACAGAAAGATTCAAAATATGACTCATTATATGACAGAATGTCGATTCAAACATATATATAAAAAATGAAAAAATCATTAATTTACTTTTTATCTCTCTTCGTTATTTTTCCTATATATGCTTTGGAAAATGACGATATCAACGAAGACAATATCATTGATGAAATTATAGTTTCTTCAACAAAAAGAGCCGACGAAGCAAGGGACGTGTCTGTCACTGTTTTAGCATTAAGGGATGCTGATTTAGATAGATTGAATATTTCAAATTTCGATGATTTTTCATTATTTCTTCCTAATGTAACTTCTGCTGGAAGAGGGCCGGGTCAATCTACAATGTTTATAAGAGGAATGGCTATTGATCCGATTTCTGTCTTTGTTTCTGGTTCGCAAGGATCAACACCAAATGTAGCTTTTTATCTTGATGAGCAACCGATCACTTCTGTTGGAAGAAATTTAGATGTTTATGCTGCTGACCTAGAGAGAATTGAGGTTCTATCTGGACCGCAAGGTACTCTTTTTGGAGCAAGTGCACAGGCTGGAACGGTTAGACTGATTACAAAGAAACCTGTCTATGATGTTTTCGATGCAGGCTTTCAATCTTCTTACTTTGCTACAAAGGACGGAGATAACAGTTCTTCTGTAGAAGCATACATAAACTTTCCAGTCATTGATGATGAATGGTCAATTAGAGGCGTTTTCTACAACACTAATTTTGGAGGATATATCGATAATATCTTTGGAGAAAACATTTTATCTTCAGAAAATCCTTATTACCCGGAAAACGCAGAAAAAAGAAAAATTAACAATGCGGATCTTGTCGAAGATGACTTTAATGATTCAAGTTATCGAGGATTTAGATTAGCTTCCAGAAGTAAATTTGCAGAAACTTGGGAAGTACTGGTTCAATTTTTACAGCAAGATATTTCAGCTGACGGTGTTTATGATTTCGATCCAACTTTGGGTGACCTTAAAGTTCAGAGATTTAATGAAGATACTTTAGATGATAGTTTTTCTCAGATAGCTGCAACTATTTCTGGAAAGATAGGTTCAACACAGTTCCTTTACACGGGAGCTATTTTAGATAGGGAAGTAAGACAGAATGCTGATTATTCGGGCTTTGCTGGAAAAAATGGAATTTATGTTCCTTACTATACTTGTAACCATCCTCTTTATACTTCTTGTGATGACCCAAGTATCTTTTTTCAAGGAGTTGTAGACTCACAAAGAAATACTCATGAAATAAGAGTTGCAACAGATGGTCAGAAAAAGTACGTGTTCACGGGCGGTTTCTTTTTTGATGCTTCTAAATCAGAAAATCAAGAAAACTTTAATTATCCAGGGTACAACCCCTCGTTTGCTCTTAACTCACCCATATCAACAGCAAGATCAATCAATTCCAGTGCAAGATTACCCGGAGTACTCGAATTCAGTGATATAACTAGGGAGCAAAGCCAAACCGCTTTATTCGGTGAACTAACCTTTAGGATCCTGCCGGAAAAATTTCATCTGATGCTAGGAGGAAGGTTCTATCAACAAACAGTTGATTTCTATGGATCAAGTAATAATCCAACCTTTGGGTCTGCTGATGCTGACGATGGAATTGATTTTGATTCTTCTTTTGGACACTCCAAAGAGAAATTAGAGGAAAATGATTCTATATATAAGGTTACTTTGAGTTACTTTCCCCAAGAGGATGTTCTTCTTTTCTTGACAGCTACTGATGGATTTAGACCCGGTGGTTTCAATAGAGGAGGAGGGGCTGCATCTAGGAATCCAAATTATCCAAACGTTCCTTTAACTTACTCAACGGATAATACTGAGAACGTTGAGTTTGGAGTAAAATCTATTTTCTTAGAAGGATCTCTTAGATTTAATGCAAACCTTTATCAAGTAAACTGGAAAAACATTCAAGTTTCGAGATTAGACCCTATAAATATTTCATCATTAACTTTTATAGACAATTCAGCAGAAGCAAAAATTCAGGGTCTTGAAGCAGATATTCTTTATTACATTGACGACAATTGGACATTAGCAACAGCTATGTCCTTTAATAATTCAGAATTGACTAAGAGGACATCCGACATTATTGAATTAGCTCCTTTGGGTTCAAGCTTGCCTTTAGCGCCTGAGACTCAATGGAACTTAAGATTGAGATACGACAAAACATTTAATACGGTTCCTATGTATTTTCAACTGAGCACAACTTCGGCTTCGGAATCTTATAGTTCTCTTGTGCTTGCTAGAAGGTATAAACAAGAGGCATATAACATCCTTAATTTTTCGATCGGAGTAGATTTTGAAGATTGGGCAATAGAATTATTTGCCAGAAACCTTGACGATGAAAGAGCTGAACTTTATTACAATGAGATGGATGAAACACCTAGAATGCATACCATTCGTCCTCAGAACATTGGATTAAGATTTAAATATACTTTTAGATAGCTTGAAAAGGTAATGTTTAATAGGTAAATTGAATTATCTTTCGCGAGTATAGCTCAGCTGGTAGAGCGCGACCTTGCCAAGGTCGAGGCCACGGGTTCGAACCCCGTTACTCGCTCCATTACAATAAATTATCAGCTATTTCGTGGTTCTTATCACGATGACCAGCTTCATCGTTTCTTACGGCCACGACAACATCTCTTAAGGTGGCTTTATTTCCAAGATTCCAGTAATCAACCGCAATCTTAGGAGCTGATACGTTTTCAATAGTTCCTTTATCTATTTCATCAAGAAATTCTGTATATGAAGTAACTGCTTCTTCTTCAAAGTAACCTATCATTCGATGAGCTGTTCCCCTGAAGAATACGTATAAGAAAAAATAAAAGGTTCCGAAAACAATCTGAGCACCTAAAACAAGAAGTCTTTCAAATAATGTAGGTTTGGAAATTTCTATGAAAGTCATAAGATGCATTCTCTCGTTTTCAGCTTCATCTAGGAGTTCTTTAATAATACCGTCATCATCAGTCATATTACGTAGGCTCTTGAAGTGATGAAGCATTCCAGCGACCATTCCTGGCACAGCAGCTACAGTCTCTAAAACAACGGCCCTGTGTCCGTATCTTTTTCTAAAGAAAAGGTCTGCAGCAATTCTTAAACCTCTAGTAATCAAATAAGCTGATCTGTCACTTAATCCGTGGGGATATTTATGCGTACTATCCTGATCAGTAAATCCAATAGTTTTTTCGAAAGGTGCGTTTTTCATGCGCCCATGATATATATCTTTGGGTTATAGATAAAATATTTATTCTATAAATTAGATATATATACTTTAAGAGAATAAGGAAAATTTAACTCTCTATGTAGCTAATTAAAATATCTTGGTATATGTCCTTGAGAACTTCAAGATGATCAATTTTTATATGCTCATCAATTTTGTGTATTGAGGCATTGATGGGTCCTAGCTCAACTACTTCAGCTCCATGTGGGTGCATGAATCTTCCATCGGATGTACCTCCGCCTGTGTCTTCAATCGTGTCAATACCGGTTATCTTTTTAATTGATTTTGTAATAATATTTCTTAAAAAAGGTTTGTCTGTATAAAAGGGCTTTGCATTAAGCTCCCAAACTAACTCGTAGTTTTTGATATTTTCTTCAATAACTTTAACTACTTCTGCCTTGATTTCATCTTCTGTTATTTCTGGAGAAAATCTAAAATTGAATTCAATCTTCAAATCTCCCGGAACAACATTTTTTGCTCCAGTTCCTGCATTTATATTCGATATCTGGAAAGATGTTGGAGGGAAATTTTCATTTCCTTGATCCCACTGTTTTTCTGAAAGCTCTTTTATTATCCCGCCTGAGAGCATAATAGGGTTTACAACATCGCTGGGGTAGGCCACGTGACCTTGTTTACCAATTATTGTTAATGATCCAGATAAAGATCCTCTTCTGCCAATTCTCACCGTATCTCCAAGCTCATTCTTTGAAGAAGGCTCCCCAGCTAAACAATAATTGATTGCATTGTTATTCTGTTTTAACTCATCCAAGACTTTTTCAATGGTTCCATCTTTAGCATCTCCTTCCTCGTTGGAAGTAAGCAAAATGGATATTTTTTTTCTATTTTTACTAAGATCAATGTCTTTTAAGGCAAATAAAAAAGCAGAGATGCTACTTTTCATATCCGCTGCACCTCTTGCAGTAATAACATTTTCCTTAATTTCTGCCGCAAACGGGTCGCAAGACCATGATTCAACCGGCCCAGTAGGTACTACATCGGTATGACCAAGAAAGCAAAAATTCTCTCCAGAACCAATTTCAGCATAGAGGTTTTCAACGTTTAAGTAATTAATTCTTTTAGTTGAGAAGCCCAACTCTTTTAACTCTGGTTCAATTAAATCAAAACATCCCATATCTCTGGGAGTAATAGATTGTATTCGTAATAATTTTTGTGTAAATTCAATCAAGTTCATACAGGCACATTTTATTGTAAAAAAATACAATCTGAAATTTTTCTATTTAAAAAAGAGGAGCATATGACTGAAAGAGTTAACGAAGGAAAATTAAGTATCAGCACATCATTGCATGCTTTATTAGAGCAAGAAATTGCTCCCGATCTCAACCTTGATACTGCAAAATTCTGGCAAGATTTTCAAAAAATTGCAGAAAAATATATTCCTATCAATGAAAATCTATTAAAGAAAAGGGAAGAGTTACAAACAAAAATAGATGAATGGCATTTATCTAATAAGGACTTTGATTTTGATTCATATAAATCTTTTTTAAAAGATATAGGATATTTAGTTGAAGAAGGCGCTGACTTTGAAATTTCTACCGCAAATGTGGATGCCGAAATAGCTCAAATCGCCGGTCCTCAATTAGTAGTCCCTGTCATGAACGCTAGATTTTCTTTAAATGCTGCTAATGCCAGGTGGGGCAGTTTGTACGATGCTCTTTATGGAACGGATATGATATCTGAAGATGATGGGGCTGATAGAGGAGGTGCTTACAATCCCGTAAGAGGTGACAAAGTTATCGATTTTTCAAAAAACTTTTTAAACGATCACCTTCCTTTGGCTGAAGGAAAATATCAAGACGTTGTTTCTTTTCAAATATCAAATGGAGACTTGGAAATTTCTTTATCAGATCAATCAAAAACCTCTCTAAAAAATGACTCAGCATTTGTTGGTTTTAATGGCGATGAATCAAATCCCGAAAGCATATTATTGAAAAATAATGATTTACATGTAGAAATCAAAATTGATAGAAATGACTCAGTTGGTTCCACAGATCCTGCAGGAATTAAAGACGTTTTTCTAGAATCTGCCGTAACCACCATTCAGGATCTAGAAGATTCTGTTGCTGCTGTGAATGGCGAAGATAAAACTGATGTTTATAAAAATTGGCTTGGTTTAATGAAAGGAACCCTTGCAGAAACTTTCGAAAAGGGGGGGTCAACCCTTACAAGAAGTCTAAATGAAGATTTATCTTTTTTATCTCCTGATGGAAAACCAATGACGATTGCAGCTAGAAGTCTAATGCTAGTTAGAAACGTTGGTCACTTGATGACTAATCCAGCAGTTTTACTTGACGGTAAAGAAATACCGGAAGGAATAATCGACGCAATGTTCACAATCGCAATAGGTAAGCATGATTTAGATCAAACGGGATCTGTCCAGAATTCTAAAACAGGCAGTATATATATCGTAAAACCTAAGATGCACGGCCCTGAAGAGGTTCAGTTTACTTGCGATTTATTTTCCGATGTTGAAAGCGCTCTTGGTTTAGAAAAAAATACCGTGAAGATCGGGATAATGGATGAGGAGAGACGAACGACGGTAAATTTAAAAGAATGCATCAGAGTTGCAAAAGAAAGAGTTATTTTTATCAACACTGGATTTTTAGATAGAACCGGGGACGAGATTCACACAAGTATGGAAGCTGGCCCAATGATAAGAAAGGCAGAAATGAAACAGCAACCTTGGATTTTATCTTACGAGGATTGGAATGTAGACAATGGTTTATCTTCAGGTTTCAAAGGAAAAGCCCAAATTGGAAAAGGTATGTGGCCCATGCCCGATATGATGTTAGATATGTTTAATACTAAAACCATGCATCCAAAAGCAGGAGCAAATTGTGCTTGGGTGCCTTCACCTACTGCAGCAACCTTGCACGCAATGCATTATCACCAAATAAGCGTCTCCTCTGAACAATCAGATCTATTAAAAAGAGAGAGGGCAAGTCTTGATGATATTTTAACAATTCCTTTATTGGAGGATGCAGGGTCGCTTTCAGCCGATGAAATACAGGCAGAATTAGATAATAATGCTCAAGGAATATTAGGCTACGTTGTCCGATGGATTGATCAAGGAATTGGATGCTCTAAAGTTCCTGATATAAATAACATAGGCTTAATGGAGGATAGAGCAACTTGCAGAATATCCAGCCAACATATGGCAAATTGGCTTCATCACGGACTTTGTTCAGAAGAACAAGTTATAGAGACCATGAAAAAAATGGCCTTGGTGGTCGACGAACAAAATGCTGGTGATCCAGAATATGTAAACATGGCGCCTAGTTTCGATGGCGTAGCATTTAAAGCTGCATGCGACCTTGTTATTAAGGGAAGAGTCCAGCCTAGCGGTTACACAGAACCTATTCTCCATGAAAAAAGACAAGAGTTTTTAGGCGGCTAATGAGTAATCCGCTTGATCGCCATTTAGAATGGCTGAATCAACATACGGAAGAGATCATTGATGCTGAAAGGCCAATAATAGACCCTCATCATCATTTATGGCCTGGAGAATCACAATATTTATTGGAAGATCTTTGGGACGATACTTCATCGGGACACAATATAAAGCACACGGTATTCATAGAGTGCACTCAAGAATTTCTTACCTCTGGACCCGACCATCTAAAACCTGTTGGGGAAACAATTTTTGTAAAAAAAATTGCTGATGAGGCAAAAAAAGAACCATCCAAATCACAAATATCAGGAATAGTTTCTCACGCTGATATGACTTTAGGAGAGGGTATTAATGAAGTTTTAGATTTACATTTTCAATATGGAGAATCTTTATTCAAGGGTATTCGTCATGCTGGTGGTTGGGATCCGCATGAAAATATGAGAAATTCTCATCACAGTCCACCAAAAGATATGTATTTAAGCGATGTTTTTAATCAATCTCTTAAGATTCTTGGAGAAAAAGATCTAGTTTTTGAGGCGTGGCAATATCATCATCAGATTAATCAGGTTGCAGAAATTGCTGATAGAAATGAGGACCTCACAATCATTCTCAATCATTTTAGCGGGCCAATAGGAATAGGACCTTATGAGGGTAAGGAAAATGAAATTTTTAAAGTTTGGCAAAAAGATATAAAAGAGCTGTCTAAAAGACCAAATGTATTAGCTAAGCTAGGCGGACTTGCTATGCCAGTAAATGGCTTTAAATTTCATGAGCAAGAAACGCCAGCAACTTCAAACCAAATGGTAGAAAAGCAAAAACGTTATTACCTAGAATGTATAGAATCTTTTGAGCCATCCAGATGTATGTTTGAAAGTAATTTTCCAGTTGATAAGCAATCTATTTCCTATCATGTCTTATGGAATTTTTTTAAGAAAATCTCAGAAAATTTTAGTGAAGATGAAAAAAACAGTATGTTTTACGATTGCGCTAAAAAAGCTTACTCAATCTGATGTTTACTGATTAAAACCTTGTAACTCTGCAGCTTCCTCTCTAACTAGCTCTGGACCGCCAAGAATTTGTCTATTTAATCCAATTCTTTTAAACCAATAATGCAATCCTAAAAGATCTGTAAATCCCATGCCTCCATGTACTTCTGTTGCTTTTTTAGAAACCATTTTTGCAACCTCAGCAATATGTGATTTTGCTTGGCAAGCTTGTAGGCGGGCCTCATCAGGATCATGATCAAAAGAATGAGCAGCTTGCCATAGCATTGCGTAGCAAGGCTCTAAATCAGCAGCCATCTCTGCACACATGTGTTTTACGGCTTGAAATGATCCTATCACACGATTGAATTGCTTTCTTTCTTTTGCATATGAAACTGCTTTCTCAATCATTGTTTCAGAAGCACCTAGTGAGTCTGCTGAGAGAACAATTCTTCCCGCGTCTATAACCTTCTGGATAACAAAAGGATTATTTTCTGTTTCTTGAAGCACCTCAGCTTTAACATTTTTAAGATTAAGTTCTAAATACAATCTAGTTTTATCCACCGTGGTTAGCTGAATAATTTCAAGACCTTTTTCATTTTTATCGACGATAAACATGGTTCCACCCTTATCCGATAAAATAAAGAAATCTGCATTGTCTCCATCTATCACAAAAAGGGCTTTACCCGATGCCTTGCCTTTATTTAGTTCAATTCCAGAATCTTCTCTTGCAGCAACGTACTCACTGAGACCAACACCAAACTTAATTTCATTTGATGCAATTTTTGGCAGGTATTTATCTTTTTGATCATCATTACCACCAAGACTTAATGCAATAGGAGCCATAACATAAGATCCAGCAAAGGATATTGGTCCTACTCCGGTCCCTAATCCTTGAGCAATGGACACTGCAGATAATAAATCTCCGCCTAAGCCACCATAATTTTCAGGAATTAATAAGCTACTTAATCCAAGGTTCATCAAACCAGATTTAATATCCTCATGAAGTTTTTGATCTTCTCCGTTGGCTATTTTTCGGATCTCATCTACGGATACGTTATCTGATAAAAATTTTTTTACGTAGTCTTGAAACTGATTTTGCTCTTCAGATAGTCCGAAATACATTATGAAGCCTCTTGTACTTTAGGTTCTTTAGGCATTCCAAGCCCTCTTTCAGAAATGATATTTTTCTGTATTTGATTAGTACCTCCTCCGATTATCAGCCCAAGGAAATACATGTAATGAAATTGAAATGATCCGTTTTCTTTTAATCTTGGTGTCTCTTCATATAAGGTTCCTATTTCACCCAGTACATCAATCGCCAAAGCCTCCATTTCATGTCTAAGTTCTGTCCCGACTAGTTTTTGAATCATGCCGCCCAATTTAACATTCTGACCAGGATTTATTTTTGAAGAGAGTAACCTCAAGGAGTGAGCTTGATTAGCCATAACTTTACCCTGAACTTGCATAAGACGATCTCTATACGATGGAATATCTATCAACCTTCTTCCATCGATAGTCTCTTCTTTCATCATATTGATAAGGGTATTAAGTCTATTCATCGTTGCATTAGGATCCGCTAAAGATCCTCTCTCATGTCCTAGAACAGAATTCGCTACCGACCAGCCATCTCCTCTTTTACCCACAATATTTTCCTCGGGAACCGTAACATCAGTAAAGAAAACCTCATTAAATCCAGCATTTAGAGTCATATCTACTAACGGTCTAATCTCAATACCTGGAGTATCCATAGGAATTAATATAAAGCTTATCCCAGAGTGTTTTGGAGCTTGTGGTTCAGTTCTAACTAAGCAAAACATCATTTGTGAGTATTGTGCTGTACTTGTCCAAATTTTTTGTCCATTTATGACCCAATTGCCGTCTTTAAGCTCACCTTTAGTCTGTAAGCTTGCCAAATCTGAACCGGCATTTGGTTCAGAATATCCCTGACACCAAATCATTTCTCCGTGCAATGTAGGTTGGATGTACTGTTGTTTTTGTTCCTCGGTTCCCCATTCCAACAGGGTAGGTACTAGCATATCGATTCCTTGACCACCCATACCTCCGGGAATTTTTGCCTTAGAAAATTCTGTAGCAATGATTCTGCTTTTAATGATGTCTGTTTCGCCTCCAAAGCCACCATACTCTTTCGGAATTGCTCTTGCTATGAAGCCTTTCTCAATAAGTATCTTCTGCCATTCGGATCTAGAAATATTTTTACTTGATGTATTTTCAAAAGAGATACCCTCGTACTCCTTACAAAAATCTATAACTTCGGTTCGAAAATCTTCGTATTCTGGACCATATTCAAGATTCATATAAAACTCCTTTTTCTTGTAATTATTATTCTAATTAGATTTAGTCTTTATTTGTATTATTTTTGCTTTATATTATGCGCCTGCAAAGATTATGAAAAACGCAACATATATATTAAGAATCAAATGTCCCGATGCTTATGGCATTGTTGCCAAAGTTTCGACATCTTTAAACGATATGAATATTTTCATTATGGACTCTTCTTTTTTTAGTGATCCTGAAATGAAAACCTATTTCATGAGATTAAAAATATTCTCAAGCAAAGGAGAGATTGATTTCTCTAATTTTTCGAATGCTTTTGAAGAAGCCTGTAGTGATCTAAAGATGGAGTGGACTTTAGAAAATGAGCCCTCGTCACCGAATACATTAATTTTTGTTTCAAAATATGGGCACTGCCTACAAGACTTACTTTACAAAAATAGCATTGATTCTTTGAAGATGAACGTATGCGGGATTGTTTCAAATCATGAAAATTTAAAAACCATTGCAGACAATTATTCAATTCCTTTCTTTTATATTAAAAATAATTCAGAAATAAGAGAAAAAGCTGAAGATGCAATTGAAGGATTAATTAATGATAACAACATCGAGTTAATGATTTTGGCAAGGTATATGCAAATTTTTTCACCTGATTTCTGTTCAAAATATTCAGGTAAAGTTATTAATATTCACCACTCTTTTTTACCTAGTTTTAAGGGAGCAAAACCTTATAAACAGGCATATGAAAAAGGAGTGAAAATAATGGGTGCTACGGCACATTACATTACTGAAGAATTAGATGCTGGACCTATTATTGAGCAAACTGTTGAGAGAGTTGATCATTCGCAGAGCCCTGAAGAACTTGAGCTTATCGGTCAGGATATTGAATCCATTACTCTAACAAGAGCCGTAAAGAAACATTTGGAAGGGAAGGTTTTTATAAACGATAAAAAAACAGTTGTCTTTGATTAATTTAAAGCTTTATCTAAATCGTTTATTAAATCATCTGCTGATTCAATTCCAACCGATAATCTAACCAGTCCATCAGTAATACCAATCTGATCTCTAACTTCTTTTGATATGGATGCATGAGTCATCAAAGCAGGATGTTCAATTAAACTCTCAACTCCACCAAGGCTTTCAGCGAGGGTAAAAAGTGATGTCTTTTCTAAAAATGTTTTAGAAGCCTTAAGTCCATCTTTTATCTCTACAGAAATCATTCCTCCAAAAAAATCCATCTGTTTTTTAGCAACAGAATGCTGAGGATGGCTTTCTAAACCTGGATAAATAACATTTGAGATTTTAGGATGAGATTCTAAAAAATCAGCAATTTTTTCGGCATTTGAAGAATGTCTTTCCATTCTAAGAGCAAGAGTTTTAAGGCTCCTTAATGCAAGGTAACTATCAAAAGGGCTGCTTATGGGTCCTAAGGAGTTATGTATGTTCGAAAGTCTTTTGGAATTATCTGACTCAGCATCTTTCATTACTAAAACACCCATGATGACATCTGAATGGCCGCATAAGTATTTTGTTGCCGAATGGATTACATAATCGAAACCTTTGGAAAGAGGTCTTTGAATGTAGGGCGAGCAAAACGTATTGTCTGCTACAGTAATGATATTTTTAGATCTTGCAAAATCAGCTAATTTTTCGAGATCAATAATTTTTAATAGGGGATTAGTAGGTGTTTCCGCAAACAGCATTTTTGTATTAGGTTTAATGGATGCTTCAATGTTTTCCTCTTTGGACATATCAACATATGAAATCTCAATACCTTGAGAAATGCTTTTTATTTCATTGAAGAGTCTTACGGTTCCCCCGTAGAGATCATCCATTGCAATGATATGATCGCCTGGTTGCAATAACTCCACACAAGCTGAAATTGCAGCGACACCCGAAGAAAAAGCATGCGCCTTTTCGCCTTCCTCTAAACTAGCTACGCAAACCTCGAAAGCATGACGGGTTGGATTGGATGTTCGAGAGTAATCATATCCTTTGTGTTCGCCTGGACTTTCCTGAGCATAAGTGGAGGTTGTATATATTGGTGGAATTACTGCACCTGTTACCGGATCAGGATCCTGACCAACATGAATAGCCTTTGTCTCAAAATCTAAATCTTTATTTTTCATTATAAATTCTCACTTAACCAAGCATTATTAAAAGCCTTAGATAAATATTTATTTCCAGTATCACAAATCAAAGAAACTACAGTTTTGTGACTTTTCTGTCTCTTGCAGTAATCCACCGCAGCCTTAACAAGAGTCCCGCAAGAAGAGCCGGCTAGTATACCTTCCTTTTTTAAAAGTAGATTAACCATTTCAAAAGCTTCCTTGTCTGAAACATAGATACCTTCATCAATAACACTCAAATCTAGGTTATCTGGAATGTAATCCTCACCAATTCCTTCAACAAGCCACTGACCACCGGAATATTCGAAAGTTCCATGATTTACAGCATCTGCAACAACAGATCCTTCTGGATCAGCGACAATAATATCTATCTCTGGATTCTGACTTTTTAAATATCTTCCTATCCCGCTGATGGTTCCACCAGTACCAACGCCTGCAACAAATGCATCTACTTTTCGATTTGTTTGATCCCATATTTCTGGCCCTGTTGTTGTTTCGTGTATGTATGGATTTGCAGGATTAGAAAATTGATTTGCAAAAAAGGAATTTGGCGTATTCTCAACTAATTTTGCTGCAACTTCAGTGTAATACTCTGGGTCTCCTTTTTGAACATCTGAGCGAGTTAGAATGATCTCAATTCCCATTGCTTCTAGATGAGCTAATTTTTCTTCGCTCATCTTATCTGGGATAACTAAAATCAGTTTATATCCCTTCAAAATTGCAGGAAGAGCCAATCCTAAGCCTGTATTTCCCGCAGTACATTCAATAATTGTTCCTCCGGGTTTCAAAAGACCGTTTTCTTCTGCGGATTCTATTATGCTTTTCCCAACTCTATCCTTGATAGAGCCTCCTGGATTTAGATTTTCCAATTTTAATAAAAGGTCACATTTTCCAGTATCAATATTATTGACTTTAACCATAGGAGTATTTCCTATGCTTTCTAAAATGTCATTGTGTAGATTCATCTTCCTTGATAGTTTTTTTTCTATTGTATTTACTTTTATCTTTAAAAACCTTTGGTTTATTAAATTTATAGAGATTTTTTGCGACTGGATTTTTTTTGGATTTTTTCTTTTCTGTAGGCACGAATTTATGAAAGACGCATGTAGGCTTCTTCTTTTAGAAGCCAGATTCTATCTTGACCCCATACATAAAAAGGATTTGAGCCATCTTCATTGGTTAATTTATAACTTGGCACTCCCCAGCAGTTACCTGAATACATATCTTTAAGATTATCCGATAACACTTTTTTCCATTCTTCTGTATCAAGATGAGGCTCCAACTGATCCCAGTTGATATTTAACTTTTCAGCTATAGCTTTCAATTTATCAATCTCACCTATGTTAATTCCTTGATTAAAAGAAGCATCCATCAATAGAGCTATGTATTCAAAACCTTTTCCTAAAGAATCAATAACCGGAAAGAGAGAATAAGCTCTTCTCGCTGGTTGACCTAGAGGCGAATAAATTTTATCAATCTCTTGCTCGTACCTTCTTCCTTCTCTAGCCGCATCAGAAATTATGTATTTGGCTTTATATAAAGGAATATACATTTCTCTCATCAGCATAGGAAGGACAGGGCGCGTAATGAGATTTAAATTATATTTAGCTGCAAAATCTCTTGTTCTATTAATGCTCACATACGTGTAAGGACTATTCAAAGAAGGAAAAAAATGTAAATTCAATTTTTTTTCTGAAGTAATCTCAGCAGGGGCAGTTAATGCAGGTGAAATGATGTAGTCGTTAAAATTTTCTTTATTTAATTTAAGATCTATCAGCCTATCTTCTAGATGATTGAGCCTATCGAGGCCCCAATAATTTTCTCCCTCGTAATGAAAGGCTGAGCCAAAATAATAGCCGACTTTATCTCGTACCGTGTTTCCTTCTTTAAGAGCTTTTTGAATCTCTATATCCGATAATTCATTGTTTGATAGTTCGTTGGACATTTCATTTTTATCTCCCCATATAGCCTTGGCAATTTCTAGGGCATTATGGATGAATTCTTTTTTGTCGCTTTTGATTAGGACAGAATTAGCTTGTTGAACGAGTTCATTATTTGGATAAGTATCTTTGTGATAATGCACGTCGTAATACGGTCCAATTCTTTTTGCATCATTTAAACAATGAACTTCATACATGCTGGGTTCATGAACAGTCTCAGAGACATCATCGCCAACTAATATTGGGGTAACTTCTACGTTAAATCTTTTGCTTATTTCTCCTGCATAAGATGCAGTTAAATACGAGTAGGGGTCATCTACTTTATGAAAATATAAAACTTCATGAGGACGATTTTCTTTAGCTCTTGTTTCTTCAGCTTTTAGTCTTTGATCAAGAAAAGCCTGTTTATCTGCAAAACCCATCATATTGCGATTACGCACTGGAGCTGCGATAGTCGATCTGTTAAAAAATTTCAAAAGGGTTTTTAACATTAAAATCTTACATTACCCGATTGGATGCTTTTGTATAACTCTTCGTTAATTTCTTCGTATTTATCGCCATTTAAAAAATACACTGGATCTTGAGATTTAGATGGATCAAAACCTAATTTTTTTAAGTCTTCTTTTTGATGCTTAAAGGTACCAGTTGTTTGCATTTCCTTTGTTAAGCGTAAAAAGTAGGGTTTCTGAAAACCGTTAAGATTTTTTTCTATGTGGTCAGCAAACGATGTTAGATTAAAGCTTTCGCTTACATTCATCTGGGCCATGCCAGCTCGTCCTTCGGTATTATCAACTTGAACTCCGTAAACATTAGCATCAAGAACACCTTCAGCTTTATTAACTATTGCTGCTACTTCCATGGTTGAAACATTCTCTCCTTTCCATCTAAATGTATCGCCAACTCTATCGGCAAAAGACAACCAATTGTTTTCATGAAGGGTCAACAGATCTCCACTGTTAAAATATCTGTCTCCATCCTTAAAGCAATCTGTCAGAATTTTCTTTTGAGAAGCTTGCGAATCTAGGTAACCGTCAAAAGAAGCTAATTTTGAAATTTCACTAATATAAAGACCAGTTTCACCAACGTTAACCTTTTCACAACGACCTTCTTCATTTCTTATTAATTCACCGCTTTCTAAATCACATTTAACGATCTTATCAGCTGATCTATGCCTACCGATCATGCCAGGCCTACCAGCTCTGTTTATAAAGCCAGTCACGCCTTCCGTAGCACCATAAATTTCCCTTATTTCAGGAATCTGAAATCTTTCTTGGAATTTTTCCCAAATATCCGGTCTTAGACCGTTTCCAGAAATTCTTCTTATTTTATGACCTTTCTCCTCAGGAACTTCTTTAGAGTTCAAAAGATATCTACAAAGTTCTCCGACATATGGAAAGATTGTAGCTTCGTATTTTTGTATGTCTGACCAAAAATCAGAGGCTGAAAATTTTTCTTTAATCACAATTGCATTGCCAGCCCTTAAAGAAGCTGCCCAACAATAAAGAAGACCGGTTGCATGATAGAGCGGTAGGGTATTGTAGAGAACATCTCTCTGTTTAAAATTAAAACCTAAAAATTGACCAAAATAAGTCATTCGAACAGCTCTCTCGTTTGTGATCAGGGCTGCTTTCGGTAAGCCTGTTGTTCCAGATGTATACATATACATACATGCTTCTTTGAATGTCGTAGTTACTTCATCGCAAGGAGTCGAATTTTTTTCTATGCTTTCTAAATCTTGGATATCTGATGGAACTTTCTCTTGATCATCTATTCCCACAATAATTAAATTTCCCTTTTCTTCATCTGTGAGAGAAGAATTAAATTTATCAAGGTGCGAAGCACCGATGAATATAGCTTTAGCATTTGCCACGTTCAAAACGTGTCTTAAACCTTCACCTCTGACAGTCGTATTTATTAATGCAGCTATAGTTCCTGACTTAACAGCAGCCAAAATCAATAAAAGATACTCGATTCGGTTATCCATTAATAGAGCAAAAGAATCTCCTTTGTTTAAGCCCAGAGATCTAATCACTCCAGAGTAACTATCGATCTTGTCTGAAGCTTGTTTCCAAGTAAGAACTTCTTCTTTGAATAGAAATGCGTTTTCGTTTGGATACTTTTTAATGTTCCATTTAACAAACGTGTAAAGGTTAAGTGGGGATTTTTCACCCCAATAAAGAATAAAGCGAGGGAGGGCAGTTACGTAATAATAAATATCCTCAAATATTCCATGAAATTTCCAATATAAGTTCTCCATTTTTATCCCCTAATTTTTAATTTAAACCGCGTTTTCTCAGCAAAGAACTCACGTTTGGCTCCTCACCTCTAAATTTTTTATATTGATTCATCAAATCAACTGAGTTACCTGAACTATAAACAAAATCTTCTAGTTTTTCAGCATATTCACTGTCATATAATCCTTCTTTATCAAATATCTCAAAAGCATGAGAATCAAGAACTTCAGACCACATATAACTGTAGTAACCCGCAGCATAACCTCCAGCAAAAATATGACCGAAATAGGTGCTTCCATACCTACTATCTATTTCGACTGGCTTTCCAATTTCTTTGAAAAGAGTTTGCTCAAATTCTTCTGTGTTCTCTACTGGCGATTCAATTGTATGCCAAGCAAGATCCAACATTGAAGCTATCATGTATTCAGTGGTAGCAAATCCTTGATTAAAAGTACCAGCAGATGACATTTTTTCTAACAATCTTTTTGGAATAGGCTTGCCGGTCTCAAAATGCTTTGCAAATTCGGCTAAAAAATCAGAATGTCTTATCCAATTTTCCATTAATTGAGAGGGAAATTCGACATAATCTCTCGTGACACTTGTTCCTGATAGATAAGGGTAATCCACATCCGAAAGTAATCCATGTAAGGCGTGACCGAATTCATGAAACAGAGTCTCGGCATGCTCAAAAGTTAGAAATGCTTTTTCACCATCATTGGGTTTTGCAAAATTACAAACATTCAACACAATAGGTCTAACTCTTCCATCGAAATTGCTTTGATCTCTAAAAGTGTTCATCCAAGCACCACCTTGCTTAGATGGTCTGGCAAAATAATCGGTTAGAAAAACTCCTAAATGATCTCCATTTTTATCTAGTACCTCAAAGGTATCTACGTCGGGATGATATTTAGGAATATCATTTTTTTGAATAAATTTTATTCCAAATAGCCTATTAGCAAGCTCAAAGGCAGAATCCCTGATTGCATCCATTTCAAGATACGGTTGAACCTCCGCTGAATCAAAGTCGTATTTTCTTTTTCTAACTTTTTCAGAATAATGCATCCAATCCCAAGCTTGAAGAGCAAAATTATTACCTTCCTCTTGAATAAGGTCTTGCATATCCTTTATTTCTTCTTGAGCCATTGCTTTTGCAGGCTCCCATACTTGATTGAGAAGAGCGTTAACTCCGTTTGAAGATTTCGCCATGGTTTTCTGTAAAGAAAGCTCGGCGTGGTTTGTAAAACCCATTAGTTGAGCTTTTTCTAACCTTAAATTAGCCATTTCCCTGACGATTTCCTCGTTATTGAATTCATTAGGATTTTTTCCTCTGTTTATATACATTTTATAAAGTTGCTCACGTAAGTCCCTATTTGTAGAACTTGTTAAGAACGGATACATGCTAATTCTTGTGGGATTGAAAACCCAACCGGATGAATAACCTTTATTTTTTGCTAAACGTTTAGCTTGGTCTTTAATTTCCTCTGAAAGGCCGCCTAATTCTTTTTCATCGCTTATGTACAACTCAGAATTGTTTGTATCTTTTAAAACATTTTGATCAAATTTTATAGAGAGCTCAGTGAGTTTTTTATTGATTTCAATAAATCTTTCTTTGCTCTGTTCAGAAAGGTTTGCACCATTCATCTCAAAGTTTCTTATCATCTCATCGGTTAATCTTTGTTGTTCCGAACTTAAAGAAGAGTACTCATTAGTTTTAATAGCTTTAAGTCTTTTGAATATTTTCTCATTCAGGAATAACGAATCTCTATGTGCAGAAAGCTTAGGACCAATCTTTTCCGATAGTTTATCTAAGTCATCGTTAGTATCTGCAGATAATAAATTATAGAAAACAGCTGTAACTTTGGTTAATAACTCTCCAGATCTCTCAAGTTCAGCGATCGTGTTTTCGAACGATGGATTTTCATTGTTCTTTGAAATAGTAATTATCTCTTTTTCATGCGCTCTAATGCCTTCCTCAAATGCAGGTAAGTAATGATCTATTTTTATTGATTTGAAATTAGGTACTTGAAACTCGTTTTTATAATCTTCATAGAATGGATTTGACATCTCACTTTCCTCCGAACAACTTATAATTAGAAATGAAATAAGAAATATGTAGCATATTTTAAACACAATGTTTATTTTTTAAATATCGCTTTAATCTTATTGGATGTGAACTTTTTTTCACCGGAATTGCTTAATGATGCTTTTGCGAAATAGGTCATGTGATCACTTCCTGATGGAAAAGACGTATCCGAAAAATATACTAAACACCCATCGGGATTAGGCGGGCAATCAAAAGTTTTCCATTTTTCTGCGTCACTTTGACCGCTCTTTGCTCGATAAATATCCACAAAAATCGTTAAATCCTCTGATTGATTGCTCTCTGATGAATTTCTGACAGATAATTGTAGTCGTGGGGTCTTGGATAGCGAATATTCATTTAACTCTAGAAAGGTATCATTTTCTGACTCCTGAATCAGTAAATTAAGGTCCAGATTGTATTTTTCATCGAATAATCCTATTTGACTAAAAATTAAAGTAATGGCGATCAGAGCCATCGCTAAATAAGGAGCATTTTTCTCTAAGTTCATTTCTTTAATTTATCCCAGACTGCAAAAGGAGTATATATCAATGCAAAAATTATGAACGCAAGAAGAACAAAAATTGGAATTTGAGCTGGTGGATCAGGCAGAAAATCAGCAATTGATGCACCATCAGGTCTTGCCATTAGGTACCAATAATTTGCAGGGTTACCCTCAGCAAAATAATTTATAAAACTATTAATAGAGTAGACAACTGGAGATAAGAAGACAGTAATTAAGAAAATCTTTATGAAAGTTTTAAAATAGGGTCTTACCTTGTAGACAATTAAGGAAAAGAATATTCCTAACCACATTAATCCATGACCAAAGAAAAAGAGAATGAAATTTGGATCAGGAAAGGCAAATCTGATATCTGGCTGTGTATTAGCAATCAATCCGCCCGCAATTCCCCAAAAAAAAGATATTTCAAAAAAAATCTTCTTTCTAGAGAGTAAAAAAATGGCTGCACAGATTGCTGATAAGTGACAAAAATGAAGAGGCAAAATCTTTAATATGGAGAAATAATCAGGATAAAGGGCAGGGTAATATATTGGTTTAGAAAATTCATTAAGTAGAATCAAGAATGCCAACGAGGTGGAAATTACATTTTGAGTTTTTTCTTTCAAGGTTAGGACTAAATAGGGAATAATGATTATGGAAATAAAAATCAAACCCAGAGCTATCAAGTGATCGGATCCAAATATTATGAAAGGCTCATCAGTAAACATGTTTAAATCTTATGTCAAAGGCACGTATTTATTCTATATCTTTTTAGCTTTTTTAATTTCGTGCTCTGAAAATCAGACATCAAATGAAATCAGTTGGGAGGGTGATTCTTTTTACGTTAACAGAGAGAAAGATGAATATAAAATTGATTATTCCGTCACTTTGGATGTAACTTCTATGGAAATTGGCGCACGAATAAATATATTTTCCTTTCCTGAAGGAGAAATTATCGATAAGTTTTCTGTCGAATTAATAGAAAAAGAGGTGAGAGTAGACGGAGTCAAATTTTGCAGAATCTGGGGAAATTCTGAGATGTATGTATCTATGAACTATGTGGTCGTCAATGACTGTCTTTATTAGGATCAGCCGATTCTATGAAATCAGTAAACTGTGTTTGTAATCGTTGCATGCCTGAAATCCATCTGTCTCGATCATTCCCTTTTCTGGATACATACTCAAGAACCTCTTTATGCGGAGCTGCTAAAAATCTTTCATTGACTATGGCATCCAAAACTTCGGCGGCACATTCTTCAGGTTCAATCATTCCATCAACACCCGCAACACCAGGCCCATTAGCAGTCATTGCAGTTCTAACCGCTTGAGGGCACAAGCAGGTAACGCCAATACCATTCGAACCGTATGTAATCTTCAGCCATTCAGCAAAAGAAACAGCGGCTGCTTTAGTGACTGAGTAGGGTGCGGCTCCGATTTGAGTCAAAAGTCCAGCTGCTGATGCGGTATTCATGAAGTAACCGGATTCACGTTTCAGCATGTTAGGTAAACAATATTTAGCTGCGTGAATATGAGACATAACATTGATATCCCAAATAGTTTGCCAACCTTGCGCAGTGGTATCGAGGAGGCCAAATTCTCCTCCAATTCCAGCATTTGAACAAAATATATCTATGTCGTTTTCTTTATTAACTTCTTCAATCAAGCTCCTAATTTCTGATTCTTTTGAGACATCAGTTTTTATTGCTATACCATCCATTAAATCGGCTGTTTCTGCTAATCCTTCTTCATTGAGATCTGCTATGTAAACTTTATCTGCTCGAGCGTTTTTAAAAGCCTGAGCAAGAGCTCTTCCAATTCCGCTAGCAGCTCCTGTAACGACTACAACTTTATTTTCAATATTCATATTATTTTCCTATAGAAGTAACTGCTTCTTCCCTAAGCTGTTTTTTTGCAATTTTTCCAGAAGCAATTCTTGGAAGTTTTTCTGTTTGAAATTTCATAAATTCCGGAATTTTAAATTTAGCGAGTTTGGATGCTAAAAAGCCTGATAATTCGACTTCATCAATCATTTGATCTTCTCTACACGATACAACAGTTGCTAGTTTTTCACCAAGTCTTTCATCAGGAATTCCAAAGACAGAAGCTTCTAGAACAGAAGGGTGTTCAGTTATAGCGGCTTCAACCTCGAGACAAGCAATATTTTCACCACCCCTGATAACAATATCTTTCTTTCTATCTTTTATATATAAAAAACCATCGCTGTCTAATAAGCCTAAATCTCCTGATCTAAACCAACCTTCAGCATCTAAAACTTCATCAGTGGCATCCTGATTTTTCCAATAATTTTTAAAGTTACAAGCACCTCTGATACAGACTTCTCCAATTTCGTCTGTTCCGAGGTCATTACCATCGTCATCAACTATTTTTAGGTCTATTAATTTTGGTAAAGGAAACCCTGTGCTTGAAGGTTTTTCTGAATATAAGTCTCCGGCATTATTCGCTGCTAAGGCGTTTGTTTCCGTGAGACCGTAACCAATTCCAGGAGATGTGTCTTTAAAATTTTCTCTCATTTCTTTTACTTGCTCAGGAGGTCGAGCAGCACCGCCACCGTTTAATCCTCTAAGAGAAGATATGTCTCTCGGGTTCTTTTTTTGTGCTTCAACAAGCTCATATGACATTGTTGGCACGCCAGTAAAATCAGAAATTTTCTCTCTTTCGATTAAGTCCAAGGCAACTTCTGGATCCCACTTATGCATGAGAACTGTTTTTCTGCCAACAGGAATCGATAATAAAAATATGGCATGAGAACCTGTCACATGAAATAGAGGAACGCTTACAAGAACAGCAGCTTGGTCTCCTTCGCCCATAATTCCTAAATTTTCTTCATCTGAAGACTCCTTCAACAGAGTTTGAAGAGCAATCCAATAAAAAGGTGCAAACATTACCGACCTATGCGATGAAACAACTCCTTTAGGATGCCCGGTGCTACCAGATGTATACATTATTGATGCATCATCGTCAGGACTGACGGCAACTTCATTATCAAGAGTTTTATTCTGATTTTCGATGACTTTATAAAAATCTATGTCTGAGTGATCTGGATTTTCAGATCTCACCGAAATTCTTTTAATTTCAGGACACTTGTCTCCAAGACGTTCTAAGCGCTCTTGATCAGCAATAAATAATTTTGACTCGCTATTATTTAATCCGTATTCAAGTTCATCTCCTTGCCACCAGGAATTTAAGGGAACAGCAACTGCACCTATCGATGTCACCGCCATGTATGCGAACATCCACTCAGGATAATTTCGCATCGAAAAGGCGACTTTATCCCCTTTTTTAATACCGTAGATGTTCTGAAGAGAGTTTGCCAGCTGATAGGATCTTGAAAGAGTTTCACTATAAGGAATTTGTTGATCTTCAAAAACGACGTGAGTCCATTCGCCATGAGTTAAACCCAGTTGATAATATCCTAAGAGATTATCTGGAGATTCGGAAAAAACGTAATATTCATTTCCTCTAATCGTCTCTTTACTAACTCCAAGGAGTCCTTCAGAAGAAATCTTTTCAAATGTCTCTAATCTTTTTTGAGGATCAATCAGATCCAACTGGCCAGCCATAATTTACTTACCTGTGAAATTCGCTGGTCTTTTTTCTATGAAATGTTTGACTCCTTCTTTGAAATCATCAGACCCGAAGCTTTCAACCATCTTTTTAAATGCTTTTTGAATATGATCATCAAATGATTCTTCCAGAGATGCATACATTTGCTCTTTCATAATTTTCACAGATCTTGGCGAAACATTCTTTGCTAGATCTTCTGCGTAAGCAATGACTTCATCCATGAATGAATCAGCTGGAATAGCTTTATTTACGAGACCGATTCTTTCAGCTTCTTTCCCATCAAATTTCCTTGCAGAGAAAAGAAGATCATTAGCATGAGATAAACCAATTATCCTGCTAAGCATCCAGCCAACTCCCCATTCAGCAATCAAACCCCTTTTAGAGAAAGCTGTTGAAAACACCGCGGTCTCGGATGCAAATCTGATATCACAGTAAAGAGATAGGATAAAACCAACTCCGGCAGCAGGACCATTAATAGCCGCTATAACCGGTTTATCTAAATTACGCACATAACTGAATCCTTTCCAAGGCTCATCATCTTTAGATTGTTCAGAGGAATCTGATTTTCCCTCAGAGGTACTAGCAAGACCGTCCATGTCGGCACCTGCTGTAAATCCTCTCCCTTCTCCGGTAAGGACGATTACTTTAATAGAATCATCCGCACATGCTTGATCTAAGATCTCCTTAAGCCTTGCACTGAGAGCAGGGGTTATTGCATTTAATCTTTCCGGTCTATTTAATTTAACCAGTCCAACACCATTTTTTAAATCTTCATATAAAACTAAATCTTTATTACTCATAACTAAACTGTTGTGCCTCCATCGACGACAATTGTGTGACCATTTACATAACTACCTGCTGCAGATGCAAGAAATACAGCAGCTCCTCCAAGCTCATCAGGCTCACCGATTCTATTTTGTGGTGTGCCGGTTAGAGCTGATTTTAAAATCTCAGGATTTTCCCATAAAGCTCTTGCAAAATCAGTTCTGATTAAACCAGGAGCAATGCAATTTGTTCTCACGTTGAATTTACCAAATTCAGATGCATAATTTTTAACAAGCATTATGTCTGCAGCTTTGGAGACATTGTAAGCTCCAATCACCTGACTTGCTCTCATGCCTCCTATAGAAGAAACAATAATAATATTTCCGTCTTCTCTTTCAACCATCTCAGGGATCACCATTTGACATAAATTATGATTACTTTTGATGTTGTTATTCATAATTTTCTCAAATGCTTCATCAGGGATATCTTTGATAGAGCCAAAGAAAGGATTGGTTGCAGCATTGCAGACCAAAATATCAATCTGACCAAGTTGGATTCTTGTTTCTTCAACTAACATCTCTAAAGCAGCTTTATCAGAGATATTGCACGGAATCACAATCGCTTTTCCAGGACCATCCTTGCAAGCTTCGTTAATTTCATCAGCTGTTTCCTGGCATACATCAGCTTTTCTACTGGATATAACAACTTCCGCACCATGAAGTGCCATGGCTTTGGCAATAGATTTCCCAATTCCTTTGGAGGAGCCGGTAATAATGGCTTTTTTGCCTGTTAAATCAAATAACTCACTCATTTACTTACCTTTCCAGTTAGGAAGTCTTTTTTCGGCAAATGCTACAGGGCCTTCAATAAAATCTTCACTACCAAACAATTCTTTGACTGCAGAATAGTGGGCTTTCATAGATTTTTCTAGATCAGGTTCGTTGAAATTTTCATAAGCAACTTGTTTAGTCGCCCTAATAGACATCGGTGAACATTCTTCAATTTGTTTTGCCCAGGCTTTTGCTGCACTTAATAAATTTTCTGGTTCCACAACTTCATTAACAAAGCCTAAGCTTTTGCCTTCTTCAGCAGATACGTGTCTACCAGTAAGCATCATGCCCAAAGCATTTTTCATACCGATTTGTCTTGGAAGTCTTTGCATGCCTCCAGCAAGTGCTGCCAAACCAACTTTAGGTTCAGGTAAAGCAAATTTTGCATTAGTGGATGCGACAATCAAATCGCAAGCTAATGCTATTTCAAATCCGCCACCCATCGATACGCCGTTTACAGCAGCGATCAAAGGCTTGGTTAAATTAAATCTAGAAGTTAAACCGGCAAAACCTGAGGAAGCCATATTAATATCCATCTTACCTCCAGCTTCAGCCTGAAACTTAAGATCGTTTCCTGCAGAAAAAGCACGATCACCTTCACCAGTGACAATACCAACCCAAAGATTTTCGTCTTTATCAAATTCATTCCAAACTTCATCAAATTCTGCATGAGCAGGGGGATGCAAAGCATTCATCCTTTCAGGTCTATTTATCGTGACAGTCAAGATATGACCATCTATATCGGTTTTTAAAAATTCATAATCTGTTTTCATAAAATCTCCCTACTTTTAATCTAGGATTTATATTAAGGAATAGTTTTAAATGAGTAAAGGCGTTCAAAAAAATTCTAAAAATGAATTGAGCTTAATTATTGGCATGTTAAATTTATGTTTCTAGAGAGGAAATATTATGGATATTAAAAATAAAGTAGCCCTTATAACCGGAGGGGCATCAGGTCTAGGATTTGCATCAGCTCAAAAGCTAATTGCTGCGGGCGCAAAAATAATGGTTATGGATCTTAACGAAGATAATGCCAAGAAAGCATGCTCAGAATTAGATGGTGAAACTGATTATGCTGTTGCAAACGTAGCTGAAGAAGCTAGCGTTCAAGAAGCTATCAACAAAACAATGGATAAGTTTGGAAAGATAGATATTGTTTTGAATTGTGCAGGTATTGGAAGCGCTAGTAAAACTGTAGGTAAGGATGGAGCACATCCTTTGGATTATTTTAAAATAGTGCTGGATGTGAATCTCGTGGGTACTTTTAATGTTCTAAGACTTGCCGCAGTTGAGATGGGCAAAAATGAACCAGAAAAAGATAACGAATGTGGTGTAATAATCAATACTGCTTCTGTTGCAGCATACGATGGTCAGATTGGTCAGGCAGCATACAGTGCAAGTAAAGCTGGAGTGGTAGGGATGACTCTCCCCATTGCTCGTGATTTAGGAAGAATGGGCATAAGGATAAATACAATTGCACCGGGTATTTTTGATACACCCATGATGGCTATGGCTCCCGATGAAGTAAGAAGACCTTTGATCGAGATGACTCAATTTCCAAAGAGATTAGGGAATCCTGAGGAATATGCATTACTGGCCATGCAAATAATTGAAAATCCTTACCTAAATGGAGAAACAATCAGGCTTGATGGCGGCATAAGAATGCAACCAAAATAAAAGAATTTTCGAAGGAGCGAAAAATGAAGTTAGTAAATTTTTTATACAAAGGTGAGAAAAACATAGGAGCATTATTAGACGATGGGGTTTGTTCATTCAAATCAATCTCAGATAAATATTCCATGTCTATGATGGAGTTTATTGAACAAATAGACGATCTCTCTCCAAAAGTATCAAAATTTATTAACTCAAATCCAGAAGTAATTCCGTTATCTGAAATTGAATTTCTCCCTGTTATTGAGCGACCAGGAAAAGTTTTGGCAGTAGGATTGAACTATAAAGATCATGCAAAAGAGACAGGCATGGACTTGCCTAAGGTTCCAATGATATTCACAAAGCAATCGACTTCAGTTTTGGGGCATCAAGGTGAAATTCATAAACCAAAAGTCTCCGATGCGGTTGATTACGAAGGAGAAATGGCCTTCGTGATTGGTAAAAAATGTCGACACGTTAGTAAGGAAGATGCGTTAGATGTAATTGCAGGAGTTACCATTTGCAATGACGTCAGCGTAAGAGATTGGCAAATTGCATCACCAACTTTTACCATGGGTAAAAGTTTTGATACCCATTGTCCGATCGGACCTTACATCGTAACCATGGATGAAATATCTGACATTCATAATTTAAAAATTAAAACTTATGTCAACGATGAATTAAGACAAGATTCATGCACCGATCAATTAATTTTTGATTGCTTTGATTTAATTGAACACATCACCAAGGCTTTCACTTTAGAGCCAGGAGATATTATTGCTACAGGAACTTCCAGTGGGGTAGGCGTTGTTTTAGGAAAGTATTTAGTACCTAATGATGTAGTTAGAATTGAACTAGAAAACGTAGGAACACTTGAGAACAAAGTAGTCCTCGAACCTTAATTTGAAATTATATTTTTTGCGTCATGCCAAATCTTCTTGGGATGACCTTCATTTAGATGATTTCAAAAGACCTTTATCGGAAAGAGGTTTAAAAAATTCTGAAATGCTTAACGCGTTTTTAAAGTCTAAAAAAATTTCCTTTGATAAGGTTTATTCGAGCTCTTCGGTTAGAACTGAGATTACTTGTTCGGTTGGTTTAGAAGGGATTTATGATTTTGAAAAGGTAACTTTTTTGGATGATCTATATCATGCATCTGCAGAACATTTAGAGGATTTCCTTCAAAGAAAATTAGGTGAAGAGTCTGTTCTAGTCGTCGGGCATAATCCTGGATTAAGCGATGTAGTAAGTCATCTTACACATAGAGATATTTATTTAAGAACTTGTGATCTCATGAGTCTTGAGTCAAAGGAAAATGATTCTAAACTGTTGTGCAATTTATGTTGGTCTTGGAGTCCAAAGAAAGGATTTATTGAAAATTAAAGTCCTTGTATTCGGCAGAAGCAATTTGTCTTGTGTTATCTGCATCCGTGATGACTCCCCAACCCCAGATCTTTTTAATATCGATGTTTAAGTATTTTTTAAAATCTTCTACAAGGTTAATCTTTTCTTCTTTCCAAGTATCGACCCCATCTTGACTATCTCTAAGTGCAATATTGATCTGTTTTGAGTTCCAGGGATTAACCCATACCGTTCCTTTTTCAACTGAATCTGTCCAAACATAATTAAGACATCTTTTTTGTGTAGGAAGTATTCCGTCTGATTTACAAAAAATGATTCTAGCTGCAAAGTCATGATTTCTTCTCAAACGCTCGTTAGCCTCAAGCGGAATTAACACTTTCCATTGCCACGAAGCTGTATTTTTATCTAGGACATCAAAAGTATCAGTAGTCACGAATACACTATTGCCTGAATTGGTATAACTTCGCACATGATTGTCACTGATCACTTCATACTCAGTGGTTCCTCCAATGATGCTTCTGGAAAAAAAATCATTGAAATCAGGATAGGTCATTACCAGCGGGGTGACAAAAAAGGAAACCATTAGAATAAAATTACGCTTTAATGTGACCATGATGTGATAAATATATAGCTTTATTGTGATAATTGAATAATTCTATTGAATAAGAAAATTTTGGCTAGTATTCTACTGATCCATAACCAATATGGAACCCACTGCAAAACATTTTAAATCTATCTTTTTGTCGGATATTCACCTAGGCACCAAAGGTTGCCAATCCGAAAGACTGTTGGATTTTCTTTACAAACACACTTGTGACAAACTTTATTTAGTGGGTGACATTATCGATGGCTGGAAGTTAGAGCAAAGAATTTACTGGCCCCAAGAACACACCAACGTCATCAGAAAGTTTTTATCGTTTGCAAAAAACGGAACAGAAGTCTTTTACATCACTGGAAATCACGATGAATTTTTACGGTCTTTTAGTCCTTTGAATTTAGGTAACATAAAAATGGTCGATAAGGTCGAACACACCACAAATAATGGAAGAAAAATTTTGGTTGTGCATGGAGATGAGTTTGATTTGGTGACAAGGCACAGTAAATGGGTCTCTGTTTTTGGCAGTTGGGTTTATGAATTTTTAATATCTATGAATACCGTAATTAATTTTGTCAGAAGAATTTTTGGAGTAAAAAATTATTGGTCTTTTTCAGCTTACATTAAGTACAAAGTTAAAAATGCAGTCAATTTCATTAGTAAATACGAGAAGACGCTTGTCAACGTCTGTAAGAAAAAATCATATGATGGAGTCATTTGCGGTCACATTCATCATGCAGCAATAGAAGATTATGAGGGGATTACCTATCATAATTGTGGAGATTGGGTTGAATCGTGCACTGCACTCGTTGAGGACCATAACGGGAACATCTCACTAATTGATCACTCGAAAGAAAATCTCACCATTAACTTAAAAAGAATACAAACTGCTGAAAAAGCAGCATGAAAATCCTAATAGCCACAGATGCTTGGACCCCCCAAGTTAATGGTGTTGTGACAACTCTTACCTCGTTGGTTGCTAATCTTTCGGAGGATCACGAAGTAAAAATAATTGAACCTAGTCAATTCAAGTCGTTCCCTATTCCTGTTTATCCTGAGATAAGGGCATCCCTTGATGTATTCAATGCCAAATCAATTTTGAAATCTTTTAAACCTGATGCAATTCATATATCCACAGAAGGACCTATCGGTATTTATTTGAGAAATTATTTGGTAAGAAAAAAAATACCTTTCACAACTGCTGTACATACAAAATTTCCTGATTATTTGAAAGACTTAATGGGACTACCAACTTCTATTACCAATGAATTTCTTAAATGGTTTCACTCTGGAGCTCAAAAAACTCTCGTCAATACTCCATCTCATAAAAAAGAGTTAGAACAAATTGGACTTAAAAATTTGAAATTATGGAAAAGAGCTGTCGATCAAAATGTGTTTATGCCAATGCTAGAGAGCAATGAAAAATCTTATTATTTATACGTGGGTAGAGTATCGAAGGAAAAAAATTTAGAAGCTTTTTTTGAGCTTGATCTTGAATTTCCAAAGTTTGTCGTAGGTGAGGGTCCGCAATTTAAAGAATATAAAAAAAAATATCCTTCTATTAATTTTTTGGGTTACAAATACGGAAAAGAGTTAGCTGAAATTTACAGCAAGGCGAGAGTGATGGTATTTCCTTCATTAACTGATACTTTTGGATTGGTAATGTTGGAAGCTAATGCATGCGGTACACCAGTTGCAGGTTATCCGGTAACCGGCCCGATTGATGTTATCTCTCAAGGTAAAAATGGTTTTTACGCTGAGGATTTAAAAGCAGCAGTTGAGAAAGCTGAAAAAATTAACTCTGAAGATTGTGTTTCTTTTGCAAACCAATTTTCCTGGGATCAAGTTACAAAGGATTTTATAAATACTTTGATCAGAATATGAAATTTTTTTTATTCAATAACTCTTTAAAAAATAGGATAATCCAATAATGAGTAAACACGTCCTGCTTGTCGAAGACGAACCAGATTTAAATGAAACAATTTCATTTAATTTAGATTCGGAAGGTTATGAAGTTGCTTCAGTCTTCAATGGTAAAGATGCCCTGAAAGCCATTGAAAAGAAAAAACCTGATTTGATTTTGCTTGATTTAATGTTGCCGGACATGTCAGGTCTGGAAATATGCAGAGAATTAAGGTCTTCCAAAAAAACAAAAAAAATACCTATCATGATGGTTACCGCTAAAGGAGAAGAAGTCGACCGTATAGTTGGCTTTGAGCTTGGGGCAGATGACTACATTGTTAAACCTTTCAGTATAAGAGAGTTCATGTTGAGAGTATCAGCAATGCTTAAAAGAACAGATAATAAGTCAGATGCTGATGAAGATTTGATAACTTTTGACTCTCTGGAAATTGATCTCGCAGCCCACAGAGTCAAACTTGATGACAAAGAAATTTCATTAACGGCCAAGGAGTTTGCATTACTTCAGTATTTAACTGAAAGGATGGGTAGAGTGCAGACTCGAGATGCGCTTTTGGATGAAGTTTGGGGATATAACTCTGAAGTAACTACTAGAACTGTCGATACTCACGTGAAAAGACTTAGATCAAAATTAAAACATGTTGGCAGCAACATCGAAACCGTAAGAGGCGTTGGGTATCGCTTTAATTCTCCATCTTAAAATGATTTTCCTTCATGTCCGTAAGAGCTAAAATTTTTCTCATTACTTTTAGTTTGCTGGCTCTAGCGACCGGCGGAGGAGGACTCTTTATTCAATATCAGTTAACCGGATATCTGAATGATGATGTCAATTCAAATCTTGAAAATCATGCAAAAATTGCCCAAAAACTTTTTATCGATGCTGGATTGAACGTTACTAATGCTGATATTTTAGCTGATGATTTGGGAGAGGCGTCCGGCCTCAGAGTTACCATTATCTCTGAGGATGGAACTGTATACGGCGACTCTGACGTTTTGAAACTAGATCTTGATGCTGTTGAAAATCATTCAAATAGACCTGAGATCATGTTGGCAAAGAATAATGAATCTGGACTATCGCAAAGATTTTCAAACACCCTGAATACCGATATGAGGTATTTAGCGGTAAGAATTCCATTTAATGGAGAAAACGGTTTTGTGAGAATTGCTTCTCCATTGTCAGAAATTAACAGGGCTCTTGCTCAAGTAAGGTACATAGTGTTACTGGCCGTTCTCGTTGGATTTATTTTTGCAATTTTTGTTAGTTACTTTTCCTCAAACATCATTCTCGGTTATCTGAAAGAATTTATTAGCGACGCTGAAGATTCAATTAACGATGACTCAGGAAATCCCCGTTCTAATGCTGGGCATGGAAGTGAACCTTACACTGTTGAGTCTGCGCAACAGGACTTGAAGAAAGACCTTCAAATTCTAGCTAAACAACGAAGACAATTTAGTTCTGTGTTAGAAAAAATGGGGCAAGGGGTTTTACTCCTCAATAAATCCAATGAAGTGTTGTTTTATAACAGAACTATAAAAGATGATTTTTGGCCTGAGCTAGAGGTCGGCACTAAATTTTTTAACAATATCAGTTACCCTGCGCTTAAAAAATTTCTAAAGAAAGCTTGGGAAAAAAATGAATTAGCAATAGAAATCAACGGCCCTAAATCAATCAACTCATCCTATTTAATATCAGCTAGAAGAGATAAGACCAAAGATGAAATGCTGGTTGTGTTTAACGATATTTCTAAGCTCCGACAACTAGAAAAAATGAAAGAAGACTTCATAGGAAATGTCTCCCATGAATTAAGGACTCCAATATCCGTGATAAGAGCAAATGCTGAAACTTTAATACACGGTAAATTTATTGATGATCCAAATGCAATTGGTTTTACTGAAGCAATTTTGACTCAATCGGAAAACATGACTGAAACCGTATCAGAACTTTTGAAACTCAGTTCTATTGAAGCAGGAGAATATGACTTGAACATGGAAAATCATAAATTGGATAAATTGATTAACCAAACAGTTAAAGCTCATCAGGACCAAGCTAGATTAAGAAACATTTCATTAAACGTTCAATTGGAAGAAGATATCGATATTGTTGTTGATGCGTCTGCATTTTCAATCATTCTAAGTAACTTCGTTACCAATGCTCTCAAACACTCTCCATCAAATTCTGAAATTCTTATAAAAAATGATCTAGAAGATGACTTTTTGACTACTTTAAGCGTGATAGATCAAGGTAAAGGTATCCCAAAAAAATACAGAGATAGGGTATTTGAGAGATTTTTTAGGGTTGATAAGGGAAGGGCAAAGCATTCTGGAGGAACAGGACTTGGCTTAGCTATCTCAAAGCATTTAGCCAGATTAATGGGTTATGAAGTTGGCATGAAACCCAACAAACCTAACGGAAGTAGATTTTGGATTTCCGTAAATTATGCATCCTCAGAGGAAGAAAAATCATTAACTCCTGAATTAGCGTAGTTTTCATTCACATATTTCTGAACAAGAGCATCACAGATACTCCACGGCGCAGCTCTGAGGCTAGCCTTATCCAAAATATCCATAATCCTTAAAAAAATTTTTCCAGCTGATTCAATTATGTCTGCTCTATCCGATGAAAAGTTATAGTTCTCAATCTTTTCTTTTTTGCTTAATTTAACCAATGAAAGCAAACATGCATTCAATGATTTTTTAGATACTGAATTATTTATATCGTCGTTAATAATGGAAATTAGGGATCTCACGTTACCCCCAACACCAACAATATTCTTAATGTGACCAAGAGAGGCTAAAAAAGCTTCAAGATCTTGCCACTCGGATAAATGATCTTTTTCTAAATAAATTCTGACAGCGCCCAGGTTTAGTGACTTGAACATAACATTTGAAGAGTTTTTATAGAATAACTCCGTGCTGCCTCCTCCCACATCAACAAATAAGTAACTACCATCCGCTGGGAATGAATTGGATAAATCATTCAAAAGCTGAGCTTCTTGATCGCCCGAAAGAAGATGAATGTTTAGGTTTAGTTTGGCATTTAGATGCTGACAAACTTCACTTCCGTTTGATGCTGATCGCATTGCAGAGGTAGCAAAACCACCAATTAAGTTAATTTTCTTTGAATCCAAGTTAGAGACTAATTCATCCAAAGATTCAGTTAACTTATTAATGGTTTTTTTTCTGATTTTTCCTTTTCTAAAAGCATCGGTGCCTAATCGGATAGGAATTCTTTTGTAAGTCTCTAATTCTTTTGAATAATTTTGATTGTCACCAGCAATAATTCTAAATTGTTTGTATTTGATTGCATTTGAACCAATGTCTATGCACCCAATTTGATCTATTTTTTTAGGATTCATCAGCGAATGAATTCAAAACCTTAAATTGATCGTAGGATAAGTTTTCAAAAAGCACACCGTTGATTTTAAGATTATAGATATTCATTCCCTCAGACCAGACCTTTGGTTTTGGTATATTTTTTTCTGGGTAATCAAACTTTTCCAGTATATATCTAAGAGAGTTTAGTGCTGCAACCATTTTCGTATTAGCGTTAATGATCACCCAAGGCGACTCTTGATGAGAGGTGCTTGTAAACATTTGATCTTTGTAAAAAGTAAACGCATCCCATCTGTCAGCAACCTTCAAATCATTCTCACTGAACTTCCAAAAAATTAGAGGGCTATTTCTTCTCTTCTCGAACCTTTTCTTTTGTATATTTTTTTCAACCGATAGATATATCTTCACAATTTCTGTTCCATTGTCCAAAAGCTCCTTCTCCCATGGAATTACTCTTTTCATAAAATTTTTGTACTGTCTTTGTGAACAATAATTCATAGTTATTTCTGTGAGAGCTCTCGTGTACCAAGATCTATCAAAAAAAACTATTTCACCGGTTTCGGGCATGTGTTTCTGATATCTCGAGAACCAATGAGTTGATTCCCATTTCGTTGGTATACCCAGTTTTACTAGCCTTACGTGTTCTGGAATCAGATATTTACTTAAAACAGAGATGCTTCCAGTTTTACCTGCCGTATCTCTTCCTTCAAAGACTATTGCTATTTTCTTTTTTTCTTCAATAATCCATTTTTGTAACTTAAGAAACTCTGCTTGTAATCTCCTCAATTCTCTACGGTAAAGATCTGGATTGATCTGAGAATATTCTGCAATATCGTATTCAAACATTTTTCTATTTTTGAACTATTTAAAGAAGATTATGTGAAATTTTATTAAATCATCTTAAAAAGTTTAACTAAAGTCTTTATTTCGTATATTGTGTTTGCTTAATTCATTAATTCAATGGCATTCGTTGGAATAGAAACAGAAATTATTATCTTGGCCTGTGTTTTTGGCTTCATCATGGCATGGGGAATTGGAGCGAATGACGTTGCAAATGCTTTTGGCACATCGGTTGGATCAGGAGCTATTTCTTTAAAAACCGCACTGTTGATTGCTTGCATTTTTGAATTTGCGGGTGCATTTCTAGCTGGCGGAGAAGTCACCGATACCATAAGAAAAGGAATTATTGAATCGGATCAATTTACCAATAATTCAGATGTTTTAGTTTTTGGAATGATGTCTGCACTTTTGTCGGCGGGAATTTGGTTATTCGTAGCATCGGCTTTAGGTTGGCCGGTGTCAACCACTCACTCAATCATTGGAGCCATCATTGGATTTACCGTAGTTGGCCTTTCATTTGATGCAGTTAACTGGCAAAGAGTTTCAGAAATTGGCACTACCTGGATTTTATCTCCTGTTTTCTCAGCATTGGTTGCCTTTGTTCTATTCAAAAGCATAAGGTTTCTTATTCTTGACAGCAGAGATCCCTTTTCGAATACCATGAAATTTAGTCCTATTTATCTATTTTTTATGGGCTTTGTAATTGCAATGCTCACATTCACAAAAGGACTAAAGCACGTTGGTTTAGATTTTAGTTTTTATGAATCAATTATTTACTCAAGTTTGGTTGGTCTAGTAATTGTTTTTGCCGGTATTTTACTTTTAAGATCAAATAAGCCGGGTAAAGATGAAAAAATGAGCATCGAGTCTTTTTTTGGCATGCTGGTAATTTTTACTGCTTGTTCTATCGCATTTGCGCATGGTTCTAACGACGTTGCGAATGCCGTTGGCCCTTTGGCTGCTGTTATAAATACTGTTTCCTATAACAGCTCGGTTGATTCTCAGACAGCTGTCACCACAGGAGTATTGCTACTTGGGTCTGTTGGGATAGTGATAGGCTTAATTACGTTTGGTTACAGGGTTATTGGAACGGTAGGCAAAGGAATAACAAAAATTACACCCTCATCAGCTTTTGCTGCAAATTTAGCAACGGCTTTTGTTGTAATTTTAAGTTCAGGCTACGGTTTTCCTGTTTCGACAACACATACATTGATAGGAGCTGTTATAGGAGTGGGTTTAGTCAATTCATCGAAAAGTTTATCTTGGGGAAAAGTTGGTCAAATTTTTTCAGGGTGGATTATTACTATCCCTATTGGAGCAATTCTCTCCATACTCATATTTTTAGTCTTTAAAGCCGTTTATTCTTTTTAAACCAAAACTTCAACAGAAAAAGCACTTAAAGCCATTAAGGTTCCAAAGGGTAGTTTTTTTTCAGGATTAGAAAAAATAAATCTTATTGTAAATATCACTAGCCCAGATAGAGCTGAAGTTAAAATTATTAGAGAAAATAAGATAGGTTCAAAATAACAACCTAAAGCAAAAATGATAAATACATCTCCAAGACCAAAAGTTTCCTCTTTTTTTACATGATCCAAAATGTATTTCATCAGCCAAATAGATAAGGTGAAAAATAAAGCAAATATAAAATTAACAACATACTCATTTACTAATGCAAATACACAACTAGTCAAAATTAGTACATAAAGATAATTTTTTGGAATCAAAAAAAATTTTAAATCAAACAAGGCAATAGCAAAGAGCAAACAAAAAAATAAAATGCTAGATGCGAAGTTTAAATCAAGAGAAGCGTTAAAACTTAAAGAGAGGACAATTAGTCCAAAAAGTAATTCACTCGTCAAATGTTCAATTGAAATTTTTTGATTGCAATGTCGACATCTCCCTTTTAAAAACAAGAAACTGATAATTGGAATCAATTCAAATATTTGTAGATCGTTACCACAAATATCACAATTAGATCTGCGAGATTCTGTATTCAAATTCGAGAAATTCAAATTTTGATCTTTGGCCATTCTTGAATTTAAAGATTGAAAGTAGCTTCCTAATATTGCGCCAAAATAAAAATAGAATAATGCGCTCACTATAATAGCTCTGAAATTATTTTTGACTTTATCAAATCTCTTACTTGATCAAATTTTTTACTTTCAAAAAATTTAGGATCGGGTATTTGCCACTCAATTTTTTTTATTTTTGGTACAAAAGGGCATACATCTCCACAACCCATAGTAACAATAATATCCAGCTCATGATTTTTAAAACTATCTATACTTTTCGGATATCCTTGATGATGTATACCTATTCTTAGAAGAGAGTTTTGGGCCTTTGAATTAATTTTATCGGCAGGATTTGATCCAGCAGAAAAAGCTTTTATTTTTGTAGAAAACAAATTATTGCAAATAGCTTCTGCTATTTGGCTTCTGCATGAATTTTCTACGCATAAAAAAAGAACATTAATCATAAATATATTTGAAGACCAAAAAGCCCAATAATGCTCCAAGAATTTGTGCAACAATAAAATTTAAAACAAAATCAGGACTTATCCCAGTAAAAGTGTCGGTTAGAGACCTAGAAATAGTAACCGCTGGGTTAGCAAAAGAAGTTGATGAGGTAAACCAGTACCCAGCTCCAATGTACAAACCAACCGCATAAGGAATAGAGCTTTTATTAAACTTGCCAATTAAGAGGATAGTCATTATCAAGCCAAAGGAAGCAATAATCTCACTGATAAATAAATTCATTCCTCCTCTATTTCTAGATGACAATTGAATTATGTCTAATTCAAAAATGTAGTGGACCAATATAACTCCTAGAATACCTCCAATGATTTGAACAAGGGAATAAAGTATGAATTCATGAAACTTTATATTGCCGGTCAAAAAAAAAATTAAAGATACTGCTGGATTGAAGTGAGCGCCTGAAATTTGTCTGAACATTAATATCAATACAATTAGTCCAAAAATAGTTGCAAACGAATTTGCTAATAAAATTATGGCTTCAATTTCTGTGAGATTTGCTGCCATTATTCCAGATCCAACTATGATCATTAAAAGAAACATTGTTCCAATGAATTCAGAAATGAGTTTTGGTTTCATAAGATAAAGATAATGGAAAAAAATAAATTTTCATTCTTAATTTCAATTCTTCACTGAATTGTCACATTTAATGAACAAAATTTAATGATGAAAAAAATCATATCAATATCTATCCTAAGTTTTTTAAGTAACTTCTCTCATTCTTTAGGCACATTAGATCCTAAATTAGATTCAATTGTTGAGCGCGAATACAACAGTAGAATTGCCCAACCTGAAATGTCACATCGTGAAATTAAACAAGGTGTTTATCTTATTAAATGTAATACGGTTTGTGGTAACTCACTCCTTGTATATGGAAAAGACGGTGGAATTCTCATAAATTCAATGCTTGCTAAAACACTTCCATGGTTGAGGAAAGAAATCCGTGATATTTCTGGAATCAATAATATAAAAATTTTAATAACCACTAATGCACACTTTTGGAATTCAAATGCTAATGGCCTATTTGGTGGAATGATGGATTTTATGATTTCACATAAAAATACAAGAAAAAGGATTCTTAGCAATTCAGTCATTGAGGATTTACAGATTCTTCCTGGATATATTCAAGAACGTCATGTTGATAATGCTGGAGCAAGAGTAACTTTTTTGGATGAAATGGAATTAAATTTTAATCAAGAAAAAGTTGATTTAATTCATTTAAAAGGAGCTTCGACGGATGGAGATATATTAATTTTTTTTAAAAAGAAAAATATTATCCATTTAGGAGATTTAGTCCTAAATAATGGATTTCCATTTATTAATAATGACTTTGGAGGTTCCACCACAGGCTTAATGATTGGATTAAAGAAAGCTCTAGACTTGGGTAATGAAGAAACAACTTTCATTCCAGGGTTGGGAAATGAAATGTCATATAAAGAGTTATCAAATTATATAAGTAAACTTAATCAATTATTAACTCATATCAAACTTCTTAAATCATCTTCACTTTCCTATGAAAAGATTTTACAGGATGAAACATTTAAAGAAATTTCGACTAACTTTCAGGAAAATTTTATTTCTAATAAAGAATCTTTTTTAAAGCAAGCTCTAAGATAAAGATTTTCAGAATTGACACATTAACGTTACTAAGAATTTTTCTTTTTCATAATATCGTAATAATGAAGTAGTTAAATAAAGGCTCTATAAACGGAGTTAGTATGAAAAAAAATGAGATTTTAAATTTATTTCTTTTAACTGCAGTTATAGGTCTAGTCATCAGCTGTGGAGGGAGTGATAACGATGATACAACTCCATCCAGCAGTCCATCTGGCTCAGCTTCTCCGGCAGCAGCATCTTGCCCCTTAGTTTCTAATGCTGCCGGAGCATCAGTTGTTTCAGGAACTGATACATCTGGAAATTTGACTTGTACTTATACTGGCACCTATAACGATAGTTTTCAAATGAAAGCATCGGCTACCCATATTTTAAGCGGCCCAGTTAAAATTGGTGATGACACAACATCACCAACTCTTACAATTGATGCTGGAACTACTCTTAGAGGAGAATCAGGTAAAGATTCTCTAAATATCCTCAGAGGAGCTAAGATTCTTGCAAAAGGTACTGCTACTAATCCTATCATTATGACCTCAGCTAGTGATGATGGAACACTTGCTGCTGATGCTCAAGCTCAGTGGGGTGGGTTACAAATTATGGGTAAAGCAACGCAAAACTGTACAGAAGCAGAAAAAAATGCTGATGGTATTTGTGAGAGATCTGCTGAAGGATTCGATGCAGGAGCAGTCAAATATGGAGGTAATGATGATAATGATAATTCTGGAGAGTTATCTTACGTTGTCGTTAAGTACGCTGGATATGCTTTCACATCAGAGAATGAATTAAATGGGATAGCATTTTATGCAGTGGGTGATGCTACAAAGGTAAACTACATAAGAGTTCACAATAATAAAGATGACGGTATTGAATTCTTTGGCGGTACAGTTAATTTTAAATATGCTTATCTAACAGGTAATCAAGATGATTCTTTTGATTATACAAATGGTTGGAGAGGTAATGCTCAGTGGGTAATTATTGATCAGAATACCCCTGATCCTGCTACTGCTTCAAACAATAGACCTGATAATGGAATGGAATTTGACAGTAATGGTAAAGCAAATGATGCAACGCCAAGGTCTAATCCAACGATATCTAATTTTCTGATTATAGGGAATACTGAAAAACATGGAGAACTGGTGCATTTGAGAGCTGGTACTTCAGCCACATTAGTTAATGGAATCATTGTTGATAAATCTGATTTAGGACCTTGTATTGAAATAGATGATGCAGCAACTTTTAATGCTGCTGGATCAACTTCCTCTACAACGCTAAGGGCTGCATCAGTAATGATAGATTGCGGATCAAATAAATATAGTGGTGAATCAGGCGATGATGGATTTAGCACTGCAGCATGGGCGACCGCTCAAGGCATTACAGAAGGAACAAATAGTTTAGATGGTTACAAAAATGGAGCAACAGAAGCTTCTGTAACAGTTAATACTGCTCTTCTTGGTTCTTTCTTTGATGTTCCAACGGAAATTGGAGCTGTTCCTTCTAATGGTTCTGATTGGACAGCAGTTTGGTCGGATATATAATTTATAAATTAGTTGTTAAATTGAGCTACCATTCTAAAATGGTAGCTCAATCTTTTTTGGATCAATAAAAATGAAAATCTTCCCCTTAATTTCATTTCTATTATTAATTTCATTTAGCTTATCTTCTCAGCAGTCTGGCGACTTAGAGGAATTAGTTGTTTCTGGAATATTTATTCCTGATGAAAAAAGATCTACTTCAGAGATATCTAATGTAATTAATTCCACTGAAATGTCTGATGCTGGTGATAGTAATATCGCAGAAGCTCTAAAAAGAGTTTCAGGGTTGAGTTTAGTAAAAGATAAGTATATTTTCGTCAGAGGTTTGGGAGACAGATATTCTACCGCTCTTCTTGATGGATCTTCTATTGCTTCTCCTGAACCATTAAGCAGAGTAGTTCCTTTAGATTTATTCCCAACGAATATTTTAGAAAGTGTTCTAGTGCAGAAAACATTCTCTCCAGAATATCCTGGAAATTTTGGTGGAGGCGTAGTCAATTTAAGAACGGTTGCAGTTCCTGAAGCGAGTTTTACAGATTTTTCTTTTTCTCTTGGTGGTGATAATCAAACCACTGGAAACAGTTTCCTTACTTCTCCAAATTATGATTCAGATATCTACGGTTTTGGAGCAAAGCAAAGAGAAATTTCTAAATCATATTTATCTACCGTTGCGTCTGGAAAAATTATCAGAAGAAATAATAACTTTTTTACAGGTGGACTAACGGCATCCGAACTTCAAGCAATTGGCTCTGAAATGGCATCTGATATGCCTAAAACTACTAATCTCTCATCTCTTGATCCGAATATTTCAATTTCTTTATCAACGGGTAACTCATTTGAGATTGATGACTCTGACATGGGAATTATTTTCACCATTAATTACTCCAACGAATGGGATTCTCAAGAAAAGAAAAGAAATTCAAATTCGTGGCAACCAGAAGCTGAGAATCCTGAAGATATTCTTGTAATTGTAGATAAAGAACAATTTACTAACTCTACCAATACAATAAATTTATCCTCTCTTTTAGGTCTGGGTTTTGAAATAAACGATGATCATACAATTAAATTAACCAGTTTTTTAACTAGAAAATCTTCAGATACAGTCTCATTTATTTACAGCGATCTAGCATTATCTAATTTCCCAATGGAAAGAACTTACGTTGAATGGGTTGAAAGACAAGTCTGGACAAATCAAGCTTCTGGAGAACATTTTTGGGGAGATTTGCAATTGAATTGGAGAACATCATATGCTGAAAGTACCAGAGAATCTCCGAATAATTTAGATACTCAATACGAAGTGTATGAGGACGGTACAAGATATTTTGGAAATAGGAACGATAAATTCAGATTGAAATTTTTTGATTTACAGGATTCTGTAATTGATCTTGGTGCAGATTTTAAATATTTCATTGTTGCTGGCGATGTTTCAATGGATTTCAAAATTGGTGCTTCATATTATTTTAAAGATAGAGATAATCAGATTTCAAATTTTGAATTTGATCCTTCTCCAACAGCAACGATTGATTTTAATGAATCTTTTTTAACTCTTCCTTTGAATCAATTATTTGCAGATGAATATATCAGCCCAGATGCTTGGGAGATAAACGAGATTGCTGGGGCTGCAGATTACTACGGAGCCGACTCTGAAATTTTTGCCTTTTATAGTGGCATTGACGGTCAATTTACAGATTCTCTTAGAATATCTTTTGGTTTTAGATACGAAGATTCAGACATAAACGTAAAAAACTTCAATAAATACTCAAAAATTCAAAATGATAGAAGCGATCTTGCGCTTCAAAAAGTTTTGCCTTCTGTGACGCTTACTCAAACGCTAGATAACAATATGCAAATCCGTTTTGCTTTAAGCGAGACAGTTGTTAGGCCTAATTTTAGAGAATTAGCTCAGTCTGTTTTCTTCAATCCAGCTACTAATAGATCCTTCGTGGGAAACCCCGACTTAAAAATTACCGAAATTACCAATTTAGATTTTAGATACGAATGGTATTTCGGTAACGGCGGACAATATTTTTCTGCAGGATTATTTGCTAAGGATTTAAAAAATCCTATTGAACAGGGAATTCAACCGGGAACCTTCTACAGAGAGTTTCTTAATGTTGATGAAGGGCAAATGCTTGGAACGGAATTTGAAGTTTATTATGATTTTTTTCCTTATTTCATTAGAAGTAATTTAACTTTCATGAATTCTGAGGTAGATACGACATCACAATTTGTTCAAGCAAAACGAAGCTTGCAAGGACAATCAGATTTTCTGGGTAATTTTACTTTTGGCTACGAAACGGGCGATCATAAAGTGGTACTTGCCTATAATTATACTGGAGAGAGAATATCTGAATTAGCTCCTATCAAAGGTGCTCCGGCTTATTATGAACAGGGTACCGGTATATTAGATCTCAATTACACAGCCTTCATTAGCTCAGGTGACAACGATTTAGAAATTGGCTTTAGTATTGGTAATCTGACTGGAGAGAACTATCAAGTGTATCAACTAGATGAATTGGTTGAAGTATATGATTATCCAATTACTTATTCTTTCTCAATTAAAGCTGTTTTTTAAAAATTTCTTAGTTTTGAGGTAAAGATATATAATCAAATCTATGATTTTTGGCATTAAGCTCGATTTTCAGAGCTATTTCAATTATGCAACGGAATTTGCACTTAAATTCCGTCTAGTTTTTGCTTCTGTTTTTGCCATTTTTATTTCTGTTCAACTTTATTCTTCTGTAAACAGCATATTGTTTCCAGACATAGATTTTAAAGCTTCTACTGTTGTAAATACTTCTCAACAGTACGTTGCGCTTAATTCGGACCCTTTTTCTTCAGCTAAGGCCAGCGCTATCAATCAATCTATAGCTAATTCTTCTGAAAGCAACAAAAAAGGTCCTGAAACTGATCTGAATATAAAATTGTATGGAATTGTAAAATCTAAAGAAGAAAATGTTGCCATTATTGGTCTTCCAAATGAAAAACAGAGGAGCTATAAAATTGGAGATAAAATTTCAGGTAATCTTGTAGTGGAATCTATAGATGACACATTTGTTAATCTGAGAAGAAACGGAAAACTTGAAAGCTTATCTTTTGCCGAAGTTATAAAAAATAAAGGTTTTAAACAATCCATAGATCCATCCAAAGTGGCAACAAAAGATTGGTTAGAAAATCTTGAAATCAAAGAGCTTATTTCATTCAATCCCGTCATTAGAGATGGGGAAGTTTTAGGAATAAGAGTTAATCCCGTGAAATCTTCACCATTTTTTCAAGATGATAATTTAGAGCCCGGAGACATCCTTACATCCTTCAACGGTCAAAAGGTAACGACTGTTGATCTAGAACGAGAACTAAACCAAAAAGTTAGAAATATAGAGGTTGGTGTTATCAGAGACGGTATCCCAATCACCCTTACAATTAACCTAAATTAAAATATGATTTTTACGAGAGGGATATTACTCCTTGCGCTCGCCTGTGCGTCTTTGTCATTGGCGTCTGCAAAAATAAATTTACGTGATGCCGACATCAAGGTTTTTATATCAGATATGGCCGGCGTGACCAATAAAACCTTTGTAGTCGATCCCAGGGTAAAAGGCTCGGTAACGGTCGCATCTGAGATTGATTTAAGCATTGATGAGGCTTACGAAGTATTTAAATCTGTCATGGCTGCCCACGCTTATTCTGTGGTTGATTATGGGAATCTTGCCAAAATAGTTCCTGAAGTCGTTGGTAGAACCGAATTTCAAGCCAACTACTCTGAAAATAGCTTGTCCGATGGATTGGCCATCAATGTTTTTAGACCAAAAAACATTTCTGCAAAGCCTTTAGTAGCTTTATTGAAACCCATTACCAATAGGTCAGGTCACCTTGAAGCTTTTGTTGATGCAAATGCAGTTTTAATTGCAGATAAAGCATCGAATATTACAAAAATCATGAACATTGCAAATGAGTTAGATCGACTTGATCAAGATCTCGTTGAATTAATTTCTCTTAAAAATTCTTCTTCTAAAGAAATGGCTAAGATTCTGAATGATCTGCATTTGAAGAGTTCTTCCAACCGGACTACTGCTGAATTTAATGCTTTTGGAATTGACCGTATTAATGCCGTCTTGTTGGTTGGAAATCAAGAAGTAACGACAAAAATGAAATCCATTGCATTTGATTTAGATAACGAAGTTAGTGAGTCAAAAAGCTTAAAAGTCAGATATTTAAAATACGCATCCGCAGAGGAGATAAAGGATATTCTGACCAACGTTGCAGAAAATATAGATAAGAGTCCTCAAGGAAATTCTGGTGGGAAAATTAAGACATCGATATCAGCCCATAAAGAGACAAACTCTTTAATCATTAATGCAGATCCAGATATCTTAGGGCAATTAGAAGATGTAATAGATAAAATTGATATCAGAAGAGCTCAGGTCTTAGTCGAAGCAATTATTGTAGAAATCTCAGAGCAACTTACAAAAGATCTTGGTGTACAGATTCTTTTTCAAGGCGATGGTGTGGAACAACCAGCATTTGGCACAAGATTTGGAAGTCCAAATCCTGATTTAAGTGCTTTTGCTGCTTCTAGCTCAAGTCTCTTGGCAGAAGAGGGATTAGCAGGAACAGTTAAGTCAGTTGCAGCATCCTCATTACTTGGAATTGAGGGTATAGCGGTTGGGATTGGAAAAATTGTTGCGGGTCAAAGTAGCTTTGCATCTATTTTAAATGCTATTGCAAAAGACTCTGATTCAAATGTCCTATCTACACCTTCTATCTTAACCATGGATAATGAAACCTCATCTATTTTAGTAGGACAAGAAATTCCCATCACCACTGGAGAATCACTAGGGGCAAACAATGCGAATCCTTTCAGAACTATCAATCGTCAAGAAATAGGAATTAAACTTTTGGTAACTCCGCAAATCAATGATGGCGATTCAATTAGACTTGATATCGAACAAGAAGTTTCCAGTTTATTTGGGCCAATTACAGAAAGTGCTTCAGAGATAATTACAAATAAAAGAGAGATTCAAACTAAAGTCATGGTTGAGGATAGACAGACCGTTGTGCTTGGTGGTTTGATCGATGAAGATATTCAAGAGGTTGAAAGAAAAGTTCCAGGACTAGGTGATATTCCAGTATTTGGGAATCTTTTTAAATCAACGTCAAAATCTAAGGTGAAAAGAAACCTTGTCGTGTTTCTTAAACCAACAATTATTAAAAATGCTGCTGATATGCAAACTATCAGCACTGAAAAGTATAACTATTTGAAAGCAGAGCAGATGTTGTTAGAGAAAAGAGGTAAACCAGTGGTTGATCTGAGCCTCATCGAGACCTTTTTAGACGAACAATAGATTATGGAGAACAAAAATATACAAGATTTTCAATTGAGCTATAAATTTGCTCGAGAAAATGGAATTTTTATTTCGGGTATAAATGAAAACAACTTGGAAGTGTTGACTTCTGAAGATGTTAAATTAAACAAATTATCTCAATTAGAAGCAAAATTTAAGAAGCCGCTTGTAATTAAATCATTATCTGGAGCTGATTTTTTTAAACACATTTCATCTTTTTATTCAGAAAATACCGATAAATCAGAAGATATTGTGGATGGTCTTGGAGATCAAATTAATTTGGAACAATTGGCTTCCGATTTACCAAAAACGGAAGATCTTCTCGATGACTCAACCGAAGCTCCAGTAATCAGACTAATTAATGCTGTTTTATCGGAAGCAATCAAATCGAATGCATCTGATATACACATAGAGCCTTACGAAAAAAATCTTTCCATAAGGTTTAGAGTAGACGGTATATTAAAAGAAATACTTTCTCCAAGTAGCAGGATAGCCTCTCTTTTAAATGCCAGAATAAAAGTCATGGCTAACCTTGATATTGCTGAAAAACGAGTTCCTCAAGACGGCAGAATCTCATTAAAGCTTGGGGAAAAATGGGTAGATTTAAGAGTATCAACTTTACCTTCTAATTACGGTGAAAGAATTGTTCTCAGACTTCTCGATAAGTCTGAAGCAAAATTTAATTTAGATGATCTAGGAATGCCTACAGGGCAAAAAGAAGTATTTACTAAGTCTCTTTCTCAAAATAACGGAATTATATTAGTAACAGGGCCAACTGGTTCCGGTAAAACTACAACTTTATATGCTGGATTGAACCTATTGAATGATCAGAGTAGAAACATTTTAACGGTTGAGGATCCTATTGAATATGCCGTAGACGGTATTGGGCAAACACAAGTTAATAATAAAGTTGGAATGACTTTTGCTGCTGGACTGCGAGCAATTCTAAGACAGGATCCAGATGTGGTAATGGTTGGTGAAATAAGGGACAAAGAAACAGCTGAGATTGCAATTCAGGCTTCTCTAACTGGTCACTTGGTTTTATCAACGATTCACACCAATGATACCTTGGGTGCTATTACTAGATTGATAGACATGGGCGTTGAACCTTATTTATTAGCTTCATCGTTAAGAACAATAATTTCACAACGACTGGTAAGAAAACTTTCATCAGATGGAGAAACTTATTCTGGGAGGCAAGGTATTTTTGAAATTTTAGATATCGATCAAAACGTTAAAGAACTTATTAACGATGATTTTTCTGAAAAGAAAGTTAGGGATATTATCGATCCACAGCATGATTTTCTTGAAGAATCAGGTCAAAAACTTATTCAAGAGGGTGTCACAACCCTTGAAGAAGTCAGAAGAGTTCTAATGGAGGCCTGATGCCTGCTTTTAATTACGAAGCTTTATCGTCAGATGGAAAAAAAATAAAAGGTAGCTTAATTGCAGATGATGTCAATTTAGCCTCTCAAGAATTAAAAAGTAGGAGTTTAATTCCTATAGATGTAAAAGAAAGAAAAGCTTCAGGATCTTTTTTAAGTTTTTTGTCTCATAAAATTAAATCAAGTGATTTAGCATTAATTACTCGTCAAATGTCCACTCTTATAAATGCAGGCATACCTGTTGATAGGTCACTAGATTCAGTAGCTGAACAGCTTTCAGATAAATCTAGTGCCAACAAACTCAAGGAAATATCCATGCGGGTTAAAGAGGGGTATAAGTTTTCTGAAGCTTTAAAGGAATTCCCTGAATCCTTCGATAGTTTATATGTATCACTAATCGAAGCAGGGGAATCTTCTGGAGAATTGGGAAATGTTATGGAGGAGACAGCTGATTATCTAGAAAAAAGAGCAACCCTTAATCAAGAGATCCTTGGAGCAACAATATATCCAATGGTTTTATTTGCAACTTCCCTAGTGATAATAAGTTTACTGCTAATCTTTGTTGTTCCAAATGTCGTCTCTCAATTTGCTAACTCTAATCAGCAATTACCATTCTTAACAATGGCAATGTTAGGAATTTCAAATTTTTTTACAAGCCTCTGGTTTGGATTGCTTATTGTTTTTTTAGCCTTAATTGCTTTTATTGGAATCAGATTCATTGGCATTAATAATTTTTTTCTTTATGTTGATAAAGTCCTATTAAAACTTCCGATAATTAATAAATTTATTATCGATTCAAACTTATCAAGATTCACTAATTCTCTATCCATTCTCAGATCAAGCAATGTCCCCATAATTAGGTCACTGGATATCTCTGCAAATACTGTCAGCAACAGAATTTTAAAAAAAGATATTAATTTTGCATCCGTGGAAGTTTCTGAGGGAAATTCTCTTGCAAGATCATTAAGTAAATCAAAATACATACCTTCACTAATCATTGAAATGATATCTAGCGGTGAAGCAAGTGGAGAGTTAGAAAATATGTTAATTAAGGTTTCAAAATACCTTCAGGATAGATTTAATCATTCTACTAAGATAACTTTAAATCTTTTGGAACCCGCGGTTATTATTTTTATGGGTGGATTTGTTTCTTTGATTGTTTTGGCAATTTTATTACCGTTGATTCAGTTAAATACATTCAGCCTATAACGAGGAGTAAAATATGATGATGAAAAAAATAAAATTAAAAGGCTTTACACTTATTGAAATCTTAGTTGTTTTAATGATTTTAGGCTTATTGACTGCCGTTATTGCAATCAATGTTTTACCGAGTCAGGAAAGGGCTAGAGAAGATAAAGCAAAAGCCGACATTAGACTTTTAGAACAAGCACTTGAGCTCTATCGTCTTGATATGATCTCTTACCCAAATTCCAGAGAGGGTCTTCAAGCTCTTGTGACAGTTCCTGAAAATCACAGATTTAAAGAAAGATACAGATCAGGAGGGTACGTAAGAAGATTAGAAAAGGATCCCTGGGGTAATGATTACAAATACAGAAGACCCGGAAGATTTGGAACTTTTGATTTATATTCTCTGGGAGCTGATGGTGAGGAAGGTGGAGAAGGATCGGATAAAGATATTGGCAACTGGGAATAAAACATTATCTGGTTTCACAATAATAGAAATCTTAGTTGCTTTCTTTATTCTTGCTATTGCTGCACTGGCTTTCTCTTCTTTAATGACCGATTCTTCAAGATCTATTAACTTAATCGAAGAAAGATTCTTGGCAAATAATATTGCAGAAAACTTAGCTTTGAAAAACTTAGTCAAGGATGATTATCTTACTTCTTCGCAATATGACGAAGGAGAGGAAACATTTCTAGGCATGCCGTTCATTTGGGAAAGAGAGTTAGCAACTTCAGTTGAGAGAAATAGAATTGAAATTGAAATAAAAGTTTTTTCTGAAAATGGTGATTTATTAGGAAAATCAAAGGTTTTTAAAGAGGTTTTCGCCCAATGAAAGGCTTATCTTTAATAGAAATGCTCATTGCAATATCTTTATTCGCTCTTTTGGCATTATTAGGATCATCTTTATTAAATATATCTGTTTCTTCGAATCTTTCTATTCAAGAAAAAAATGATAGGTTAGATAAATTGGTTCTTTTGAATAAATATTTAAGACAAGATTTTACGCAATCCGTAAATACAATCCCAAGAGATCAAATGGGCGCTTATGAATTATCAACTATGGAGTTAAATTCCTCAGATTCTGACGAAATTTTATTAAGGTTGATAAAACTCTCGGATACAGACGGATTGGAAGATACCGGCGCTCTAAGAAAGATAATTTATAAACTAGATAACGGAGAACTGATCAGAGAATCCTACAGGTACATAGATAACGAGGATCCCTTTCAAAGTGAAATCCTTCTTGATGATGTGGATTATGTAGATCTTGAAATATTTTTTGAAAATGTCTCCTATGAAGCATGGCCTATATCAGAAGAAATATTTTTTGATAGTAGCCTTCCGGAGGCAGTTGAAGTCAAAATAGGATTTTATGACCTTTCAATATTCAATAAGATTTTATTGGTGAATTATGGATAAGAGAGAGAGTCTGCCTGGAATAGCGCTCATATTATCCTTATTTATTATAACGATCGTTTCTTCGATCGGAGTAATGATGAGTAATGAGACCCAGCAAAAGGTTAAGTTTCATATTTACGAAAATTTTTTCTCTCAAGCATATCTAGATCTTTTAAGTCTCGAAGTAATTGGAAAAGAATATTTAAAACCCGAACAAAATAGACTTCAAATTGCTTTAGCTAACTCATCAGAGTCCATTGAAAACTCATTAAGTTTTGAAACTGAAAACGGCCGGGTTTTTGGAAATTTTTATGACAGGAATAATTGCTTTAATGTTAATTCTTTGGTTTCAAAAATCAATAATTCTCAAGATAGAGTGAGTAGAATCAATTCGCAGTTATTGAAAAACCTTGGAATGAGTCTAGAAATTCCTGAATATGACATGGATATAATTGTGTCCTCTTTAATTGATTGGATTGATACCAATTCCACTCCACAGGATACTCTTGGCGCAGAAGATGTTAACTACACTGCCAAAAAGAATCCTTACCTTCCAACTAATCAATTAATTGTCGACTTGCCTGAAATTAGAAACATTAATGGGATGAATGATGAGATTTACAAACAACTTAAACCTTATCTATGCGTTCATCCTTCGAGGGAGTTAAACATCAATGTTAATGCTTTATCTCCAAAATATCCTCATCTAATAATTGCCATTACGGAAAATCAATTAGATTTTTATTCGGCTCAAAATGTGTTGTTATCAAAACCTTATGGAGGCTACAAATCAACTAAAGAATTCTTTGATATGCCAGAATTTGATGGATTGGCTTTATCAGGATCTATTCGAGAGTCATTATCAACTCAAAGTAATTATTATGAAATAGACGTAGAAATTACTAATGGATCGAACACTTACGATTTAATTTCAAAAATCGAAATAACCTCAACAGGGCCAAAAGTTTACATGCGAAAGATTGGAAAATATCTATGATAAAAAAAGTAATAGAGCTTATTGAACAAGATAAAAGTCATTATTTTCTTCAAGAAAATGACACTTTTAAATCAGTAAAATTTGATTCCGAAAGTCACAAAGTATCAGGAAGAATATTGCTGACTAACGAGTTCCATAATATCGATCTTAATCTTCCCGATGTATCAGATGCACAACTTAAGAAAGCAATTCCTTTCATGATTAAAGATGAGCTTATTGAAGGTGATTCTGAAGATGAATGGATACAATCGAAAGACTCAAAAGAGATTCTTGCTGCATCAAGTGAATATCTTAATTCAGTTAGAGATTTAGCTTTTCAAGAAAATCTAGATTTTTTGACACCATTTCACGCTTTTGATTCCGAAGTAAATACTTTAATTTTCTTTGAAAATTTTGTTTACGTTCACTCTAAGAGAAACAAAATAAGATTGATGATGTCTTTGGCAACCTTCAAATTAAGTAAAGAAAATATTATTAATCAATTTAAAGCTGATCCACTTGAAGTCTTTAGCGTCGAAGAAATATCCCTCGGTAAGGATTTAAAAATTCAATCAAAAGTCTTTGATTCTTATGAGGATCTTATGATCCATTCTTTCAAATCAATAGACTTTTCATATTTCAATCTCATGCAGGGAAGGTATGAAAAACGTCTAGATATAGATAAGTTATTCAAGCAAAGCAAAAAACCCCTGATTGCTTTAGCTTCAATTTATTTATTTTTTATTAGTTTGAGCTTGATTGAAATTATTTCCTATTCTTTTCAAATTGATAAATCGTTAGAAAAGTCAAAGCAAGTTTTTAACCAAAAATTCCCAAGTCTGAATTACGAGACCGATTTCAATGAAATTAAATACCGCTTGATGAGACAGAATAACGATCAAGATCAATTAAAATTAATATCTACAGTCAGTAATGCTGTTACTTCTCTAAATTCAACTAATTTAAATTCATTTGTGTTGTCACAACAAAGAACTGCTTTTGAAGTTGAGGCAAATTCATTCGCCGATTTAGAAAGAATAATAGCTAAATTGGAAGGAGAGGGTATTTACGCTCAAATAGGCACATCCAATAGAAGTAATAATTTCATCATAGGAGAAATCATAATTGAAAGTTTTTAATTATCTAAATTCCTTAACTCGACAACAACAAATAATATTTATTTTGACGTTGTCTTTACTTGTTCTAATCATTCTTAGTTTCTTTTTGAATTTTATTCAAAAGACAGCAAACAATCTTGAAATCGAAAGAAATAAAATACTCACAGAAGAAAGATTAATAAATAAAATTAATTTTTTCCCAGGGTTTGTCAATCAAGATAATATTTCAATATCCTCCTTAATAACCAATACTTCTGGCGATTTTAAAATTACCATCGATAGAACTCAGGTCATAGACGAAGAGTCAATTATTGTCTGGATAAATGATGCAGATTTTATGAGACTTTATGACTGGCTTTTTTCAATTCAAGATCGAGTTTCTTTAGATAAAACTAGCCTTACTAAGTCTTCAGGCGGGAGAGTGTCTGCTCAATTAAATCTATCTAAAATTTAATGAGTCTTCGATATTTTTTGATCTCGGTAGTTTCTCTCTTCTTTATACTTCTTTTTTTATTTTTACCCTTAAGGATTGCTTATTCCACTGTTGATGATCTTTTTCCAGAAATCTCTTATAGAGATATCAACGGAACAATTTGGAGTGGCACATTTGAGGAAGTTTTTTATGGTGATACTCTGATTGGGAACCTTAATACCTCTGTTGGATTCAATAAACTTCATATAAAAATTGATCGTGGAAGGCTTGATCTAACAGGAGATATTTCAATAGCAGAGTTAATCATGAATGAAGTTATTAGTCTTAGCTCCATTAAATTTGTATTTGATAGTGACAAGTTTGGCTCAAAATTGCCTATGAAAATCCTTCTTTCATCGGATAACTTAAAGTTAGGTTTTGATAAAAATAGATGCATTTCTTCTTCGGGAAGAATTAACGCAATGGTCAATGATCTTGAATTGTTTGGTGAAGTTTACGAAACTTCGGTTGAAGCAAAAATAAATTGCGAAAATAATAAATTAATAGCTAATTTTATAACTTTTCCAAATGCTGATCTCTTATCAGGCAACATAGTTATAGATAATGAATTAAATTATGAAATATTCGGCTCCTCTAGAATGTTGGAAAAAGTTTTAGAGCAATCTCTTACCGCAGGAGTTAATGTCAATCCGTCCATAGAGTTTCAAGGAAATATTCATTCCTTACTTAGATAACTAATATTCCGTATAATCGCGCCATGTTAATTGGAAAAAATCCTCTGGGTCTAGCACCAGAATGGTTCATAAATAATATTGAATATCCTTCAGAAAAATTATCGATAGATTCATCTGGGGTAAAAATAAATGTTAGGACTTGGGGTTCAAGTGAAAAAAAGTGCCTTCTGTTTTTACATGGCTTTAATGCTCATACGCATTGGTGGGATCATGTCATTCCAGAATTTGCGAATGATTATTTTGTTGTTGCCATGGATTTTAGCGGTATGGGAGATAGTGAACACAGAGAAGCTTATTCGCAGGAAACATACGCTGATGAAGTTAAAGACGTTATAGAAGGTTTAAAACTAGATAAACCGATCATAGTTGCTCACAGCATGGGAGGTCATGTTTCCATGATCTTTGGCAATAAATATAAAGACCTCTGCGATGAAATAATCCTTGTGGATTCAACCATTGTTCTTCCGCCTGAAAAAGCAAAAGAAATGTCATCTCGTCGACCAACTGTTAGATTAGGAGTGGCATCTCCTACAAAAGAGGATGCAATTGAAAGATTTAGGCTCATGCCTCCTCAACCTTGTGAGCTGGATTTTGTCTTGAAATATGTTGCCGAAACTTCTTATAGAGAAACTGAGGAAGGGTGGAAATTGAAATCAGACCCTACAATCATGAAAACTTATTCGTATTTAGACCAACATGAGAATTTAACCAACCTTAACTGCAAACTTTCTCTTATCTACGGTCAGCTTAGTCAACTCATGACCCAAGAAACTTTAGATTATTTCAAGTACGTAAGTGGTTTATCTGATGATAGGTTACATATGATTCCTGGTGCAATGCATCATTTATTCTTAGATAAACCTAAAGAATTTGTTGATGCATTAAAACAAGTTCTAGCATCATGATAGAAGGATATTGTCACCCAGATTTTAAAGAGTTAGAGAATCACTTCCGTTCTTTGATAGATTCTGGTTATGAAACTGGCGCGTCATTCGCTGTGGAAAAAGATGGTGAAATGATAGTGGATTTATGGGGTGGATTTAAGGATAAGGAAAAAACTATGCCTTGGGATAAAGATACCATTTGTAATGTCTTCTCTGTCACAAAAGGAATTATCGTCCCATGCATGATGCACTTAGTTGAACAAGGAAAAATATCATTGGATGACAAGGTAAGTAAATATTGGCCAGAATACGGAACTAACGGAAAAGAAAATACTCTAATCAAACATTTTTTAACACACAGAGCGGGAATGTTTGGTTTCAGGGAAAGACTCGAAAATCCAAGATGGCAAGATTGGTCTTCTTTCATCAAAGCTCTTGAAACTCAAGAACCATTTCATGAACCTGGCACAAGTCAAGGTTACCATGCATTGACTTATGGTTTTCTAAACGGCGAACTCTTCAGAAGGGTTACAGGCCAAACAATAGGATCTTATTTTAAAGAACATATTGCTGATCCATTTGACCTAAATTTTAAGATTGGTTTAGATGAAGAGGATTTGCCAAATTGTGCAGATACAATTTCTATTTCTGATGCTATGGGGCCCTCAAAAGGATTTCAGATATTTATATCTTTGATCCCAGAGTTATTTCTTCCTCAGCCACTGAAAAACATAAAGAGATGGTTCATAAAGGGAGATTTTAAGGTTGCTTTTGACAGTACTGCAGCTAACGATGATCAGAACTATATGAATTCGACAGATTGGAGAATGGCAGAAATTCCGGCTGGAAACGGACACGGCAATTCAAATGCTTTAGCAAAGTTTTATGGCATCTTATCAAATGGTGGATCAAGAGATGGCAAGACAATCATGTCAAGGGAATCGATCAATCAGGCTTTAACTCCCCATACCTCTGGACCGGATACAGTTCTCTTTTTTGGAGATATTAAATTTGGACTAGGATATTTGCTCAATACGCAGCTTTCACCGATTGGAAGATCTGAAAGTGCTTTTGGGCATGCAGGCATCGGTGGAGCCTGCGCTTATGGTGATATAGATAAAAAAATTGGTTTTTCTTATATCAATAACAAAATTCATAAGGGCTTAAAGCTTTATCAATCCTCTAACGAATTATCCGATATTCTCTATAAATTAATCTAAAAGAAAATGATTCTGGATCCATTGTTTTATGTGGTAGCAATCATTTCTGTTTTCCTTCATGGAATGGGAAAAGGAGGATTCATTGGAGCAGGATCCTTTGGTTCTCTCTTGGCAATTCCCGTTATGTCTTTTTTTGTTCCACCTTTTCAGGCTGTAGCAATTCTTCTTATACCTTTGATTTTTATGGATTGCGTTACAGTTTGGAGATACAGGCATAAATGGAACATTGAAATTATCAAATTTATAATTCCTCTTGCTTTTGTAGGAGTATTAATTGGGACTTTTACATTTAGCTATCTGACCAATGACCATATAAGAATGATCATTGGATTAATGGCTATTATTTTCTGTTTGGATTATTACTTTCGTAAAGATTCAGATAAACCTAAGAAGCCATCTAAATTTGCCTCATACTTTTGGCCAAGTCTTTCAGGTTTTACTAGTTTTTCAATTCATGCTGGCGGATTGCCCTTGAGTTTTTATCTTCTTCCGATGAGGCTAGATAGAACTATGTACGTTGCAACCGCCGGTCTTTTTTATCTATTGATAAATTTATTTAAAATTTTTCCCTATGCTTATTTAGGCGAAATGAATTTTGAAAATATATATACTTCTCTCTTATTACTTCCTTTAGCTCCTCTTGGTGTTTATTTTGGAGCTTATCTTGTAGATAAAATAGGGCAAGATTGGTTTTATAAAATTGGATACTTTTGTACTTTGCTCGCAGGTTGCAAGCTATTTTATGATGGATCCGTAAATCTTTTTTTATGACAAATTTAAGTATCAATATAAATAAGATAGCTTGGTTGAGGAATGCAAGAGATGGAGATATTCCAAACTTGGTGAATATGACTAAGAATATTATAGATTCGGGTTGTCATGGAATAACAGTTCATCCAAGACCAGATTTAAGACACATAACGCCAAAAGACGTTGCAGAAATAAAAAAGATCATACCAAGCAATATAGAATTTAATATTGAAGGAAATCCATTTGAACAGCCAAACGATGAATATCCCGGTTATATGGAACTGATTAATTTCTACCAGCCTGATCAGGCAACTTTAGTACCAGACGATACGATGCAAAAAACTTCTGATCATGGGTTTGATTTAAGTAAACCAAATCTGGAATTAGAAAAAAAAATTAAAACATTAAAATCTTTCAATATAAGATCAAGCATTTTTATCGACCCGGATATTGAACAGCTAAAACGTGCTAAAGATTTAGGAGTGGATAGGGTGGAACTCTACACAGGGCCTTACGCAGCTCTCTACAACAGCCAATCAACAAAAGATACATATCGTTCTGTTATTGAATTTGCTAATGAGATAAATTTGGATCTCAATGCCGGTCATGATTTAAATCTCAAGAATCTTCCTTTTCTTATTGATTGTGGTGAGATAAAAGAAGTATCTATTGGACAGGCATATGTATCTGATTGTTTGATCTATGGAATCAAAGAAACCACTAAGAAATATCTTGAAGTGTTAAAATAAAATTATGGACATTATTGAAAAGATTAATAATCAAATTGCTGACAACAAAATTCTTTTATACATGAAAGGATCTCCTGATAAGCCTGAATGCGGTTTTTCTCAACGTGCATCACAAATACTAATGGCATGTGGAAAGGAATTCTCTTTTGTAGATATTTTAAGTAATCCAGAAATCAGACAGGAACTTCCTTCTGTTTCGGAATGGCCAACTTTTCCTCAATTATTTATCAACGGTGAACTTGTCGGTGGTAGTGACATCATGATGGAGATGTACCAAAACGGCGAACTCAAAGAATTGATAGATTCAGTTGAAATCTAAATTGGAAGAATCCAACTTAAGTTAGCTAATAAGGTAAACAAAGTTAAAACTACAGTTAAGGTATGCAATCTTCTAAAAGCTGCAGACCTGTCTTCATCTCGAGCTTTGTTAGTTGCTGGCACTACTAGGTAAGAAATAATCATTGAAATTGCAGTAACTGCTGCGATAACCATCCCCTGGATGCTCAAAAATACTGATGAAACGATTAAAGCGCTAATACCTAAGATAAAAATTAACATAAAAAATCTAGGAAAGATTTTTCTTAAAAACTTCGAGGCATTTTCTGCATCAAGTGTAGTAAAAACTACAGGAGCAACAATAGCAGTTTGAAAAAGAATCATTCCTGAAATTACTCCAGAAAGAAGTTCTATAAAAATCATTTGCTAGTCAGTAATGGTGATAACAGCATCATTAGCCATACCAGAATGTATAAAACAGAAATAATACAGCTGATCGGGAGCATCGCTAGGTACGGTAATATAAATTACATTGTTTGTTTTAGAAGTTTTCACACCTCTAATGAATTCCGGTTTAGAAGCATGTAATCCATTTTTTTCTATTGAAAATCTTAGCGGGTGAGAAGTATAAGAATCAGTTTGAACAAAAGCGTACGTCTTACCTCTTTCTAAGGCAAGGTCTTTAGCTAAGTCACCATCAATATAAAATTTGTTTCCTGAATCTGTGCTCTGGACGGTTACTGTAAAAGATTGAGTAGTTTCAGGTACGGATTCTGTATCTTCTAGATTTACTGAACCATTTGGAAGAAAAAGTCTCCAGTTTGCATCTTCACAGCCTGCATTGTAGTCATAAGCATCAGCGGAACATTGATAACTAGGACGAAAATTTATTCCTATAATATCGTTGCTATTTGCTGTATTGGAAAGCTTTGTAACTTGTGCGGTAACAGAATCAGATTTACTAATCTCGGTTCCAGAAAATCTTACCCTCGGCCATGCATTACCTTCGTAGGTTGCTACTGAATCATCATCATTGCTATATGCATAAACAGATCTTTTTGAACTAGTTGCAGATCCTCCCATATTTGATTCACTGTTAGCACCCATTATCTGAATTATTTCAAGACCATTTATCGTAGCTGTCGATGCTGCAAGAGTAGGTGATGAGGATTGGCTGCTGCTTGACGAGCTCGATCCATAGCTTGATGAACTACCGTAATCACCAGAAGAACCTGTACCGGTTTCTTCAGAGCTTCCATACATGGAACCACCGCCTCCACCACAAGAATAGAGAATAAGAATTAGAATAGGTATAAAAATTTTCATAACAACTCCGTAAAGTAAATCAGAATTGATCCTTATTAGCATTAACGCAGCAATAGGGCCAAATCACGTAAAATCATTATAGCTAATTTTTATAATCAAAATTTTAAACTGAACTTTTAGAGATAAGCAATTAACTAAAGTCTTTTAACATCTTGCGGAGTTCGAGCTGATGCTGTTCTTCTTGCCCAATTAAATCTCTTGTATATTCTTCAAGATAGACTGATTCACCTTCAACTTTAGTGAGAAGTTTTTTGTAGAGATTCAATGCATGCATTTCATGCTCAAGACTTTCTTCTAAAATATCTTTAATTGAGTGGTTATTTGTTTCGACGATATTAGCTATTTTTTGACTTGGATGACCATCTAAACCTGTCAATAATTCTCCAGCTTGTTGAGCATGCTGTAATGACTCACTTGCTTGTTCTTTTAAAAAATCTACTATGGGTAATCTATGAGGACCAGTAACCATTAAGGATGAATGGGTATATCTCACAACACCCGATAGTTCATACTCCATGATTTCATTTAATATTCCACATACCTCGCTTGTATCAAAATTTTCATTTTCCATTTTTATTACCTCAAAGTTTTGAAAACTATAGCAGTTAAATCAACGAAAATTCTTGATGAGAAATAGATGGGAATTGATAATCATTTTTATTAAGCATTTAACTTAGCGACAAAGAAGAAATTTTAATATGGAATGTTTTTCGTATTGATTTACATAGGCTAGATATTTAAAGATATAATCCTCAAAAATTTTTTTATATGAATAAGATAATACTAGCTTACTCAGGCGGACTAGATACAACTGTTATCCTTAAATGGTTGCAAGAAAACTATGATGCTGAAGTTATTACGTATACTGCAGATTTAGGACAAAACGACTTAAGAGATGATGTGGAAGAAAGAGCATCACAAGCTGGTGCATCTCACTCAATAGTTGAAGATCTTAAAGATGATTTTGTAAAAAATTACGTATTTCCTATGTTCAGAGGGAATGCTATTTACGAAGGTGAATATCTTTTAGGTACTTCAATTGCAAGACCTTTAATCGCCAAAAGGCTCGTTGAAGTTGCAAGAGAGGAGGGAGCTCAATTCATATCTCATGGGGCTACAGGTAAGGGAAACGATCAGATTAGATTTGAATTAGGAGTTTATGGACTAGCTCCTGAATTGAAAATTATTAGTCCTTGGCGTGAGTGGGATCTAGCATCGAGAAAGGATTTAGTTAAATACTGCAATGAAAATCAATTGCCAGTTGAAGAAGGTAGTGAAAACGAACCTCCTTTTTCAACTGATGAAAATTTATTACATATTTCTTATGAAGGTGGAATCTTAGAAGATATAACCTCGGTACCTCCAGAAAGTATGTGGCGCAATACTAAATCAATTGATGATGCGCCTGATTCAGGAGAAGAATTTTCCATAGAATTTGAAAACGGAGATCCTATTGCAGTTAATGATGAAAAGCTTTCTCCTGCAGAATTATTAACAAAGTTAAATGACATTGGCTCAAGAAACGGCATAGGCAGACTGGATATTGTTGAATCGAGATCTACCGGAATGAAGTCAAGAGGTTGCTACGAGACGCCTGGTGGCTCGATCTTACTCAAAGCAAGAAGAGCAATAGAATCAATCTGCATGGATGGAGAATCAATAAAAACTAAAGACGAACTTATAAGTAAATATGCCGGTTTAATTTATGATGGTTTGTGGTGGGCACCTGAAAGGTTTGCTATACAAAGTCTTGTCGATAATTTTTCAAAAAATGTTCAAGGACAAATAAAAATATTAGCCAAGAAAGGTAATGTAATCATTTTAAGCAGACGAAGTGATAAATCTTTATATAAAGCAGATTTAGCTAGTTTTGATGAGAAAGGTGATTTTGATCAGAAAGATGCCGAGGGTTATATTAAGATCAAATCGTTAAGATTAAAAAATAGAGATAATTAAGAATCAATTAAAGCTAGTTTCTCCATTTCTTTAAACTTCCTAGCCATTCCTATTATTGTTTTTCCGGGACCAGAATCCGTGATGCTTAAAACTTTGCTTTTATCAAGAAAATCTAAAGTTTCTCTCCACCTAACAGTTTCACAAAGTTGATTGATCAAATTATCTTTTATTTCATCGATATCAGAAGTTGGAAGCGCAGTAAAATTAGATATTATCGGAACTCTTGGACCTCTGAATTCTATTTTTTCTAATTCAGAGGCTAATTTTTCTTGAGCATCTTTTAGCAAATAACAATGCGAAGGCACAGACATATTTACGTATTGCGTTTTAACTCTTCTTAATTCTTTGCTTTCAAGCAAAGTTTTACACTTTTCAATATTTGCAGTTTCGCCAGCAAGAACACCCATTCCATCAGCAGTATCTGTGGACAAATTTACTGTGCATCCATCTTCGGAAAGTTCTTTTATTAAGGATTGAATATCATCATGGTTCATTCCCATGACAACAAGCATTTTTGCTTCACCGGGTGCAACTGAATTCTGCATTAGCTTTCCTCTAATATGAACTAACTTTATTGCATCTAAAAAATCTAAGCATTCTGAATAAACTAACGCAGAATATTCACCGAGAGATAGACCTGCACAGAAATTATAATTGGCTTTATCTGTGAAGTGTTCAGCGAAGGCAATGCTTGAAGCTAAAATAATGGGTTGAGAATATTCTGTTAAATCAATCAAATTATTTGAATCATCTATAACTAACTCAACAAGATCAATATCAATAGCATCAGAAGCTTTGATGAATAAATCTTTTGCTTTTTCGCTTGAACTGAACAGGCTATCCATCATGCCTACAGTTTGAACTCCCTGACCAGGGAACAAAATAGCATTCATGATCCAGAAACTTTAAGTTTTTCTTGCAAACCTTTATTGGAGGTTGTGTAACCGAAAGGAACTCTCTCACCGGGATTTATTCTTTTAAAGGCTTCTTGTACAGCTAGGGTAGTTTCATGAAACCCGCAAAGGATTAGGTCTAATTTTCCAGGATAAGTATTGATATCGCCAACAGCAAAGATGCCTTTTTGATTCGTTTCAAATTTTTCTGTATCTACTTGGACTTTTCTTTCATTTAAATCAATTTCCCAATCATTTATTGGCCCAAGTTGCTTACTTAAACCAAAGAAAAATAGCGCCTCATCGCAGTTAATAACCTCTGTCTCTTTGGTTTCAAAATTCATGATTTCTACTCCCTCAAAAGACTTACCACCAACAATAGACTTTATGACAAAAGGAATTTTTAACTCTATTTCACCACTTGCAACAAAATTTCGCATTTTGTTCTCGGTATGTTCTGCACCTCTAAAATCATCTCTTCTGTGGACAAGTTTTATTGATTTCGCTTTATTTGCTAATTCTACTGACCAATCTAGTGCACTATCTCCTCCACCAAAAATAACAATATCTTTATCTTTGTACTTGTCTATACTTCTGACTGCATAATCTATTCCTTTGCCTAAAAATTTATCCGGAGATTCAACAGGGGGTTTTCTAGGTTCAAAAGACCCAGCACCAGCTGCTATAAAAATATTTAGCGTCTTAAAAGAAATTCCATCAGTCGTTTCGGCAATCCAATAATCTCCTGACTCTTCAATTTTATCCACTCGTTGATTTAGATGAACTTCGTAATCAAATGGCTCGATTTGTTTTAAAAGTGAATCTATATGCTCTTTACCAGTTTGATTTGGTACACCGGGTATGTCGTAAATAGGTTTTTCTGGATAAAGTTCAATGCATTGACCGCCAATTTTATCTAGATTGTCTACAAGATGACATTTGAGACCCAGTAATCCTGCCTCAAATACTGTAAATAGTCCTACCGGACCAGCTCCAATAATTAAAATATCTGTTTCAATGCTTTTAGTCATTAACTCACTCTCATCCCTGGTTTTGCGCCCTGATCAGGATGCAATATAAATACGCCTTCTTCATCGTTACTTGCAGCAAGAATCATACCCTCAGATACTCCAAATCGCATCTTCCTAGGCTTTAAATTAGCTACACATATAATTTTTAGACCTATTAATTTTTCTGGATCATAAAATTTTTTAATACCTGCAAATACCGTTCTTTCTCCTAAATCCCCTAGGTCTAGAATTATTTTTAGGAGTTTATCTGCTTCTTCCACGTTTTCAGCGTTTTTGATCTCAGCAACTCTCAGATCTATTTTTATAAAATCTTCTATAGAAATTTCATCCATTTGAACCTCTTTGAATAAGTGCTTCTAATTTCTCATCTTCTAATCTATTAAGGATAGGAGAAAAAGAATCTAATTTATGATTTGTTAAAGGAGTGTCAATATCATCAATCGAGCCGATTATCTCGTTTAGAAATCTTTCTCCTTTAGAGCATGTGTCTGGAATCACTATCTTGAGATAAGTGTTTATAACTCTAAATAGATTTATTGTGGTGCTCGCAATCTTGATAACCTCATCCCTGTTTTTTTCATCTTTAGCTAAAATCCAAGGTTTTTTCTCATCCACATAAGCATTTGCAGAATCAGCTAATTTCATGATTTCTTTAATTGCCTTTGAGTATTCAAGATCTGCAAAAAGATTAGTAATTTCATTTTTTGATGAAATAAAATTTTCATAAAATTCATGATCGATACTATTTCCTATCTGATTATCATTCTTTTTTAAAAATCCTGCGGATCTACTGGCAATATTCACAAATTTTCCGACCAAATCAGAGTTAACTTTTTTTTGGAAGTCATCATAGTTGAGATCAATATCATCAATGGAAGGAGATAACTTTGATGCCAAGTAATATCTTATATAGTCAGCATCAAGAATATCTAAGTAATCTCTCATACTTAAAAAATTACCTTTTGACTTAGACATTTTTGCCCCGTTCAAGCCTAAGAAACCATGAACAAAAACATTGGATGGTTTTTTAAATTTAGAAGTTTCTAGTAAAGCTGGCCAAAATAAGGCGTGGAAATTCATGATATCTTTTCCAATAAAATGATAAATTTCTGTATCGGCAGTTTCCGACCAAATTTCTTCTGCAGACTCATCACTTTTTGCTCTTAAATGATTTTCAAGACTGGCTATGTACCCAATAGGGGCATCAAGCCAGACATAAAAGTACTTCCCTGGCATATCAGGAATTTCAAATCCAAAATAAGGCGAATCTCTACTAATATCCCAATCTTTTAGACCTTGCTGAAACCATTCTTCAAGTTTATTTTTAACTGCTTCTTGAAGAGGTGTAGCTTTCATCCAATTTGCCACATTAGTTTCTAACTTTGATAATTTAAAAAAAACATGCTCACTAGTTTTTACTACTGGCTTTTGACCGCTGATTGTTGATACTGGATTAATTAATTCAGCGGCTTCATATTTCGCACCACAGATTTCACAATTATCTCCATACTGATCTTCAGCGGAACATTTTGGACAAGTACCTTTAACATATCTATCTGAGAGAAATAAGCCTGCACTCTCGTCAAAAAGTTGTTCGATCTGTTTACTTTCAATGAATCCAGATTCTTTTGCTTTGTCATAAATCAATTCACTGAAGTATTTATTTTCTTCACTATGAGTCGTATAAAAATTATCGTGAGAAATATTGAATGATCCCAAGTCTTTCATGTGAGAGGATCTGAATTCTTCAACCATTTTTTCAGGTTCAGTCGCTAATTCCTTAGCTCTTAGCATGATAGGAGTACCATGAGCGTCGCTAGCACAAACATAGTGACAAGTAATGTTGTTTGCTCTAAGCAACCTTACCCAGATATCTGTTTGTACATGCTCTAAGAGATGTCCTATGTGCAAGTCACCATTTGCATAGGGCAAAGCGCTCGTAATAATTACACGGTTGTTTTTTTCAGGAAGAGGCATATGCTTACGAAATGGTTATTCTGTATATCAAAAGATTGAGTGCTATTTTAGCATTTTTCTTTCTATTTATAGGGTGTGCCGTCTCTCCCGAGTTAAGAGATTCTCTGGATCCTTATGAAGAGCAAAACAGAAAAGTTCATGAATTCAATGAGAGGGTAATAGAAAATTTAATTGAACCTGTTACAGGAGCATATGTAGAAGCAACTCCACCATTTGTTCGAGATCGTATTACAGATTTTTTTGAAAATATTGATGACGTAAAGTCGGGCTTAAATAATATTTTGCAAGAGAACTTTTCTAAAGCATTAAATGATTTCGGAAGATTTATTTTCAATACAACTTTTGGAATTTTTGGTCTCTTTGATGTTGCTACTCCAATGGGATTTGATAAGAACGATGAAGATTTTGGACAGACACTTGGAAAATGGGGTGTTGAACCTGGTCCTTATATAGTTTTACCTTTTCTAGGTCCAACTACTGTGAGGGATGGTTTATCCAGAGGAATAGATTCTGTTATATCTCCTTTAGCTGTAGCTGATGATCATCCAACTACATCAGGTTTATTGACTGGATTAAATATCCTTAATCAAACAACTGTTTTACTTGAGCTAGACAATTTTGTCAGCGGAGATAAATACATATTTTTCAGAGATGCATACTTACAGCGTAGAAAATATGAAATCAGTGACGGAGAAATTGATGCTGATGACTTCGTTGATGAATTTGAAGATTTTTAATCTTCGAAGGCTCCATAGACCATAGCTTGCATTTGTCCTCTGAACGGAAAAGTTGTTGAGGGCCTTAATTGGGTCATAAAAATACCTAACAAATTCTCCTTTGGATCTATCCAGAAGAAGGTACTTGCCATACCACCCCAATTATAAGAACCCGCGGTTCCAGAGATTTGTGTGGCAGCTTGATCGACGGTTACAGCCATACTCAAACCATAACCCATTCCTTGGTAACGTACCTCAGAAAATCCTCCTCCAGCATTCATGTCTAACAAAGTTTTATTGTCTGGAAGGTGATTCATAGTCATCAACTCAACAGTTTTTCTTGAGAGTATTCTTTTGCCATTTAATTCACCGCCATTTAAAAGCATCTGACTGAACTTAAAATAATCTTCTATGGTAGATGCGAGACCACTCCCACCACCTTTGTAAACTTTATCTATTAACATGTTGCTTTCATTTCCAGAGGGATCTTCTAAGACTAATTTTTTTTCTGGTGTTCTCCAATACAAAGCTGTCAATCTATCTGCATCCTTTTTAGGCACAATAAATCCTGTATCCTTCATACCTAAGGGATCAAATATGTTTTCTTTAAAGTAATCATCTATTTTCTCCCCTGATATGACTTCAACAATTCTTGCGCAAACATCTATGGAAACGCTGTAAAGCCAGCCTTCGCCAGGCGAAAATTGAAGAGGAAGGGTAGCTAAAGTTTCGCATACATCTTTTAAATCCAGAGAACGTCTTTCCCTATCTGGCAGTAATTCATCAAATACATGTCTGTAGGCACTATCTAAGTGATTTTCAAAATTAATTGAATAGCTGAGACCAGAGGTATGGGTTAATAAATCTCTGATGGTCATTTCTCTGTTCACTGGTCTGGTATCAAATGCTGGATAGATTCCACTTATATAAACTGATTGATTTTTAAATTCAGGGAGAAATTTACTAACTGGGTCTGCCAGATGAAAGTAACCTTTTTCATATAACTGCATTAAGGCAACTCCAGTTACAGGTTTCGTCATTGAATAGATTCTAAAAATCGAGTCATCTTCCATCTTAAGGTTTTGTTCAATATCTCTTAAACCTTGGGAGTGACAATGAACAATTTCTCCATTTCTTGCTACTAAGGTTTGCGTTCCGGATATTTTTCCTGGTGATATATATCTATCCATGAAAAGTTCATCCATGAATTGGAGTTTTTCTTTGGATAAATTGTGTATGTTTGGATTAACTATCTTCATTAGTTTCCTTTTGATTTAATTTGGCGTTTATAAAATCTTTATGATTGAGGTATAGAAGATCAGCAATTCTTCTTATCAGATGCTCCTCATGCTTATCCATTTCACCATCTGCAAACGCAATTGCCCAAACTGAATTAAGGACTTCTTTTTTTTGATCGTAATCAAGTTGATCGTTAAGTATTCTCGTGTGTTCATAAAAAGAAATTGATTCTTTAGACTTAGCAAGAGTTGCATCAACAATTTCTTGTATCTCCTCTTTTTCAATATCTAATTTACTGAGGGAATTTGCCATTGCTTTTAATTCAGATTCATCTAGTTGATTATCAGCATGAGCAACTTCTATCATTAATGAGCAAATTGATTTTTGAATGCTGCTATCTTTACTTTCTTCTTCAATCTCTTTTGTTTTAAATAAATTTTTGAAAAGTTTCATGCGACTAATAAATGTTTTTTCTTCAGTATTCTTATTATCTCATCTACGTTCAGGTTATCCGACAAAATTATTTGCCTAATCTTTTTTGAATAACTAAAACCTTTAAAAAAATTTACCATATGCCTTTTGATCAAATAGCCTGAAAATCCTAAATTTTGATTTTCTATCAAATATTTTTCCATCATCATTACAAGAGTTTCAATATTAGTTTCTTTGGTTGATTGATAAAAAATTTTATCTACTTTTGTTAGTTCATAAGGTTTTTCACAAACATACCTTCCGTACATCAATCCATCCACCATTTTTAATTTATTTTTATCTTCTAGAAAGTCAGATAAACCTCCGTTGAGTATTATTTCAATATCTGGAAAATCTTCTTTTATTCGATAGACTCTTTCATAGTTAAGCGGTGGAATATTTCTATTTTCTTTCGGATTTAATCCTTCAAGCATTCCTTTTCTAGCATGCACATACAGAGTTTTTATTCCTGATTGCAAAATGATTTCAATGAAATGATCTAAAGTTTCTTCAATATCTTGATTATCTACTCCTAATCTTATTTTTGCAGTTATTGGTATATCAGAAGATGCAGTCATAGCAGAAAGACAATCTTTAACTTTAGTTGGTTCGTACATGAGAAATGCTCCAAAACCTCCTGATTTCACCCTTGGGCTAGGACAACCAACATTCAAATTAATTTCATCGTATTTGTTTTCATTAATTATTTTAGTTGCTTCTGCGAGATCCCTTGGTTCACAACCGCCAAGCTGGAAGACAACTGGATTTTCTATATCAGTTTTTTGTATATATTTATCTATTCGTTTGTTTTTCAAAAGGGCATTGGAATGCACCATTTCTGTGAATAAAACAGCATGTTTTGAAGCAAACCTACAAAGATTTCTAAAATGCGTATCAGTTCTTCCCATCATTGGGGCGATACAAAAGGTTCTATCCATTAAAAGTAATAAAAAATTGCTGTCAATCCAACAGAGCTCAATACGATTGTATAAGGAAGAGCCAGCTTGACCATTCTTAAATAAGACAGACCAATTAGAGGAGCCACTGATGATGTTAGCAAGAAGAGAAAAGCTGCTTGTCCGTTTGGAGTAGCAACACTTGGTAAGTTTGTACCGGTATTTATCGCAACAGCTAACGCATCAAATTGATTTCTGCTGATTTCTCCAGAATCTAATGCAGCTTTAATTTCGTTGATATAAATAGTAGCAACAAAAACATTGTCACTAATCATGGATAAAATTCCATTTGCTATAAAAAACAGAGGCGCTTGAAGTTCCACAGCTTGAAGAAACACATAATCAATAACAGGCTTAAATAAATGTTGATCGTGTATAACTGCAACCACAGCAAAAAAAACAACCAGCAGGGCTGTGAAAGGAAGAGCTTCCTCGAAGGCTTTTCCCAAATCTTTTTCTTCAATGATCCCAGTAAATGAAGTCAAAAGTATAATAATCATCAAACCTATAAGACCAACAGCAGCAATACTAAATGCCAAAGAGAACATAAGGATTAATCCAACGATTAGTTGAACGAGAAGTTTGGCTTTAACTTGATCTGTTAAGTTAGCTGTTTGATCATCATCAAATGCTTGAAGTATATCTCTGACTCTTTCTGGGAGTTGAGCACCGTATCCAAAAACCTTAAATCTTTCTAAAAATAATGTAGTGAACAAGCCAGCGATTAAAACAGGCATTGAAATTGGAGCCATCCTCATAAAAAATTCTATAAAGTCCCATTCGGCGATGGATGCAATAAGAAGATTTTGTGGCTCTCCTACAATAGTACAAACGCCACCAAGAGCTGTTCCCACGGCTCCATGCATTAGTAGGTTACAAAGAAAGAGTTTAAATTTTTCTAAATTAATTGATTCATTATCGTCAAGATGAGAATCATCGTTTAAATCATGTTCATCTAGATAATCTTTTCCAGATGCCGCTTGGTGATAAACAGTATAAAAACCAACGGCGACGGATATTAAAACTGCTGTTACGGTTAAGGCATCAAGAAAAGCTGATAAAAAAGCTGCAGCGAAGACAAAAAGAAGAGATACAGTTGTCTTGTTTTTTACTTTCAATAAAAGCTTAGTAAAAATAAAAAGAAGCAAGTCCTTCATAAAAAATATTCCAGCAACCATGAACATAAGCAATAGAATTACTTTAAGGTTTAGAGAAATTTCGTAATAAACTTGACTGGTTGAAGTGAGCCCTAAAATAACTGCCTGCAGTGCAATCAGTCCTCCAGGAGGAAGAGGGTGACATTTAAAAGTCATGGCAAGTGTAAAAATAAATTCCGCAAGAATAACCCAGCCTAAAATGGTCCCAGCAGGCAAGGACGTTGCAATACAAATGAAGTAAAGAATTGGATTTATAACTAAAAAGGCTAGAATGGTCTGCTTATACCAATCAGGAGCATGACCAAGAAAGTTCTTAAAAATTGCTGAGGACATAGTTTTTTGTATGAATATTTTTACGCCGGCTAATTTTATAGATGATACGTCCAAAGAGTCAAAGTACTTTCCTGTATATAATTCAAAGTTATTACACTTTTTAAAAGAATCTTCGGTCCGACCAGCTACTGAGGATGAAATGAAATGGTCAGGTCTAGAAGAAAAAAGTAGACACTTTATTGGATATTTAGATGATTCACCCCTTTATGCTGTGTCTGTGTCAAACGAACAAACAATGATTCCAGATACAACTTTTACCGATTTAAGAGCTTTATTTCCTGTGATGAATATGCGGCTATTCGAAGCCATTTCTAGAGCGTTTCAGATAGTTAACTGGTCAGATTCAAATAAATATTGCGGCTTTTGCGGATCAGAATTACATCATGATGAAAGAGAAAGGGCTATGAAATGTCATAATTGTCATGCGCCTTTAGTTTATCCAAAAATTTCTCCATGCATAATTACCTTAATTCATAAAGATAAAAGCATCTTATTGGCTCACAATAAAAATTTTCCAGTGAATCTTTACAGCACTATTGCTGGTTTTATTGAGGCCGGAGAAAGCGCCGAAGCTTGTTTAATGAGAGAAGTAAAAGAAGAAGTTGGAATAGAGGTTCACAATATTAAATATTTTCAAAGTCAGTCTTGGCCTTTCCCAGGTCAATTAATGCTTGGATATTTTGCTGAATACAAATCTGGAGAAATAACCCCAGACAACGATGAGATAGATGATGCTCAATGGTTTGAAGTTGATAATTTACCTAATACACCTCCACCAGGCGTATCTATTTCAGGAGATTTAATTCAACATTACTTGAATAGTCTTAAATAGATTATTTATTTCTTGGATCGTTTGAGGCCCTAATATCGCCGGCATGTTGTTTCTGATCTAAAACTGATTCCTCTTTTTCAACCTTTTTGGGTTCTTCAACTTTCTTAGGTCTAGATAATTTCACTGGTTTAGTAGCTTTTTTACTAATTTCAGATTTTGATTCCTTGTTAGTTTCTTTAACTTTACCTACAGATGCATCAGCTTGAAGTTTTGCCTCAGAATCTTTTTTTGCAACGGGTTTATTATCTTTTTTTGGTTTTGAGATTTTTTTCTTTGGTGCTTCATTTACTGAATCTTTTTTCGCGGTTGTCTTAGATTTAACTTGATCCCTTTTTTGATTAGACGGTTTTCTCTTTTGATTAGAATTCCTTCTAGCATTCTGTTTAGGCTGATGTTTTTTATTTTGAGCTTTTCTAGGATTTCGTTTTCTTAAATTTTTTGGTTTTTTCTCTCCTTTAGGTTTGCTACTTTTGAACAGATTCATCAATTTAGATATCAAACCAGTTTTAGGTCTAGAGGATGGCATCAGATTAACTGCAGCTTTTTCCTCCTTCCTTGCAACAGGAGAACTGATTGAATCTTTCTCTAATTGTTCTTGTATGTGAGAACTTGTTTCCTCTTCAATTATTTCCCCATCTTTTAATCTTACAACTTCAAATCTTGTATCTGGACGAATGGGGTCAGCTATAACAGTTACTTTTAAGTTAGCTCTAGCTTCGATATCGTTAAGTCTTATTCTTCTCTCATTCAAAAGAAGAGCAGACATTGATGGCGATACGATCGCTCTCACTTCTCCTGTATTTTCTTTACTACTTTCCTCTTCGATTAATCTTAATACAGCGGTTGAGAGGGTATTAATATCTTGTGTCCATCTTTCTTTCAAAGAAGATCTCAGTCTTTGTCTAGAGAGTTCAAGAAGACCAAATCTTGAAATTCTGCCGATTTGTACTCTCGCTCTATCCGCTGAGAGAGAATTTCGCATTTCATCTTCCACTTTTCTTTTATTTTCGAGATTCATCATGTCAATAAAATCAATAACTACCAGACCGCCAATATCTCTAAGTCTCAACTGCCTGGATATTTCTCTTGCTGCTTCAAGATTTGTATGCGTAGCAGTTTCTTCAATATCTTTGCCTGAAGTTGCTTTTGATGAATTTATGTCTATCGCTACTAAGGCTTCTGCATCATCAATGACTATTGATCCACCTGACTCAAGTTTTACTTCTCTTTGATAAGCAGTCTCTATTTGAGATTCAATTTGATATCGAGTGAAAAGAGGCAGACTGTTTTCATATCTTTTTATGATATTTGATTGTTCTGGCATGACTCTGTCTACAAACTCTATGGCTTGGTCATATGCTTCTTGAGTATCTATCCAAACTTCATCAACGTCTTCCCTTACATAATCTCGGAGAGATCTAATGATCACATCACTTTCTTTGTAAATTAAGAAAGGACCATTTTTTTGAAGATTTGCTTCCAAAATTGCATCCCAGACTTTTAATAAATAATCTAAATCCCATTCTAATTCAGTTAATTCCTTTCCTTCCCCAGCAGTCCTTACAATTATCCCCATTTCTTCAGGAATGTTCAGAGCAGAAACTTTTTGTTTCAAAGTATCTCTTTCAGAAGGGTTCAATCTTCTAGAAATGCCTTGAGCTTTTGGGTTGTTCGGCATTAAAACTAAAAATCTTCCTGCCAAACTGACAAAAGTAGTTAACGCAGCACCTTTGTTTCCGCGTTCTTCTTTTTCAACTTGAACAATAATTTCTTGATTTTTAGATAGACAATCAGTTATGGATAATCTTCCTTTTTTGTCTTTGGGATAAAATTGGGGTGCAACCTCCTTGAAAGGCAGAAAACCATGTCTATCAGCACCAAAATTGATAAATGCAGCCCCTAAACTTGGTTCCACTCTGGTAACAATACCTTTGTAGATATTTCCCTTCCTTCTAACTTCATTGATGTTTTCAATATCTAAATCATAGAGGGAATCTCCTCTAGTCATAGCAACTCGAAGCTCTTCTGGTTGAGTAGCATTAATTAACATTCTTTTCATAAGTACCTCGAAAAAAATGTTTTATAAGTAATTAAAAGTCAGTAATGACTTCAAAAATGTGAGATTTTCAGGATTTACGCCTACTGACCTGAAAAAATATTAATTGTTCTTATAAAACTCTATTATTTAACATGCAAAAAATTCTTTATCTTTGAATAATTTATACGTTTAGGAGATTGAAAATAAAGATAAAGAGCAAAATTGCTATGTTTTATCTCCTAAAAAAGAAGCTAAACTACCACATTAATACAATATTTAAAAATAATTCCGCTTAAGAAATTGACAGAAGATAGCTATACAAGAGTTTCTATCGAAGAAATAGGCACAAATTCATCAAATCAAAGAGTAGATAATTTTTTGCTAGGAAAATTCAAAGATTTGCCTAAATCAAAAATTTATTCAATTATCAGAAAAGGGGAGGTCAGAATAAACGGCTCCAGAGTAAAACCACATTTTAAACTTTCCTTAGGCGATAAAATAAGGATTCCCCCCTTATTTTTATCTAAAAAATCTAATCTAAGTTCTCCAGAAAAAGGACTTATAGAGGAAATTAGGGGACAAGTAATTTATGAAGATGGAGAAATATTAGCGATTAACAAAAAGCATAATTTAGCAGTGCACGGAGGCTCAAGAGTAAGTATTGGATTAATTGAAATTGTCAGAAACTTTGGAAAGGATTATAGAGACGCTCAACTTGTTCACAGGTTAGATAAAGCAACATCCGGTTGCATCATAGTAGCCAAGAATAAACAAAGCACTCGTCTTTACAATTCGTTTATCAGATCCAATCAAATAATTAAAAAATATCATTGCTTAATTCATGGCTCTTGGCCAAAGAAACTTAATAACATAAGACTGCCATTGAAAGTCAATAAGGACGAAAATTTAAAAAAGACCATTGTTTCTGAAGATGGAAAATATTCAGCAACAAATTTTAAATTGATTAAATCTAATCAATACTTTTCCTTACTAGAATGCTCCTTAGAGACAGGTAGAACTCATCAAATTAGAGTGCATACCAGTGCCAGTGGTTTTCCGATAGTAGGAGATTTAAAATATTCTTCAATGACCTTAAACAGTGACATGGAGAAAAGAATGTATCTACATTGTTCAAGCTTGGAGATTTTAGAGAAGGATCTGAAAATCACCAGCAAAGTACCAAATTCTTTTTTTCAACCTTTTGAAGTTTGATGAGAAACGAAATTTCATCTAGAATCGCATTCTTTTAATTATGGCAGTACAAAAAAGTAAAGTATCTAGAGCAAGAAGAGGTGCACGTAGATCTCACAATGCTCTAAAAAATACAACCTTATCTACCGATCAGGTTTCAGGAGAACGTCATCAGCGTCATGTCATGACTTCAGATGGTTTTTACAAAGGCAAGAAGGTAATGGAAGTAAAAATCAAAGAAGACACTGAAGAACAAAATACTCCAGAATAATTAAGTTTTGAATTCTCAATATGTTTTTGTATCTGGTGCTTCGAGAGGCATTGGTCAAAGCATACTAAGATTATTTTCTTCCAAAGGGTTTCCTGTGATCGGAACGGCTACTTCTGAGGAAGGCGTTAATGTTATAGATGGAATTTTATCCGAATTATCTGGAGAAGGCTTTGGAATTCAACTTGATCTCTCTGATAAGAAATCAATTGAAAATTTATTTGATACTTTGAAAGAGAAAGACATCAATCCAGAGATTGTCGTCAATAATGCCGGCATAACAAGAGATAATATTTTTCTGAGGATGAAAGATGCAGAGTGGGATGAGGTAATTCAGGTTCACCTTAGCTCTGTTTTCTCATTACTTAAATTTTTTTCCAAAAAAATGGTGAAAAATAAATCTGGAAGAATTATTAATATCTCATCTACTTCGGCTGCCATTGGAAATAAGGGGCAAGCTAATTACGCAGCTGCAAAATCAGGTTTAGAAGCATTTTCAAGGTCTTTAGCCAGGGAACTGGCACCGAGGAATATAACTGTTAATTGCGTTGCACCAGGTTTCATAGAGACAGATATGATCAAAGGTATGGATGAAGATACTTTAAAGTTTATGTCAGACCAAATTCCTCTGGGAAGGCTTGGTTCTCCGGAAGATGTAGCTGATTTAATATATTTTCTATCTTCAGAAGAAGCTAATTACATTACCGGTCAGACCATTCATATAAATGGTGGACTTTATATGTAGGTTATGCATAAAAAAAATTAAAAAACTTATCTTCTAGGTATATAATTCGACAACTTTTTAACCTTAACGAGGTATTTATGAGCAGCACACAAGAAAGAGTACAGAGAATTGTTTGCGAACAATTAGGCGTAAGTGAAGAAGAAGTTACTACAACAGCTTCGTTTATAGACGATTTGGGAGCAGACTCACTTGATACTGTTGAACTTGTAATGGCTTTTGAAGAGGAATTTGAAATTGAAATTCCTGATGAAGAAGCTGAGAAAATAGCAACTGTTCAAGATGCTATCAGTTACATAGAATCTGCATCTTAATTCCATTCACATACACTCATGGCCGCATCTCGTAGAGTTGTAGTTACAGGCATGGGTATCATCTCCCCGTTGGGAAATGAATTAGAGGCAACTTGGCAAAATATTTTAGCCGGTAAAAGCGGTGCTAAGACTGTTACTGCATTCGATGTAACAGAATACCCAACCAAATTTGCTGCTCCAGTAGAAAACTTTGATGATGTAAATCATCTGGATGTAAAGACTAAGCGAAGAGTTGATGAATTTGTTCAATATGGACTGGTTGCTTCCAAACATGCAATTGAAAATTCTGGTTTGGAGTTAAATTCAATCGACTCTTCAAGAATAGGAGTTTCGATAGGATCCGGCATCGGTGGTTTAGATACCATTGAAAAAAATGCTCTTACTTTAGATAAGAGAGGTCCTAGGAAGATTTCACCATTTTTTGTTCCAGGAGCAATCGTAAACATGGTTTCTGGCTTAGTCTCCATCGAATATGGATTGCATGGCCCTAATTTGTCGATTGTTACAGCTTGTTCTAGTGGAAATCACAGCATTGGATTTTCTGCTAGGTCTATTTCACACGGTGATTGCGATGTCATGATTACCGGCGGATCAGAAATGGCTATAACCCCTCTAGGTTTAGGAGGGTTTTCTGCAGTAACAGCATTATCTACTAACAATGAAAATCCTACCAAAGCTAGCAGACCGTGGGATAAAGATAGGGATGGTTTTGTTTTAGGTGATGGAGCAGGTGTTTTAGTATTGGAAGAATACGAGCATGCTAAAGCAAGATCTGCAAATATCTTTGCAGAAGTAACAGGATTTGGAATGAGTTCTGATGCTTTTCATATGACAGCGCCTGCTGAAGACGGGAAGGGTGCCAAACAGGCGATGATTTCAGCATTAAAGGATGCAGATTTAGATAGCTCTAAAATTGACTATATCAATGCTCATGGAACATCTACACCTTTAGGAGATATCATTGAAGCCAATGCGATAGCTGATATTTTTTCTACTTCTCAAGAACATATAGCTGTCTCATCTACAAAGTCTATGACTGGTCATCTTTTAGGAGCAGCGGGTGCAATTGAATCAATTTTTTCTATTCTAAGTCTCAGAGATAATCGTCTCCCTCCAACCATAAATCTTGATAATCTTGATGGAGATGCTCCAAAACTAAACTATGTTGCTAATGAATCTCAAGAAAAAGAAATTAACTGCGTTCTAAACAATTCATTTGGTTTTGGTGGAACGAACGCATCTTTGGTGTTCTCAAAAATCTAGGTGATAAGACTTTTACTTACAGTTTGCTTCATAAATATTTTATTCAGCCTATTTCTATTTATAAAACCGTCTGAAATCAAAGAAGATTTAATTTTTGAAATTAAAAGAGGAGATTCTTACCCTAGGATTGTTGATAACTTAAAAAATATAGATATAACCATCCCCTCATTTGTTACGGTTATCCTTCAATACACATCGTTAGACAAAAATATCACTTACGGAGATTATTTAATTAGAAAACATGAGAATCTTCTCTCTGTTTTAACAAAAATAATTTCATCAGATACCCATTATCGAAAATATAGAATCCCTGAAGGTTCCACTATTAGTTCAATACTTGATAGATCGAACTTACCAGTTTCCTTGAAAATCAATGGAATAAAATTTGATAGAACAAACATCCACGCTCTTGAAGGGAGATTCCATCCAAATACCTACTACTACTCAAGCGTTGAAAATAGTGAAGATGTCTTTTTAGAAGCGATTCTTACTCAAGATGGTCTTCTAGAAAAATACTGGAATTCGAGAACTCCTTACGTCTCTTTGCAAGAACCTCAGGAACTTTTAGTTCTAGCATCTTTATTAGAAAAAGAGGCATGTCCTAATGAACATAAAAAAGTAGCAGGCGTTATTTATAACAGGCTGCGTTTAAATATGCCTTTGCAAATTGATTCTTCGGTTATTTATGGCATTGAGGACTTTGATGGAGATATTAAAAAGCATCATTTAAGAAAAGATACTCCTTTCAATACATATACAAATAAAGGATTACCTCCCATGCCGATATCAAATCCATCTGAATCAGCTATAAGGGCAGCATCAAACCCCGATATTCATAGCTTTCTATACTTCGTGGCGAAAGATAGATGTATTCATCATTTTTCTGAAACATACGATGAGCACAAAGAAGCTATAAAAAAATATCAATAGAAATATCTTCTAGTTTGATAAACTTCACTGAATGTTTATTAGCGTAGAAGGTATTGAAGGATGTGGAAAATCAACTCTAGTAAATGGTCTAGGTCAGTACCTTCAAGAAAGAAATATTGACTACGTAATCACTAAGGAGCCAGGCAGTACCTCAATAGGGAAAATTCTTCGCTCAATCCTTCTAGATAAAAAGCAACAAATTAGTCCTTTAACAGAACTTTTACTAATGTTCTCTGATAGATTGGACCATCTAGATAAGGTAATAAAGCCATCTCTAGAAGAAGGAAAAATTGTCATTACAGATCGGTATATTGATTCAACTTATGCCTACCAAGGTGCTGGCAGAGGTATCTCCAAAAGCATTATTGATAATTTAGTCAGTCAAACAGAAATAATGTTACCTGACAGAACTATTCTGTTAGATCTTAGTCCAGAAGTAGGTTTGAAAAGAGCCTCCACAAGAAATGAACTTGATAGGTTTGAATCAGAGAATATAGACTTCCATGAAAGGTTAAGGAAAAGTTTCTTAGATGCGGCAGGCGCAAATCCTGATAGGTTCCTTACCGTAGACGCTGAACAAGAGCCTGACAAAATTCTTAAATCAGTTATCAATAAACTTTTTTGAAATGACTAAGGATTTAGAGAATCTGATTAATTTGATTTTTATGAGCAGCGCTTCCTCATTTCTTCTGTCTGGAAATTTAATTTCACAACCAGAAAAAATCGCATTGCATATTGCTCAATCATTTTTGTGCAAAGATATCAAAAAAAATAATTTGTTCTGCAATGATTGTCATTCTTGTAATCTATTTTCTGCTAATTCTCATCCCGATATTAAAATAATTGAGCGTTCAAAAGACAGGACTCAAATTCAAATTAAACAGATCAGAGATGCATCAGATTTTATATATTCAACTCCATTAATTGCCGATAAAAAAATTGTATTGATCCTCAGAGCCGATGAGTTGAATTTTTTTGCGCAAGACACTTTATTGAAGTCATTAGAAGAGCCGCCGGAAAATTTAAAGTTTATTTTAACCACTTCTTTACCTTACAGACTTAAGCCAACAGTTTTAAGTAGATTGACGCACTACAAACTTAATCCTGAAATTCATACTCTGAATTCTGAATCAAATAATGATGGATTTATCGACATAAATAAAAATGATTATCCAGAAGAATGCTGGAACAAAGATGAAAAAGTCATGAGATTGTTTGATAATTTAGCCTCATTAAAAGGGAGGAAGATAATCAACTACTTAATCAAAGATAAAGACAAGGATAACCTGCTGATAAAGCTAAATTGGCTATCAAAAATAATTGAAGAAAGCATTCTCATTCATTTCACAGAAACTTTAAGCGACACTCCATTTACTCAACTTTCCAAAGAAATTAAAAATACTTTAGATGCAGACACATTGATCTATCTATACGATGAAATTTTGCCTGTGATAAATTCCTTGCAGTCAAATGAAAATCTTAACTATGATTTTCAAACTGCTGCAATTAGCTACTGATTTTTTTAAGAATTAATTGGTAAATTGAAAACACAGGGAAAGCTACAAGGATCATTTGTAAGTAGA
>CACFIK010000002.1:0-85831 GCA_902566305.1 uncultured SAR86 cluster bacterium | reverse complement strand
ACCGAAGAAGAAGAGTCCGAAGAGGAAGAATCCGAAGAAGAAGCAGAAGAAGAGGGTGAGACCGAAGAGGAGAGCAGCGAAGAAGAGTCCGAAGAGGAAAGCAGCGAGGAAGAATCAAGCGAAGAATCCAGCGAAGAGGACAGTTCCGAAGATTCAGAGTCCGAGTCCGATACCGAGGATAGTTCCGATACCGAGGATAGTTCCGATAACGAAAGCAGCGATGAAGCCGGAGCAGAGGACGACGCTTCAGATTCTGGTTCCGATTCTACGGAAAATGAGAGCGATGTTGGTTCGGAAGACTCTCTCGAAACCGAGACGGAGACCGACAGCGAACCGGAAATTGATGAAAGTGCACTCGACTCTAGCGGTATTTCCGACAACTCTTCCGATGTTGAACCCGATCAATTAACCACCGCCACTGATATCGATACCGGGAATGACTTTGACGTTGAGACCGAAACCGAAAACGAACCTGCCGAGGAAACTGAGGTAGTCGAAGACGTAACCGAAGTTGCGCAAGAAACTGCTGCCGATGAATCGGTCGGCGCACCGGAAGTTGATATCGTTGCCACGCCGTCAGTTATAGAAAACGAAGACAGTAAGACCATTGCGACGCTATCGATCACCAATCCTGGAGATGTTGAGATTAACTTTGAGATCACCGGAGAGGACAGCGATAAAGTAGTTTTCAATCCGGATACCAATTCTATAGAACTTATAAGCGGCTTGGATCACGAAACCAACGAAACTTTAGACATCACCTTGGTGGTCACCGATGACCAGGGGAACATTCAATTAAACGACATCAGTATTGATGTAGAAGACGTCAACGAAGCACCGAGCATGCTTTCGATGACCCACAATAATTTACTCTCTGCCAATGCGTCGATAAACGACGTTCAAGCCAACGCATCCAACATCAGTGAAACTTCTGAATTAGGCTCGGTAGTGGCCGATATCACCGTCGCCGATCCCGATGGCGACACCGTGCAATACACTTTAACTGGAGCAGGCAGCGATAACTTCGCTATTTCGAATTCCGGTGAAATTACTTTGACCTCAGAATTGAATTTTGAATCTCAAAGTCAATTTACCATTCAAGTGGTCAGCTCGGACGGGATCAACGAGATTGTCCAAGACGTTGTCATCTATGTGGTCAACGACAACGAAGCGCCAAGCGTAACCCTTGATAATTTCACGGTAGCTGAAAATGCAGCTTCGGGAACAACTTTGGCAACAGCCACCGGGTTAGATCCAGAAGGCTCAAACGTTAGTTATTTTTTATCCGGACAGGGCAGTGATAATTTTCAAATCGATGCGGATGGAAACATAACGCTGGACGGAACTTTAGACTACGAAGCAAATCAAAGCTACGAATTAACGGTTTTTGCTAGCGACGGTTTGTTTACCGTGCCAAAAACCGTAACCGTTACCGTCACCGATGCCAACGAAGCTCCGAGCGTCAGTGCTGCGGTTGCTTTTAACTCATTTCAAGAGAACACCGCAGTGGGCACCACCATTGCTACTACCACGGGTACGGATCCAGAGAGCGACACCATCTCGTATTCACTCTCCGGCACCGGCAGCGAAAAATTCAGCGTCGATGCGGAGGGAAAAATTACCCTTGCTAGCTCGCTAGATTACGAAACTGCCACCTCTTACAGTATCAATTTAAATGCCTCGGACGGCTCTAATGTAACGACCAAAACTCTGACCATTAACGTCGGTAACGTCGCTGAATTATCTTATACCGGAACTCTGGCAGCCAGCTCTCAGAATGAATCGATTGCCACCGGATCGGCCATCTTAAGCTCAAGCACCAGCGGCGCCGAAGGCACCGTCACCTATTCCATTACCGATCCGGATAATAAATTTGCCATTAACTCCTCCACTGGGGAAGTGACCTTGGCAAGTGCACTTGATTTTGAAACCAATACCTCGCATTCGTTTACCGTTACTGCAAGCGATGGCAGCAACAGCGAGTCGCAAACTTTTACCTTACAAATTAACGATGTCGATTTATCGCTTTCCGCTAGCCTAGCCAGTGGCAGTCAACTTGAAACCGTATCAACCGGTGCTACCATTTTGTCCTCCTCAACCAGTAACGCAGAAGGGACGGTCACCTATTCACTGACCGATGCCGATAATAAATTCGCAATCAATTCATCGACCGGACAAGTGACTTTAGCCAACGCGTTGGATTACGAAACCAAAACGTCGCACACCTTTACGGTGACGGCAACCGACGGGATAACGACCACATCTGAAACGTTTACGCTCAACATTGGCGACGTTGATTTGGGCGGCTTGGTCACCAGTCAAAGCGCTTTAGCTACTGAAAATACCTCCAGCGGGACCGGGCTATACACCGTGAGCAGCATAGAAAGCGACGGCGGTTCACCAACCTACAGCATTACCGCCGGTAATGACGCAGGTTTGTTCGCAGTTAATTCAAGCACCGGAGCAATTTCAACCACCGCAACCGCGCTCGATTTTGAAACCGCTAAATCACACACTCTTACCTTAACGGCAACACAAGGCAGCGATACCACCTCAACCAATGTGGTTGTGCCGGTTACCAACCAAAATGAAATAGATTCGGTGGTGTTACGATATTCTGCCGATTATCATGCGGTTTCTAGATCGGGCTTTGCTGCAACGGCAACCAGAGGACCGTCTGGATCCAGTTTGCCGAATTATTATTTAGAACAAGTCGGTACGGCGCCTACCGATGATATTACAGACGTTGATAACACAAACAATAATTCCGTTCCGGTTGAAATTGCCGGAGGCACGGCACTTAATTGGCGTTACTTCTTTCCAACCGACACCGGCGGCAACGGACAATTCGCATTTGCACCTAACTCCGCTTCGGTCGACGGTAAGTACAAAAGCCTTTTGGGCACGTCGGTAGAAACGACCATTAGCAACTCAGAAGTTATTTCAGCAGGCAGAATGAAAGGCGGTAATTTCTGGTTTATGACCACCGACAAGGGAGCTTATGATATAAGTTATACTTCATCGACTGGTCCATCGAGATCTCATGCAATTATCGCCGGGCAATCTGGTTGGTACGGCAGTGGAGGAGATGGAAATGGGGCAGGAACTTGGCGTTATTATCTTGAACAGGCAGGGTACACATCCCTAAATTGTACGAACACAAACGTTGACACTTGTCTATCCAATGCAGGCATTAGTCTAAGCAACGTGGGAGTTATTATTCACAATGGAATTGGCTCTAGTTCGTATTGGGGAAATTTGGCTGACAGTAGTTTCGCCGGATTAGCAAGCTATCTGGATGGGGGAGGCACCTTGTTCAAAGTCACTTATGAAAATAGTGGTGGTTGTTGTGGCGCAACCGTCGACATGAGTAATATGCAAAGTATGTTCAATACTTGGTTAGGATCCAACCACGGTCTTTCGGGTATCACCTCTGGTAATTCCCACTATTATTACGCTAGAGATTTTTTGGACATTGCTGATTTATCACAAGTTTCAGGAACCACATTAGATTACAGCGGAGTCGCTGGGAAAAAATATCGAGTTAATGCATCGGGAGGTATCAATATTCCTTCGGTATGTAATGGCTTGACTGTCGGTGGCCATCTATTTATTTGCGACCCAGGAAGAACGGGTTCTTCGGGTATTTTTATTGGATCAGGAGATGTTAACTCATTTCAGCCTGCTTATAGTGCTGATCACAGTAATAATCAGAACAGAGACATTATGGCTTGGATTGCAGGTTTAAATTCGGGTGTAGTAACTTCAACCTACAACCTCTTTGAAGACCAAGTGACCATAGCAGGAAGGGTTGATGAGCGCTTCCCGTCGAATACGGCAAGGCATATCTACGCATTTGCGGTTATCCCGCGAGAGCACTTTTCTCCAAGCGGAACCAGCAACGATTATTTTTACCCAAACTTCATACCGACATCGATTTGGAGCTACGGGGACGTTGGTGTTGATTACTGCCTGGCAGTAGACACTCAAAGCAATTGCAACAGTGACTATTCAAATGCTTACCAATGGCATGAATTGGCTTTTAGAACCGGTAGTAGTTCTGTTATCCATACTAGCCGATTTGGTTGGGGCACTAACAATGTGCCAGAAGGCATGTCTCTTTGGTATCAACACATCGATGATGATGTGTATACTGGACTTAATAACCAGGGCGTACTCCCTGGGTTGTGGGCACAAATTTCTTTTAAAGATTCCTACGACGGAGCTTCAGGATCAACTACTAGAGACGATCAGGAAAGTCTACTGAACGTGGTTATTTCTCAAATGGATGCCCGAAAGAATGACACCACTAGGTACTCGGTTGGTGATACCAACATTGGGTTAGACGGTTATCATTATTGGTCTTATCAGCAACCCACCAATGCTAACGATAACAGCAGTGCAATCGTCTACGGCACCTCAGTCATAGAGTGCGCCACGGCAAACGATGCCGGTTGTTTTTACGGCGGCTCTGCGGTTAATACTAAAGCTGCGATGCTGACTTCTTCCGATCCTTACAAGTCCGGAGATATGACGTTGAGCGTGAGTTACGACGGTAATGCCGATACTTTTTCGACCGGCACCTTTGACCAAGCTATGCTTAAAGAATACTCGAATCCTAGTTCATCTACTGGAGCGAATAATTATACTTTTGATCATTTTAAAACCAGAGGAGGGATCAGTGGCCTTGGATATGATCCGTCTGGCTTTAGCGGATTTTTCAGTGGTATCTTAGAGTTTGACGTCAGCGGGACGGGTAATTCCCAACTGGCTTCGTTGCGTTCGAGTTCTACCTTGGCAACTTTCACTTTTGATAGCACTTACCACGATGTCCAGGTTGTAGCTCCGGTCACGGTTAGCGCAGCCCCTGCCAATAATTACACCGCGACTTGGTCAGCTGTGGATACCGGATCAATGACATTGAAGTTTGGTGATGCCGATAACGACGAGGCTAAGTCAGCTTATTTTTCTTGGGATGTGCTTGGGGCGGAGATTCAAGACGACGGCACCCAGATCGACGGCACCTCAGGCGGGTCAAACAATTTAGCCGGTGTGATGGTTTCCTTCAATACACTCGATACGCCTGATTCTGATTTATTTCATTCCGGCGGCAACGATGCCATTCCGGACACTACTTATTCCAGTTGGGGTTTTTGGGCCATGAGCGCGGCGGATATTTCACCTAACTCAGGTACGCAAAACGCCTCAGTGCACCTAGGCACCTGGGTCGGTGGAGAAGTTCTAGACCAAAGCGAAGTGCCGACTTCCGGTTCGGCCTCCATGAGCGGTGCAGCGGTAATGAGCGTTGCCTACCGATACAATAAATCCGGCACTGACTACGACGTGCATAAGTACACGACCACCGCCGATGTAGCGGCCAGTTTCAATTGGGGTGCGAGCGGGTACACCGGACAGTTTAATTTCACTAATTTTGACGATAACAATGCCATTGTGGCTAACGCTGGGTTTACCTCTTTTGCGGTCAACATTTCTGGTTCCGGTGCGACCTACACAGGCTCGTTAGCCGATACCAATAACGGCTGGACTCGTGAGGCAGTGATAGCGGGTGCGCTCTACGGAGACTCCTCACCTGATGAAAGTGGCGGGCGATTAGGAGTTGGACTGAGTAAATCAGGCACTTTGGGCACCGCGGGAGCCAATGATTTTTATTTTGCCGAAGGAGTGTATTTAATCGACTAGGGAATTAGCCAGCTTGATGATAAATCATTGTTAAGCCACACGTGTTTCGCCCTCCTATGACCGCTTCCTTTTAAATGCAGAAATTCAAGGGAATCAAATTGAAACAGTACTACGCAAAAATTAGCGTAGCCCAATTCTAAATCTAAATTTTTTGCGTCGATATCAAACGCATTCGGATCGTCTATCGATAATCCTGGCGCATCGGCGACCGAGTAACATTCTTTGGACATTTCTCTGGTTTCCGCCCAAGCAGCTTCGGTGACCGCATCTCGGTGATGCACTTCAGCCGAACCAAGCATCCTCAATTGAATTTTTATGCTGGGATCGTAGCCTTGCATCGTTGCTGCTGGATTGGCTTGTAACTCCGCAACTTTGGGTGAGCGCAAATCGGTATGAAACCGAATAATTCTGGAATCTTTGATAAAATCACGCAGCACTACGGTACGGGTTTGAATGCCTTCAGCAGAATGACTCGAGATCACCGGCGTGTGAAACAAATTTTTGGCGTTCCGGATAGCATCTTCTAAAATAGACTCAGCAGATTGCAACGTCTGCTCAAGCGAATCGTAGTGCGAAGGTAAGTCCTGCATAATGGTGGTAGTGTAGCCCAACATCAAAAAAAATGGATGCTAATCATATACTTGAAAGTTTAAACGAAGCCCAACAACAGGCGATTAAGTCCGACGCTAAGCAGTCGTTGATTTTAGCGGGAGCTGGTTCGGGTAAAACTCGGGTTATCACCCATAAAGTTGCATGGCTATCGAGCATTCTTGATATCAATCCCATGTCGATTATGACGGTGACATTCACCAACAAAGCTGCACGCGAGATGCGCGGCCGAATCGAGGGGATTTTAGGTGAACAACTGCAAACCATGTGGTGCGGTACGTTTCACGGTTTGTTCCATCGCATGCTGAAGATGCACTGGCAAGAAGCAGGACTCATTAAAAGTTTTGCCATTTTAGACGGCGACGATCAGTTGCGCGTTATCAAACGTGTCATGAAAGAAATGAACATCGATCTAGATCAATGGCCACCCAGTCAAGTTCAATGGTTTATCAATAAACAAAAAGAGGAAGGGCGCCGCAAAGCTAAAATCAGTTCGAATAATTCATACCTCGAAGAAAAAATGGCAGAGATTTATGAGAGTTACCAGGCCGTATGCGAAGCAGAAGGGCTGGTGGATTTTGCAGAGATTTTGTTACGCTCCTACGAGCTTCTTAATAATAACGAAGGCCTGCGCGATCATTACCAAAGGCGGTTTGAGTACGTTCTAGTGGATGAGTTTCAAGATACCAACGAAATTCAGTACTTATTATTAAGACAAATCGTCGGTCCCGATGGCTGCATTATGGTGGTTGGCGATGACGATCAAAGTATTTATTCATGGCGGGGAGCCAAAAGTGGGAATATTAAACGCTACACCAAAGACTTTCCCAAAGCCGATGTCATCAAGCTTGAGCAAAACTACCGTTCAACCAAAAATATTTTATCTGCTGCTAACTCGGTCATTAAAAATAATCCCAGCAGAATGGCTAAAGAATTATGGAGCAATAACGAAGAGGGCGAGATGGTAAAAGTTTACCGTGCCTTCAACGAAAGAGACGAAGCAAAGTTCATCGTCGATATTATTAAAGACTGGGTCAAAGAAGGCGGTTGTCTATCAGAATGCGCCATCATTTATCGCTCCAATGCACAGTCTCGTTCGCTCGAAGATTCTATCTTGCGCGCCGAATTGCCGTATCGAATATACGGCGGCGTGCGCTTCTACGAGAGGGCGGAAATTAAAAACGCTCTTGCTTATGCTCGCTTGGCTGTGGATCGGAATAACGACGCTGCCTTTGAGCGAGTGATCAACGTGCCGACCAGAGGGATCGGTGCTAAAACGATGGATAATTTGCGCGAGGCTGCAAGACAGGCGGACTCTTCGTTATGGCAGGCTGCTGAAGAAATGGCTAAAGCTAATAGCTCCGGTCGCGCAGTTTCATCCTTTCAAACGTTTATCGATCTCATCAATAAGATTGCTACTCATAAAGACACAGAAGAATTAGGATCTTTTTTCACTGACTTGATTGAGGCATCTGAGTTAAAAGAATTTCACGGCAAAGAACCCGGAGAAAAAGGTCGATCGCGGGTCGAAAACTTAGAAGAGCTCATCACCGCCACCTCAAACTACTTTGGCATCGGTGAAGACGATACTGATGAAAGAACCACGTTGGAGTTATTTCTCGACCAAGCTGCTTTGGACGCCGGTGAAACTCAAGCGGATGAAAGCGAAAAAGCCATTCAGCTAATGACCTTGCATTCATCCAAAGGATTGGAATTTCCGTTGGTCTTTATTGCCGGTTGCGAGGAAGGGTTGTTCCCGCATCAACGCTCCATGGACGATGCCGGACAACTGGCTGAAGAGCGTCGCCTTTGTTACGTGGGCATGACGCGCGCGATGCAGCGCTTGTATATGACTCACGCTGAAGTAAGAAGTTTGTATGGGAGCGACTCATTCAGTCCGGTCTCAAGATTCATTAAAGAAATACCGGAAGAATTAAAGTACGAAATTCGTTTAGCAGCAGAAAAAGAACATCCAGACCAGGGCTTTAAACCCAGAATTGTTGGCGGCACCGATGTGGCCGATACGCCTTTTGCTTTAGGGGATAGAGTGACGCATAACATGTTCGGTGAAGGCATAATTTTGAATTATGAAGGCCAAGGGGATAATGCTAGAGTGGAAGTCAATTTTGATTCGGGAGGCAGTAAATGGCTGGTAATCAGTTACGCAAATTTGGAAAAAGTTTAATCGTCATTGTTGCGATGACACTTTTTGCTTGCACTGACTCAGGCACCGAAGCTGCAGGCGCTACTGATAATAAGGTCTACAAATGGCGCATGGTAACGACCTGGCCGAAAAATTATCCTGGCGTTGGTTTAGCTGCAGAAAATTTATCGCGTTACGTGGATGAGATGAGCAACGGGCGCTTACAGATTCAAGTTTACGGTAACGGTGAGCTGGTGCCAGCTTTAGAGGTATTCGATGCTGTCTCTCGAGGCAGCGTACAACTGGGACACGGTGCCTCTTATTATTGGGTTGGAAAAGTACCTTCTGCGCAATTTTTTACCGCTCTCCCTTTCGGTATGAATGCCCAAGAGATGAATGCTTGGTTGCATTACGGCGGTGGCCTTGAGCTGTGGCAAAAAGCTTACGCACCTTATAACTTGCTGCCTTTGACTGGCGGCAACACCGGCGTGCAGATGGCAGGGTGGTTTAACAAAGAAATTAATTCACTGGAAGACATCAAAGGAGTGCGCATGCGTATTCCTGGGTTGGCAGGAAAAGTCTTTACTCGAGCTGGCGGTGAATCGGTATTGATGCCGGGCAGCGAAATTTTTACCAATTTACAAACCGGAGTTATCGATGCTGCGGAATGGATAGGACCCTACAACGATTTTACTTTTGGCCTCCATCAGGCAGCTAAATATTACTATTACCCCGGCTGGCATGAACCCGGCGCGGTGCTCGAAACCATTGTGAACAAGGAAGCATTTGAGTCGCTGCCGACAGACTTACAGAGTATTTTGAAAGTCGCTGCCCGAGCTGTGAATCAAGATATGCTCGATGAGTACACAGCCAGAAACAATCAAGCCCTGGAAACTTTAGTTAACGACCACGACGTGCAACTCCGTAAACTCCCGGATGATGTTTTAAAAAAATTTCGAGAAATCACCGATGAACTGGTGGATGAGATAGCTGCAGAAGACCCGCTCTTTCGAGAAATTCGTGATTCCTTCACTGAGTTTCAAAAAAACGTGAGCAATTATCACGAGATTTCTGAAAAAGCCGTCTATGAAATGCGCGATTTGGACTAAGCGTATTTTTTAACCAACCAAATCCCTATCGACGTCGAGACCGTAAACCTTAATAGGTAAATAAATATCGCCGGTAAGGTATAAATGAATTCAATGTAAGCCTGGAAAAGACTGTTTAAGTTTTTAAACCATTCGATTACAGGAAAAAAAACGTTTAGATAAACCTGCAGGTGCTCCTCAAAATTAATAGGCCCGACAACGAAGGCATGCAGTGCAAAAAACAACAGATAAAAGTCACCCCATATTAAAAAATACCCCAAACCTTTTAAAAAATTAGTCATCAGCCAAGCGTCTGACCTCTTTCCAAACTCTTAGAATATTGCCGTTCATTATTTTTTTGATGTCTTCATCGGAATAGCCGCGCACTAAGAGCTCCTTGATGAATTGCGGGTAAGTTGATACGTCTTCAAGACCGATCGGTAATCTTGGGATGCCATCGTAGTCTGAGCCTATGCCAATGTGGTCAATCCCGACTAAATCAACGACTCGGTCAACGTGGTCAACGACGTCGGCAATGGTGACTTTTAAGTCAGGATTATTTCTAACGTCACGAATAAAGTAGTCACCAAAATTCAGTTGCAAGACGCCACCGTTTTTAGCCAGAGCAATCATCATTTCATCGGAAACGTTACGTTCGAAGTCTGGTACAAAGTGTCTTAACGAGGAATGTGTGGCTACCGTCGGCGCACTCGATAATTCAAGGACTTGAAAGAAAGCTTCGTCGGAAACGTGAGAAATATCGATCATCATACCCAAACGGTTCATTTCTTTTACAACTTCAACCCCAAAAGGACTTAGTCCATCCCATTGACGAGTTTCATCGTAAGAGGAATCAGAAATGTGATTACTTTTTGAATGCGTTAGGGTGATGTAACTGATGCCTTTATCGGCAAAATACTGAAGTCGTTCAAGTTTTCCTTCCAAGGGACCGCCGTTTTCCATACCGTAAGCGATACCGACTTTTTTGTTAAAGGTACTTTTATCAATATCCTCAGGAGATCTTACAAAATAAAAAAAGCGCTCGTTTTCTTCGATAATGGCATTCATAAAATCAATCACCTTATTGGCGGTATCGAAAGCTACGCCGTTGGTTTCATCGACTGCCGGGACGTAAATAGCAAAGAAGGGCACGTTCAATCCGCCTTCAAGTGCTCTCGGTAAATCAAAGTGTATGCTGGTTCTTCGGGTGATATCTTCAAATGAGCCGGTATCCATTTGTTGTTTGTACAAACGGTAGGGCGTATCGATGTGCGTATCGATAATCGCATTTTCTAAGCTCATTTCAATCGCCTTTCTTTCAAGCGATTGGTCACAACCTATTAATAAGATAAAGCTGGTTAGTGCAATTAGACTTTTTACTTTCATACTTTTAACTATAAATGATTGACGGCAACTTAGTCACGATGTCTGGGAAGATAGCCATCAGGATCAACAAACCAATTTGGATGGCAATGAAAGGAATCACTCCCTTGTAGATCGATTCTGTTGCAATACTCTCAGGCGCAATGCCACGCAAATAAAAGAGTGCAAACCCAAACGGCGGCGTTAAAAATGACGTTTGCAGATTAACTGCCAGCATAATACCAAGCCACAGCGGATCAGCACCCATTGCCATCAACACCGGACCAACAATCGGCACCACCACAAAGCTGATTTCGATGAAGTCTAAAATAAAACCAAGCAGGAAGACCATCACCATGACCAAGAGCATTGCGCCAAAAAGACCTCCAGGTATGGCATTGAAAATTTCATTGATGATTTCTTCGCCACCCAACCCTCTAAACACGAGAGAAAAAATTGACGCCCCGATAAGAATGAGAAAAACCATAGTGGTAATAAAAGCGGTTTGACGAGTTGCTTCCTTAAGCACACCGCCAGAGAGTTTACCGCCGCTCCAAGCGATCAACATCGCACCTAAAGCCCCAATGCCGGCTGCTTCCGTTGGCGAGGCAACCCCGGAAATGATGGACCCCAAAACAATAAAGATCAGAGCAAAAGGCGGTAACAAAGATCTTATGAGTCTAGAAACTTCTAGGTCATCTTGATCTTGGGATTGTCCTTCGGAACTGACCTTAACGAAAAGCACAAAGTAAATTGCATAAGCCACAACGAGCATTAGTCCGGGTACGATGGCCGCGATGAAGAGATCACCAACTGAAACTGTCTTCGCAGCAAAATTCCCAAGACTTAATTGTGATTGTTGGTAGGCGCTCGACAGCACGTCTCCTAAAATGACTAAAGCAATGGACGGCGGAATGATTTGTCCCAAAGTGCCGGTCGCACAAATCAAGCCAGTGGATATTTCTTGTGGGTAGCCGCGCTTCAACATGGCAGGCAAAGAAATCAACCCCATGGCAATGACTGTAGCGCCGACGATACCGGTACTCGCAGCAAGGAGAGCTCCAACGATGACCACCGACAGACCCAATCCGCTTTTCATTCGACCGAAGAGCTTCGCCATTGAAGTTAACAGATCTTCAGCAACTTTTGATTTCTCCATGATGACTCCCATGAAGATAAAGAGCGGCACCGCAATTAAGGTTGCGTTGGTCATGACTCCGTACAAACGATTCGGGATGGTTTCTAAGAGGTATAAATCAAAACCCCCAAACAAGGAAACGATGGCAGCAAAAATTAGAGAAACACCTGCCAAAGTAAAAGCAACCGGAAACCCAGCCAAAAGAATTAAGCAAACGAGTGCGAATAACAACAAGGGCAACACTTATCGATCCTCAAAATATTTCAATATCATGGCAAAGCTTTGCATAATCAAAAGAATTGCAAAAACCAACAACATGGATTTCAAAACGTAGACAATGGGCAGGCCTCCCGGTTCAGGGGAAACTTCTCCAATTGACCAAGAAAAACTAACGTAATCGATTGAAATAAGCAGGGTTAGCCATGCCATCGGTTGCACAAACAAAACCTGACCCAAAAAATTTATGAACGCTTTGCGCGCTTTACTCCAATTGCGATAAAAGATATCCACCCGAACGTGCTCGTCTTCACCTAGTGCGTAAGCCGCACATAATAAAAAGAGAGATCCGTGCAGGTAGATAGTCATTTCTTGTAAAGAAATGATTCCAATGTTCAAAACGTAACGACAAAAAACCACGATTCCGGTCAAAAAAATCATTGCAACGACAAACCAAGCGGCAAATTTGCCTATAGCTGTGGGTAAAAAGGTTAGTACCGATTGAGATAAATGGATTATTTTTTTGCTCATTTAGGTAATTTTGATTAGAATTTTTTTGTGATTATTGTTCTTTCTCCAGCTAAAACATTGGATTACGAAACTCCAATGAACGGTATTGATTATACCGTTGCCAATCATTTAAGTAAGTCTGCTGAACTTATCAAGACTTTAAAGTCCTATGAAACCGAGGATATATCCAAATTAATGGGGTTAAGCAGCAATTTGGCGTTTTTGAATTTTGAGCGTTATCAAAGCTGGAAAAAGCCAACCAAGCCAAGTGCGGATGCCCGTCAAGCAGTGTTTGCTTTCCAAGGGGATGTTTATCAAGGTTTAGAAGCTGCAACCATGAAAAAAGGCGATCTTAAATTTGCCCAAAAACATTTAAGAATTCTCTCCGGTCTTTACGGAGTGCTGAAACCTCTAGATTTAATGGCGCCGTATCGTTTAGAAATGGGTACCAAGCTGGCTACGAAAAAGCACGATGACTTGTATGGTTTCTGGAAAGACACTCTCACTGCGGATATCAATGAACAATTAGCGAAGCAAAAAGATTCAACACTAATTAACCTAGCTTCCAACGAATACTTCAATGCCTTGAATAAAAAAGACATCGCTGGTGACATCGTCAGCCCAGTTTTCAAAGATTTCAAAAACGGTGATTACAAGATCATTAGTTTCTTTGCCAAAAAAGCCAGAGGCATGATGGCAAGGTATATCATTGATAATAAAGTTACCAATCCCGATGGATTAGCTACCTTTAATTACGGTGGTTATAAGTTCAACGCGAAGCTTTCACAAGACAACGCGCCAACTTTTACTCGAAAAACTTCTTAACTTCCTGTTTCGTCGTATTTTTTGACAGCAACCATCTTGTCAAAAGAGGTTTCTCTTTTTTCCATTTTCGCTTGCATGGCTTCGCCCATGTCTTTGGAACTCAACATAGCTCCACTCCAAAGGGCATTGTATTCCAAGCCATCTTTCACGGTATGATCGCGAGAGTAATTCAGAACTTCTTTTAGACCGTAAATAGCAACAGGAGATTTACTGGCGATCTCTTTGGCCATGGCATCTGCAGCTTCGAGCATGGCTTCGTGTGAATCGTAAACTTCATTCACTAAACCGCATTCTTTTGCTTCCTCAGCCATCATCCTTCTGCCGGTGTACGCGAGATCACGGACTTTTCCTTCTGGGATCAAGCGAGGCAGTCTTTGCAGAGTTCCGACGTCAGCTGCCATACCAATATTGATTTCTTGAATACAGAAAAAAGCATCTTTTGTGCACAGTCTTATATCACAAGCCGTAACCATATCTAGAGCCCCGCCAATACAACCGCCTTGTATGGCAGCGATTACAGGTGCTCTGATGGTTTCAATGTTTGTGATGTAACCTTGCAGTTCTTTAGCAACTCGATACATGACTTCACCAACCCTTGCATGATCAGGTTTCTTTTCAGGCGATATGTTCTCAACTCCGTTATTGAAGTTAGCTAAGTCCATGCCGGCACAGAAGTGCTTTCCAGTTGAAGACATGACAACTGCCCTTAAGTCAGGATCACGATTTATTTCATTCAATATTTCTGGTAACTCAATCCAGAATTTTTTAGTCATAGTGTTAAACGATTCCCCCCTGCAGAGAGTCATGTTTGCGACGTGACCGTCTTTTTCTAAAGTAAAACTTTCATAACTCATTACGAACCTCCGTTTTCAAGTTTTGCAATAGCACCTGCTGCAATGCCTTCGAGTTCTTCGATTAATTCAAACTCTTTGTGATGCGGCAGAACTACTTTTCTGTTTTTCCCTATTCTTTTTAGTCCTGATGCGATATCTTTTAAATCACTCAGAACGTCGTTTGTATTTTCCATAATGTGCAAATTCAAAAGACCATTGTAAAGTAATAATTTATTGGAAAACAATTTTTAATGGATAAAGAAACCGTCAATAGCCTAGTTTCAGAAGCTCAGCACATTGCTGAGAATGCTGGAAATCTGATTATGACCTTTTTTGATGAATTAGCTGAAGAAGAGGTGGAATACAAAGCTGATCAATCTCCGGTTACCTTAGCCGATAAAGCAGCTAACAAACAAATCGTTGATGAATTAATCAATTTAGATGACTCTATTCCTATTATCTCAGAGGAAGGTTTTGCTCAAAATCTGGATAACGCCGATATCTTTTGGCTGGTGGATCCTTTAGATGGAACCAAAGAATTTATTAACGGATCACAGGAGTTTACCGTCAATATTGCCCTTATTAATAAAGGTGAGCCAGTTCTGGGTGTTATTCATCAACCGCCAGCTAACATCACGACATTTGGTAGCCAAGAGTCCGGTGCTTTTATTGCCGGAGATGATGAAGAGTTATCCGTCAGCACACCAGAGAACTCATGCATGCTTGCCGTTAGCAAACGCCATAGCTCGGGAGAAGAAACTAAATTTGCCTTGTTTCTTCAGGATAAATTTGAAGAAATGAGGACCATTGGTCTTGGATCCTCATTGAAATTTAATGCCATTGCTCAAGGTTCAGCGCATATATATTCCCGATTTGGCAGGACTTTTCAGTGGGATATTGCTGCTGGGCACGCTATTTTAAGATCAGCAGGGGGTGAAGTAGTGGATTTACACGGAAAGCCAATTTCTTACAAAAATGACTCAAATCAGCCAATAAATGGATTTTTTGCCGTTTCTGATATAGACTATTGGAAAGGAATAATCAACGAATTCAATAACTTATAAAGCTTATATCTTTATTCTAATTACTAATATTTTGTCATTTTCGCAAAATTGGAGTTAAAATTCCGCACCTATGGGCAAAGAATTGCAACCAATGGACATTTCAGCACCAGGTCAGAACCTGGAGGCTTACCTCAATTCCATTCAAAACATAGCTATTCTCTCACCAGAAGAGGAGCGTAAATTAGCAGAAGATCTTTACTACAGAGAGGATCTAGAAGCTGCTAGGCAACTCGTAATGGCGCATCTAAGGTTTGTTGTGCATATTGCTAGAGGATATTCAGGTTACGGTTTGCCTCAAGCAGATCTTATCCAAGAAGGTAACGTTGGCTTGATGAAAGCTGTCCGAAAGTTCAATCCTGAAGTGGGCGTTAGGTTGATTTCATTTGCTGTGCATTGGATTAAATCAGAAATACACGAATACGTATTAAAAAATTGGAAAATAGTTAAGGTAGCTACCACCAAGGCCCAGAGAAAATTATTTTTCAATCTTAGAAATAAAAAGAAAGATATCACTTGGTTAAGTGAGGATGATGTCAAAATGATATCCAACGAGCTTGACGTCAAGGAAGATACGGTGCGGGAAATGGAGCAAAGGATGTCATCTCATGACGTTTCTTTTGATCCTTACTCAGCAGATGATAGCGAAGAGGGGAATACTTATAGTCCGGCTGATTACTTAACAAACGAAGACTCGGATCCAATGGAAATCGTTGAGAAAGAGGATTTTGCTAGAGATCAAATTAATCAACTGCAAAACGCAATATCTGAATTAGATGAAAGAAGCCAATTGATCCTTAAAGAACGTTGGTTAACCGATGACAAGCCCACTCTTCATGAGTTGGCTGACAAGTATGGAATCAGCGCTGAACGAATTCGCCAAATTGAAAAGAAAGCCATGGAAAAGATCAGAACTAATATAAACTGATCTTATTCATGAACGACATTCAAGTTAGCATTAACGCCGAATCAAAAAAAATTCCCGAGAACCTTAATATTCCTCAGCTGCTTAACTTTTTAGAGCTCAAAGATGATCTGCTTGTGGTTGAACTAAACGAGGAAGTGGTTATGCGAGCAGATTGGGAGACGACAACAGTTGGAGAAGGCGACAAACTAGAAATAGTCAAAGCCATTGGAGGAGGGTAATGTCCGATTCATTGAGAATTGGAGTTCGTGAATTTCAGTCTCGCCTCATGGTTGGCACAGGAAAATACGCCAACGACCAATTGGCAATTGACGCTATCAGAGAATCTGGAGCGGATATCGTCACCATGGCGATCCGCAGAGTAAACCTTGGTCAAAATAAAGATGAGAGTAATATCCTTGAACTGATCTCGCCAGATGAATTTACTATCTTGCCTAATACTGCTGGATGTTACACGGCAGACGAGTCGGTGAGAACGTGTAAATTAGCGCGTGAGTTATTAGGCGGCCACAGCTTGGTTAAGTTAGAAGTCATTGGCGACAAGAATACTTTACTGCCTGATATGCCAGAAACATTAAAAGCAGCAAAGGACCTTGTTAAAGAAGGTTTCGAGGTGATGGTTTATTGCACTGATGATTTTGATTATGCAGTTGCTCTAGAAGATGCTGGTTGCGTTGCAGTGATGCCTTTAGCCGCTCCCATAGGATCTGGAAGAGGAATAGAGAATCCACAAGCAATTGAAGCAATTGTTAAAAAAATTCAAGTTCCGGTCATTGTTGATGCCGGCATTGGAACTGCTTCAGATGCAACTTTGGCAATGGAGTTAGGCTGCGATGGAGTCTTATTGAATACAGCGATTGCAGGAGCAGAAAATCCAGTTTTAATGGCAGCTGCAATGCGACAAGCAGTTAAAGCGGGTAGGTCTGCGTATCTTGCTGGCCGCATGCCTAAATCTGATCAGGCCTTTGCCAGTTCACCCACAGAAGGAGTTATTAACTCTTGAGATCTATAAGAAGCTTTGCCAAAGCAAGGTCAAGACTCTCTGCTAATCATAAAAAAATTTTAAACCAAGAGAATGATTTCCTTTTTTCGGCGAACACCAAGTCAGCTTTCGAAGAAACATTAAGAACTACTGAGAATAAGATTCTTGAAATTGGTTTTGGCGAGGGTGATTCTCTTTTCGAAATGGCTGTAAACAATCCAGATCTCAACTTTTTTGGTATAGAAGTTTATGAAACCGGCGTTGCAAGAACTTGTTCAAAAATACAAGAATCTGGTATTAAAAATTTGAAAATATACTTAGGTGATGTTGTCGACTTAATGCTGGATAAGGATATCGAGACAACATTTAGCTTGCTGTTATTTCTATTTCCTGATCCCTGGCATAAAAGAAAACACAATAAAAGACGACTTTTAAGTTCAGATAATTTAAACAAATTTCGAAGTTACCTATCTAAAGAGGGATTTATTTTTTTTCGCACTGACTGGCAAGAATACGCAGATTCTGTCAAAAAAATCTGTATTAACCAGAAAGTAGAATTTCAAGATTTAGAAAAGTTATCTCTTCTTAAACAGCTGACTCTTACTAAATATCAAAGAAAGGGAATTGAAGCAGGCAGATCAATTTCATCACTTCTCTTTAAGTAATTTATTCAAAAGAATCTTGGTCGCTTTAGCCCTATGACTATTTTTATTTTTATAATCTTTGCCCAATTCAGCAAGGGTTTTGTTTTCATCAGAGATAAAAAAAATTGGATCATAGCCAAAACCATCTTTACCTTGAGATTCTCTGGCTATCTCACCTTCAAGCCTCCCCTCTGCTGATAAGGGATCTTCATCTGAATTGGGATCGAAGAAAACCAGGCAGGCCACAAAGGCAGCATTTCTCTGCGTTTCATTTTCCAGAGATTCTAATAATTTTAAATTGTTATCAGCGTCGCTTGATTTTTCCCCAGCATAACGAGCAGATTTAATTCCTGGCGCACCATTTAAAGAGTCAACGCAAAGACCTGAGTCATCAGCTATAGCCGGATATCCAGAAATAGTTGCAGCATGCTTTGCTTTGATCAGCGCATTCTCATAGAAAGTAGCGCCGTCTTCGATGGGACTATCAATTCCTAGATCTTGTAAAGAATAAAACTGCCAATTTAAAGGCGCTAACAAGGTTTCAAATTCTTTTAGTTTTCCTTGATTGGAGGTGGCTATGACAACTTTCAATTCCTGGCCTTAACTCTGTAAAGAGCAATTTCGGTTAAGAGGTTAGGAGCAACTTTCATAAACGATTGTTCTTCTCCATCAAAACTTAAAAGTTGTCTATCAAGAATGTCTGCACCGTGATCAACGCATAACTTTTCAAAATCCTTTAAAGAACATAAGTGAATGTTCGGTGTTGAATACCAATCGTGGGGAAGGGCAGAGGATATCGGCATCGTGCCACCAAAAATTAGCTGTAAGCGACATCGCCAATTTGCAAAGTTGGGAATACTGATTATTGCCTCTTTGCCTATTCTAGTGATTTCTTCTAGAGCAACTTCAGGCTTTCTTAATGCTTGAATCGATTGACTCATAATAACGGCATCAAAACTTTGATCTTGAAAATTACTCAAACCCGAATCAATGTCTTGATCGATAACGCTGACATCTTTCTTTAGACACTCTTGAATTTTTTTATGATCTATTTCTAAACCTAAACCTTTTACTTGATTATTTTTTTTTAGAAATGCTAAGAGTGAGCCGTCACCGCACCCTAGATCAAGGACTCTGGCATTACTCTGGATAAAATCACCTATCAACTTATTCATTTTTCTCCAAGAATGTCTCTATTGCACTATCGTATGTTTCGCTTGGCATTAAAAATGCATCGTGACCATGCGGAGAATCTATTTCTAAAAAGGAGACGTCTTTTTCAGCCTCAATAAAAGCATTGGCCAACTCTCTGGATCTTTCCGGTGAAAATCGCCAGTCGGATGAAAATGCGATAAGAAGAGTTTTTGCAGTAACCGATTTAAGAGTTTTAGCTAAATCTCCCTCATGAGACTCAGCAGGATCAAAATAGTCTAAAACTTTAGTCATAAGCAAGTAAGTATGTGCATCAAATCTATTAGAAAAACTCTCGCCTTGATACCTTAAATAGCTTTCTACTTCGAACTCGACATCGTAGGAGAAATTCACTTCGCCTTTTTTCATATCTCGCCCAAATTTCTCTCGCATTGCATCATCTGACAGGTAAGTAATGTGACCAAGCATTCTCGCAAGCCCCAAACCTGTCTTCGGAAGCTTATCCTCAGAGTTATAGTTGGGATCAGCCAAGATGGCTTGCCTGGCTATTTCGTTAAAAGCAATGTTCTGAGCGCTCAACTTGGCCGCTGCGGCTATTACCACAATTTTTTTAACAAGGTCGGGATAATCTATAGACCATTGTAAAGCTTGCATACCGCCTAGACTGCCGCCAACAACAGCATACCAATAGGGCAGTTCAAGATGAGTACGCAACAAATTTTGGCTTTTGACCCAGTCTCTAACTGTGACCATCGGGAAGGAGGAGCCATAAGCTATATTGTTTTCTGGATTAATGGAATTTGGACCTGTGCTACCGTGGCAGCCGCCTAAATTATTACAACCAACAATGAAATACTTGTTCGTATCAAACGCTTTGTTTGGACCAACCATATCATCCCACCAGCCTTTTTTATCGTCTTCACTTAACCCTGCTACGTGATGATTGCCGCTGAGGGCATGACAAATGAGAATAGCGTTATCTTTAGCTTCATTTAATTCTCCGTAGGTTTGATAAACCATTTCAAATCCTTGAAGGGTTTTGCCTGATTTCAAAGAAAAAGAATCTTTATGAACAAAGCTCTTTGTTTCTACTCGACCTAATGAATCTTTTGACATTATATGAACCGAGGTAATTCTAGGTTTGCCCCTAGAGTTAGAAGAATTCTATCGATCTGTATTAAGAGAAAAAATACAATGATCGGTGAAAAGTCTATTCCTGAGAATGAAGTAAACCTCTGAAAAGGCAACAGCAAAGGTTGCGTAAGACCATGACATATATTCAGAAAGGAATTATTTGACATGGGCGCTAACCAACTGGCAAATATTGAAATAAACAAACTATATCTAATTATTTGTGAGGCCATGTATAAAGAGCCAATAGCCGCCCAAGATAAAGCATCTATCGTATCGAAGATCTGGTCGGCACTAAAAATCAAATTAAACAGACCGAATTTCGCCAAAATTACTAAAGCCAATGCAGACAAATCTAGTCCAAACAAAATAGGTAAAACAAATCTAAAAGGTTTAAGGAAAGGTTCTAAATACTTAAAGGAATTTGAAACGATCGGATTATTAAAACTTAATTGAAACAATCTAAAGAGCAGATACAGCAAAAAAATAGCCGAAAAGAAATTTACCAATGCTATGAGAAAAAAGTTATTCGCCATTTTAATCGTTTAGTTTTTTTGATCTTTCAATTGCATTATTGATTGCTTGTGAAATGATCTCATTAATTCCGGCAGACTTCATTGTATTTAAAGCTTCTTCTGTGACTCCTTTTTTTGAAGCAACTTTATTTTGAACTTCAGCAAATCCAGCTGACTCATTCTCTTGAAGCAATTCTCCGGCAGTAAACATAACTGATGCTAAGTCTTTATCGGACATGGATAAACCGTTATCCGTAGCAAGCTTGCTCATTGTTTCTGCTACAAGAGCAAAATAAGCTGGCCCAGCACCGTAAATAGCTGTGAATGCATCAATATCATTCTCTTCTAAGACATAAGTGCTGCCTAACTCAGAAATAATCACTTCGGTTTGATCAACCAATGCCTTATCTCCCATTTCCGCTATAGCAATGGGCCCGTTTTTAAAACCAATTCCAAGTGATGGCATGGTTCTGACGATATTTTTGTAACCGCCTGCTAAATCGACGAGCTTACTTCTTGAGATGCCAGCAACAAAAGAAATTACTAGTTGGTTCTGTAATTGTGAGGCAATGCTAGAAAGAACCTCTGCTGTTACGTTTGGCTTTACGGTTATAAAAATTACATCACATTTTTTTGCTAAATCGATAGTTTCTAACTTTTCTGCTGCAAGATTTTCAGCGGCTTGATTAATCGAAAGGTTAGAATAAAAAATATTATAAGAACCAGACAAAGTTTTAATTGCCTGCAAAGCTAAGTTTCCGCATCCTATAAACCCTATGTTTTGTTTATTCATCGTTTACCAAATATTGATTCCCCAACTCTAACCATGGTTGATCCGTGCTTAATGCCCAACTCAAAGTCTTGTGAGGTTCCTAATGAAAGTTCATTAGCAGGAGAATAATAATTTTTGAGTTGATCGCTAAGCATATTCATTTTCTCATATTCTTTTTCATTAATCTTTCCATCTGTTGGAGGTGAAGGAAGCGCCATTAAACCTTTAAGTTCCAAGCATTTCGATTCAATAATAATATCCGCCAGAGGCATCAGGTCGCTATCACTTATGCCCGACTTGCTCTTTTCTTCACTGATATTAACCTGGATTAAAACTTTGAGATTTTGACCGGCAGTATCCAGTGCATTGACTATTTTTGCCCTATCAATTGTATGCACCCAAGAAAAATATTGAGCTATTTGAGAACTTTTTTTTGATTGAATGTTGCCAATAAAATGCCAATCAATTTCTTTTGAATTAATGGATGAAATCTTTTCAACCGATTCTTGCAGATAATTTTCGCCAAAGTTGGTCAACCCACAATGATGAGCTGCAGCGATTAAATCAGTGCTTTTCTTTTTTGAAACCGCAATTAACTTTATCTCTTCTGAAGATCTTCCCGCTTGAGCTGCAGCAGATTTTATTTTGTCGTTAATTTTTGCAATATTGTCTGAAATATCCATTACATTTTTTCAGGAGCAACTATCCCTAAAATACCTAATCCATCATTAATCACTGCTTTTGTTGCCAAAGAAACAGCAATCCTCGCATTTCTTGAATTATCATCTTTATCTAAGATTGGGTGAGAGTTGTAAAACGAATGAAAGATAGCCGCTAAATCTCTAAGGTAAAAACATAAAGAATGGATTTCTCTTTTATCAAAACATCTTTCAAGAGTTTGTTGGTAGCTATTAATTTGTGAAACAAGTTCATTCTCTTTATCTGAAGATAAAGATGGTAGGGCTCTAGAACCTTCTGAATTGGAATAATTAAAACCCCTTTCTGGCAATTCTTTCATCAAGCTGCAGATTCGAGCATGAGCATATTGAATGTAGTAAACAGGATTATCTTTATTTTTCTTCTTAGCAAGCTCAATATCAAACTCAAGCGTTTGATCTGACCTTCTCTCTAAAAAGAAATACCTTACAGCATCTACACCCACCTCATCGATAAGTTTCTTTAAAGTCACAAACTCACCAGATCTTGTAGACATAGCAACTTTATTTTTTCCCCTTATTAAAGAAACAAATTGTATAAAAATTGTTTTGAGTTTCTTACTGTCGTAGCCAAGACCCTTTAGGGATGCATTTATTCTGGGTAGATAGCCATGATGGTCTGACCCCCATAGATTTATCATTTCATCAAATTTTCTATCAAATTTATTTTTATGGTAGACCAGATCAGAAGCAAAATATGTTGGTGCTTCATTCTCTCTAATTAGAACTCTATCTTTTTCATCGCCAAATTCCGTTGATTTATACCAAGTAGCACCGTCTTTATCGTAACTAAGATCTTTTTTGCTGAGATAATTTAGAGTTTTATTAAATTCTGATTTTTTAGAGTCTTTAAAAAGACTCGATTCAAAAAAGAAATCATCGTGGAAAGTATGAAATTCTTTTAAGTCGGCTTTTATACCATCCAGAATTTTTGTGAGTGCAAATACTCCTAACTCTTCAAAATCAGACAGCTCTTTTTTTGCCAAACTAAGCCAGTCATCAAAATTTGTTGGAAGTTTTATTGGAAGATTGAATTCATATTTGTTTTGTTTATTTTTTTTCAAATCACTTGCGAGGGTTTTCAAATAATCCCCCTGGTAACACTCTTTGGGTAATTTAATCTTTTCGCCGTCAAGCGATAGATAATTGAGCAAAAGACTAAGGCCGAGAGTTTCTATCTGCAATCCTTGATCGTTTACGTAATATTCTTGTGTTACTTCACATCCTGCTTTAGATAAAAGATTTGCTAAGGCTGAACCCAGTGCAGCTCCTCTTCCGTGTCCGATGTGAATGGGCCCGGTTGGATTGCTAGAAACATATTCAATTAATATATTCTGTTTAGCTTTGCCTTTAATCAGGAATGGCTCCTCTTGCTCCAAACATTTTTGAATGAAAATATATTTTTGTTCAGAGGTTAAATAAAAATTTAAGAATCCTGCTCCTGCAATCTCAATCTTAGTTATCCAGTCATTTTTTGTGAGGTTCTTAATTAATTTTTCAGCAATTTTTCTAGGATTATCTTCAGAATTAGCAGCAAGTTTCATACAAATATTTGAAGTCCAATCTCCAAACTCAATGTTTTTGGGTTCAAAAACCTCAATTTGGGACGCCTTAGTGACTCCTTTGAGATTTGATGACTTAATTTCTTCAAAAAGAAGGTTTTGAATTTCTTCTTTCAATCTTTCGCTCTGCTTTGATATTCACCAGTTCTGGTATCAATTTTAAGGATATCTCCAATCTCAATAAATAACGGGACTTTTACTTCAACACCATTTTTAAGGATGGCTGGTTTCGTTGCTCCTGTAGCAGTATCTCCTTTAAATCCAGGCTCAGTTTCAGTTACTTCCATTTCAACAAACGTATCGAGCTCAACAGATAAAGGCGAACCTTCAAATAATAAGACTTCATAAGACTCACCTTCTTCCATCCATTGAATTGAGTCGCCAAGATCACTTTTAGAGAAAGTTTCTTGATCGAAACTATTATTATTCATCATTACAACTTCTTCGCCGCTTTCGTACAAAAATTGCATGGGTATATTCTCAAGATCAGCCTTTTCAAGCGACTCCCCAGTTTTGTATGTTTTTTCCCACACTCTATTGGATTTTAAATTTTTGAATTTCACACGCATTACTGCTTGCCCTTTACCGGGTTTATGGAATTCATGTTCAAGAATCTCGCAAGGATCCCCTTCAACAATAAGTTTTAATCCATTTTTGAACTCATTCGTACTGATCGAAGCCATAATGAATTTTACATTAGAGTGACAAATAATTTCATAGATAGATGTTGATTTTTTATTTGAATTCCAATAAAAGAAAAACTAATAAGTTTGTTGCTTTGATTAGTTATTCTTACTAAAGTAGTTAACGAAAAAAAATCCGCCCAGCAAAAATTTAATTATTAATTTTTGTTGGCTTTCTTTTAGGGAGATGAAATGTTTAGTAAAACAGTTAAAAAGTTAAAAGTTACTGTCTTTATTATTGTCTTTTCTTTTTCAGGAACGCTTTTTGCGCAGCTTCAACCAGTTCTACAGGTCAATGATGAAAGAACGGAAAGAGCTGCAACTTCTCAAACTGCTATCGATGGTTTTCAAGATAAAACAGATAAATTATCCGCTGAATACAAAATAGTCAGCAAGCAAATTGAGGGGCTAAAGGTTTACAACGCACAGAAAAGAAAACAAATAAAAAGACAAGTCGAAAGAATGGAAGAAATAGAAACAACTATGAAAGATGCATCTGTTCTTCAAAGACAAATTCCACCCTTATCAAGAAGAATGTATGAGGGTCTAAAAAGTTTCATCTCTTTGGATCTACCATTCAGACTTGGCGAAAGAGAAGAAAGATTATCGTTTATTCAGAAAGCTTTAGATAACCCAACCGTTTCTCCCGCGGAGCAATTAAGACAGGTTCTTGAAGGTTACACAGTTGAATCTGAATATGGAATGAAAATGGATACCTATAAAGACACAATCACGATTGATGGCCAAGACCGAGAAGTAAATATTCTTCGAGTAGGAAGATTAGTTTTAGCTTATCAAACATCAGATCTTGATCAGACTGGGGTATGGAATAAAGAGACAAATACATGGGAAGAATTGCCATCTAGATATAGAAATCCAGTAAAAAATGGTATTCGTATTGCCCAAAAACTTCAAACAGTTAACATCCTAGAGATGCCAATTCCAGCAGCTGAGGTGGTCCAATGAAAAAACTACTATTGATTTTTATCGTTGGGATATTTTTAAACCCACTTTTTTCTCAAGAAGAGGAAAAACCAGAATCTGCAGCGGCTACTCTTGATGAGTTATTGGAACTTGTTAAACAAGGAAGGTTTGCTGAATCAGAAGAGGCTTCAGAAAGAGAAGACAGATTTAGAACAGAAAGAAACAGACAGCAAAAACTTTTAACGGATGCAAAGGCTGAAAGAGCTCGTCTGGAGAGAATAGCTGAAGAATTAGAGGCTCAGTTTGAAGCTAATGATGCAAAGCTGGTTGTCCTTGAAGAGCAACTTAAAGAAAGACTAGGTTCTCTATATGAAATGTTTGGACATTTACAAAGTACTGCAAGTGACTCTTTAGCGAGGTTCGAAGAATCAATCACAGCAGCTCAATTTGGTAAAGATAGAGAAGTATTTCTATCTGATTTAGCTAAGAAAATGAGCGAAGGTGTTTCTTTGGCATCAATTCCAGAATTAGAAAGGCTTTGGTTTGAGTTATTAAGAGAACTTCAAGCATCCGGATCAGTAGAAAAATTCAATGCAACGGTTGTCGATAATAACGGTAATGCAACTGAAGAAGATGTTGTGAGGGTTGGAACTTTCAACGCTGTTGCTGAGGGAAGTTACTTAAGTTATTTAAAAACAAGAGGAGCTTATGAAGTTCTTCCAAGACAACCTGCAAGATATACCGGCGGCACATATGATTTATTCGATGAGAGTTCTGGATTTGTGCAATTTGGAGTTGATCCGACAGGACCTCAAGGTGGTACCTTGCTTTCCAATTTAATAACTCTTCCAACATTTAGTGAAAAAATTGCTCAAGGAAGATTTGTTGGTTACTTGATTCTAGTCTTGTTAGCCATATCTGCAGCAGTATTCATATGGCGTTTTTACATCTTATACGGAGTAAGAAGGGGAGTTAACGCTGAGGCTGCAGGCAAAGGTTCTGGAAACAATGCATTATCAAGAGTTATGAAAGTAGCTGAAGAAGCAAAAGATGCAGATACTGAAACTCTCGAACTCAAGATGGCTGAACAAATTCTTGCGGAGAGACCGGCCATAGAAGCTTACATTTGGGTGGTTAAATTAATCGCTGCAGTTGCTCCGCTTCTTGGATTATTTGGAACGATTATCGGTATGATTAATACATTCCAAGCAATTACCTTGTTTGGAACAGGTGATCCAAAAACTATGGCTAGTGGTATTTCAGAAGCGCTTGTCACAACTTGGTTAGGATTGATGTGTGCTATACCGTCTGTCTTTATGGCAGCTATCCTTGCTAATTATTCAAAAGGTATTTTGTCTATCATCGAAGAACAAAGTACTGGAATGGTGGCTGCAAGATCTGAAGGAAAAGCCTAGCGTTTAGATATGAGTTGGTTTTACGATCTTCAAGACCTTCTTTTCGAGTTTCTTGAAAAAGGAGGTCCTGTAGTTCTTCTTATAGGAGTCCTCATCATGGTTATGTGGATTCTTATCTTTGAGAGATTATGGTTTTTTAGGTTCTCAAAACCACAACTTATTCAAGATGCACGAGATCAGTGGGATCAAGTAAGATCTGAAAATGGCGGCCCTGGAAGAAAATCTTGGGAAGGTCATATGATAAGAAGCATGCTTATTTCTCAGGCTAGCTCATCAATTAATTCAAATATAGATCTGATAAAAGTATGCACAGCCGTTGCTCCTTTATTTGGATTATTTGGAACAATTACCGGAATGATGGAAGTATTCCATATTCTTGCTGTCACAGGCGGTGGAGATGCTAAGGCTATGGCAGGTGGAGTAGCTAGGTCTACCATACCAGCAATGGCAGGTTTATTTGCCTCCATCCCGGCCTTGTTAGCTTTGAGATCTATTGACCAAGCAGCTAAAAAGAACATAGAGATTCTTACAGAAAGATTAACTTACGATAAAAAATTTGATGTAATTTAAAGAGGATAAATAATGAGAAGAGCACCAATAAGCCAAGCGGTAGCAGAAGAAGAGGAAATAAATATTACACCTATGTTGGATGTAGTATTCATTCTTCTTATTTTCTTTATTGTCACAGCAAACTTTATTAAGGAGCCTGGTCTCGAAGTAAACAGACCAGACTCAGAGACAGCAGAGCCTACCGAAAATGCAGCGATTTTGATTGCTGTAGGTAACGCTGGTGAAATATATATGGATGGCAGGAGAATTGATAAGCGTCAGGTAAAAGCAAATGTCGTGAGGCTGCTAGCAGAAAATCCTCAGGGATCGGTAGTGATACAAGCTGACGAAAAAGCTACAGCAGATACAATTATGGCTGTAATGGATGGCGCTAGAGAAGCTGGCGTTTATAACATCTCTCTTGCATCGGAACCTCAATTTTAATTATGGCAATTGGTCTTAATAAAAACGATTATCAAAAGTACGGTCTTATAGCTGCAGGCGGAACTTTTTTTGCAATTTTTTCTCTGCTATTTATGGCTGCATTAATTGCTACTGGAGATGTTTCACTCGACGATATTAATACTAGAAAAATAGCTGACTTCCTTATGCCGGAAAGAGAACTTGAGCTGATGGATGATTCTATGGAAAGACCCGAAGAACAAGAACCTCCACCAGACATGCTGCCTCCAGATGTTGAGATGGATACTATGGAAGATTTGTCGGGAAATATAGCTCCCAAATTTAATTTTAAAGCCAGGAGACAGGGAGTTTTTGCAGATGGAGCTTATGTTCCTATATTTCAAATCCCTCCTCAGTATCCAAGAAGAGCTGCTGAAAGAGGAATTGAAGGCTGCGTGGTCGTTGAATACACGGTCACTACTATGGGAACCGTTAGAGATCCAGAAGTTATAGCAGCCAATCCTTCTGGAATATTTAATAGTTCAGCCAAAAGAGCTGCATTAAAATATAAATATAAACCTATGATAAGAGATGGTGTGGCTGTGGAAGTTCCTGGAGTAAAACAAAGAATAACTTTTATTTTAGAGGGCGAGGGCAAGGGTCCTGATTACATTCCTCAGAACTGTTTAGAAATGTATTGATATGCTTAAGTTTCTTTTAATAATTTCGTTATCTTTTATTTCCTTTTCTGTATTTGTTCAAGAGGAGCAGCCAAAAGAGAAACAGATACTTTTTCCCGAGTATAAACTTGATGATTGTTTAAAGAGTCTTGATATAAAGAAAGCCAGCAAAAGAAGATCTGCAAAAACTTTAAGTAGATCAGTACAAAGAATAATGGCTGATGTGTTTCCCCTTTTAGAAGAAGAACAGTGGGATGAGGCTTTATTATTATTAGATCAAATTAAAGGACTTGAAAAAGCTACTGATACTGATTTGGCTCAGATGTGGTACTACTATGCCTATGTTCATTTTTCTCAGGATAATCTTAGGCTTGCAAAGTACGATTACCAACAATTTTTAGCAATTCCTGATACTGATCCTAGACTTAAGGCCGGTGTAATTTTTAGCCTTGCTCAAATAGCATATTCGAGCGAGGACTACAGAGAGACTATAAGACGCTTAAAAGAGTGGCTTGCTTTAGAAGAAGCTCCTAGTTCAACTGGTTTCGACATCATGGCCGCTGCTCACTGGCAACTAAAGGAAAAGAAACTAGCATTAAAAAATGCTGAGACTGCAATGTGTATTTCTAAAGCTAACCAAAAGATTCCAAGAGAAGGTACTTACAATTTATTAATAGCTTTGTATAACGAAATTGAAGATTCACAGTCAATGTTAACTTTGTATGAAGAGCTAGTAAGTTTTTACCCGAAAAAAAGATATTGGGTTCAGCTCTCAGGAATTTATGGAGAATTTAAGGAAGAATCAAAACAATTAGGAGCTTTAGAAGCAGCTCATGACCAGAGACTTCTCGATAAAGAAAATGAGTACGTTGTTTTATATCAACTTTTAATGAGGGCTGAAGCACCCTATAAAGCAGCAAAAGTAATTGATTATGGAATCAAAGAAGAATTTGTTGAAGAGAACGAAAAACATCTCAAATACTTAGCTCAAGCATGGCATTTATCGCAGGAGTTAGACAAAGCAGAACCCGTTTACAAAAAGGCAGCTGAAAAAGCTAAAGATGGTGAATTATATGTTTTCTTAGGACAGATTTACTTGGCTACCGATAGATTAGATATGGCTTCAGAAAGCTTAAAAAAAGGTCTTGAAAAAGGAAAGTTAAAAGATCCTGTATCTGTGAATATTTTGCTGGGGCAGGTTGCTTATGAACAGCAAAAATTTGATGAGGCTACGACATTTTTTAGAAAATCTCTAGATAAAGTCAGTGATATAAAAGGGAAAAACGAAGAAGATACATATAAAAAGCAAGACAAACTTAGAAACCAGGCTCTTAAGTGGCTGACCTACACTGAGAATGAAAGAGAAAGAGTCAGGATTCTTAACTTAAGAAGAAAAGATTTAGAAGAAAACGCCTAGGAACTTTTTACGTACTTTATTAAAGCGCAGCTTATTCCAGAGCCTTCATCAAAAAAGTCTTCTCTTTCCATTTCCTTCCAGCTTTCCCAATCAAAATCAGGCAGACTTACATCTCCCTCTACTTTAATATCAACTTTAGTTAGGTATAGCGTATCTGCAAAAATTTCCCCATTTTTATAAATGGCATGACCCCCAATCAAAAAAATATCTTTATTTGGAAAGTTTTCTTTTGATAAATTTATTGCTTCATCCAATGATCTAACTATTTCGCAGCCATCTGCTGATTTCAATGTTGTTGAGACAACTATATTTTCTCTATTTGGCAGGGGTTTTCCTATCGATAAAAAAGTATTTTTACCCATTATCACCACTGCATTGCTTGTAATTTTTCTGAATCTTTTTAGATCTTCAGAAATTTGCCAAGGCAGGGAACCATCCTTTCCAATAAAACCATTTTTAGAAACGGCAACAATCAGACTTACAGTCATTAGACGGCAATAGGAGCTGAAATTGCAGGGTGAGGATCATATTCTTTTATTTTGAAATCTTCATAAGAGAAATCAAAAAGATCCTTAACATCTTTATTTATTTCGAGGCTAGGTAATTTTTTAGGCTCTCTTTCAAGTTGTAATTTAGCTTGATCAAGATGATTGTGATACAGATGCGCATCACCTAAAGTTAAAATAAATTCCTTTGGCTTCAGGTTGCAAACTTGAGCAATCATCATTGTTAAAAGAGCATAGGATGCAATGTTGAACGGCACTCCAAGAAAGACATCCGCACTTCTTTGATATAACTGACAAGAAATTTTTCCGTCTGCCACATAAAATTGAAAGAGAATATGACAAGGCGGCAATGCCATTTCATCGATAAGGGAAACATTCCATGCGCTTACTATATGGCGCCTGGAATTAGGATTATTTTTTATGCTTTCAATGACTTGAGTTAATTGATCAACTTTTTTGCCATCATGAGTTGGCCACGATCTCCATTGAGATCCATAAACCGGCCCTAGCTCTCCATCTTGATCTGCCCACTCATCCCAAATAGTTACTTTATTATCTTTTAAAAATTTTATATTTGTTTCCCCTTTGATAAACCAAAGTAATTCGTAAATGATAGATTTTAGATGTACCTTCTTAGTTGTTAATAATGGGAAACTATTTTCTAAATCAAACCTTAATTGTTCTCCAAAAATACTTCTTGTTCCTGTTCCAGTTCGATCTTCCCTATCAACGCCTTCGTTGATAATTTTTTCTACTAAATTTAAATAATTTCTCATGAAGGTTTTTTCCTGTAAGCAAAGATCATTAAAGATATACCTATTATTAACATAGGTAAACTCAAAAGCTGACCTCTTGTAAATATTTCCAATAAATCAAATCCTATGTGTGCATCTGGCGTTCTAAAGTTTTCTGTGAAAATTCTTACAACTGCATAACCACTGAGAAATAAACCAGCTATAGACCATCTTGGAGGATTAGTTCGCGCAAACAGGTAAAGCAAAATGAATAGAATAAACCCTTCGCTAAATGCTTGATAGAGTTGGGATGGATGTCTTAAAAGGCCTTCAGGATCATTTGAAAAAATGACCCCCCAAGAAACTTCAGTTGGCCGTCCTAATAACTCTCCTCCCAAAAAATTTCCTACTCTGACTGATCCAAGGCCTATAGGGAAGCAGATAGCGTAATGTTCCATTACATCAGAGAACTTGAGGTTAAATTTTCTCCCGAATAAATAAAAGGAAAAGAGAACCCCAATCAAACCTCCGTGAAAGGATAGGCCGCCTTCCCAGATCCTTATAATTGACAAAGGATCGTAAATTAATTGATCAGGCGCATAAAAGATCATGTAACCAATTCTGCCGCCTAAAATTGCTCCTAATATTCCATAAGTTAAGTAGTCTTCAGCCTGTGCAGGTGACAATCTTCTACTTACTTTACCAATTCTTTTGGCAGCAAAATTTACGCCTAAAATCGCAACTAACCATGAGATGCCATACCAGTAAACTGGGCACCAACCTACCACAGGAACTGGAATATAAAATGCAACTGGGTCGATATTTATAATCATAAAAAAGTTGAATAAAAGACCCTAAATGCAGCAAGAATTACCAAAATTGCAAAAGCTTTTTTTAAAATATCTCCTTGAGTGTTTGAGGACAAATTTGCCCCGACCCGAGCGAAATAAATACTGCTTAATCCAACAATTAAAATGGCAGGATAAAAAGCTGCTCCAATAAGATAATCTAATTCTTTAGCAGCCTCTGGAACAAATAAAAATACCGCTACAGAGCTTGAAAGAGCAAATGAAAATCCCATCACAGAAGATGTGCCAATTGCTTTATGCATAGATAATCCTCTAAATTTAAAATATGGAATCATTAAAATGCCTCCACCAATTCCTACAATTGAGGTTAAAGAGGCTATTGCGGCGATGACAAGTATTAGCTCTACTTTATTTATTTGTGTAGAAGTTTGTTTAGGAGAAATATCAAAAATTAATTGTAAGGCTGCCAAAGTTAATGAAACAGCAATGATAATTTGCAAGGTTGTGCTTTCGAAAAAAAACGAAATATATCTTCCTAAGAAAGCAAAAAGTAATCCCACCAAAAAAACAATTCTTAAAACTTCCGTATCTACATTTCCATTTTTATAATGAGTTCGTGCAGCATTGGGAATCACTAAAGCCATTGTCGTCATTGAAGTGCCCGTTGCTAAGAATGGGATGATCTCTTTAGGAAAGTTTAAAAATTCAAATAGGAAAATGTACGCTGGCACTAGAATGATGCCAGATCCAATACCAAAGAAACCCGAAAGTAGCCCTGCAAAGATACCTAGAAACAAGAGAGCTATGGTTATTTCAATCATTACATGCATTATCTATGATAGAGGTGCTCTGATAAACTTCTTTCCAAAATAAAATGTGTCTCATTCTTACTGCAATAAATCCTAATTCTGAGTTAAAACTTGTCTTAGCCTCAAATCGTGATGAGTTTTATGAAAGACCAACAAAAAATATGTTTTGGAGGACAGATAAAAATATTCTTTCTGGTGAGGATGAGCTAAAAAAAGGGATGTGGTTAGGCCTAAATAAAAATGGAAGTCTCGCAGCGGTTACCAACGTCAGAGATTTTTCTGATGAAGTGGCTCTTAATCAACCTGAAAAAAAGGAATCTAGGGGCGACTTAGTAAAAAACTTCCTTGAGGAAAACATATCTATAAAAGATTATTCAAATAGAATTACTGGATCAAGTTATCAGGGATTTAATCTGATTCTTATCAAAGATTTCAAGTTAAGTATTATTTCAAGCGAAGGCACAGAATTAGATGAGCAAAGTGAGGGGGTCTTTGTTTTAGGCAATAAAAAATATAATTCAAAAAGTGAAAAACTCATGAGCGCAAAAAATGATTTTAATGATTTTCTTAAATCTCAATTAACTCATCAGGGGTTACTTGAGTTGATGTCTGAGCCAGCTAATGAACCTTTTGCTTTTTCAAATACATTTATCAAAGGTAATCACGGCAATGAATTCAATGCGCGCTTTATAAATTCTGATATCTATGGAACGAGAGCAACGACAATCATAACAATTGATCAAGAAAACTTATGTTTAATTACAGAGAGGGTCTTCGATGAAAAGGGCTTTGTCAAAGAAAATAAATTTGAATTTACTATAAAAAATGAAAGAGTTTCCTGAAGGCTATAGAAAGAATGTGGCTGTTATTGTTAGAGATCCATCGAATGGAAAGTTACTCTTTTGTCGAAGATGCGAATCAGACAATTGGCAATTTCCACAAGGCGGCATTGATAATGGAGAAGATGTCACGGAAGCTATGTACAGAGAACTTTATGAGGAAGTAGGGCTTGATAAAGATGATATTAATATCGTGGCTATTTCGAAAGAATGGATAACTTATGACATCCCAACATCAATTAGATCTTACGTTTTGGGAGGTAAATTTAAAGGCCAGATTCAAAAATGGTATTTTGTGGATCTCGTTTCCCCAAAAGAAAAAATAGACTTAAATCAGGATCCTAAGCCAGAATTTGACAAATATGAATGGGTCACATATTGGTATCCTTTAGGAAAAATTATCGACTTCAAAAAGGAAGCATACAGAAAGGTGCTTACAGAATTTGCTGAGCAAATGTGAAAGATGAAATTACACGTTTTTGATTTGGACGACACACTCCTTTGCGGAGACTCTGAGGGAGCATGGATAAATTTTTTATCAACAAAAGGTTTCTTTGTTAACGAAGACCACGCCTCAATAATGGAGCAGTTTGAAGTAGATTATCGCTCCGGTAATTTTGATCCAGAAAAATACTGTCTTTACATCTTGCAATCCATGCAGGGTCTACATGAAAAGGAATTATCAAAATTATCCGATCAATTTATTGAAGAGTACTTCGATAAATTAGTAGATCAAGTTACCTTTAATCTTTTAGATAGGATTGAGAAAGAAGACCTCTCAATTATTGCGACCGGGGCTATGGATTTTTTAGGCAATAAATTTTCCAACAAATTCGGTATTCAAGACTGCATTGCGACCAAAACAGAGATCATAAATAATAAAATATCTGGCAGGTTAGATGGTTCACCAAACTTTGGGTCCGATAAGAAAGCTAACGTTGAAGAATGGTGCAAACGCAAAAACATCTCCAAAGAAGAGATTATTTTTTACACCGATTCTATAAACGATTTTCCTTTGGTTGAATATAGCCCCAAAAATGTAATCGTATGCCCCGATCCTAAGTTAGGAAAATTTGCTCAGGAAAATAAATTAGAAATTATTTATCGTTAACATATTAAAATAAATACATGGACGATCTTAAAGAACAATTCGATTCTTTTTGCAAAGAAAAAAATGCAATTGATTTAACAAGAGGAAAGCCGTCTCCAGAACAGCTGACTCTATCTGAAGAGCTCGATGGTATTTTAGATGGAAATTTTGTTCAAGACGGCATAGACATAAGAAACTACGGTGAAATAAAAGGCTTACCTTCTGCCAGAAAGCTTGGCGCTGAGTTATTGGACTATTCTGAAGAATATATTCTTGCTTCCTCAAATAGCAGTTTAACTCTGATGGGCAATCTTTTGTCAGCCTTTCTTTTTAATGGCAGCGGGGATGCTCCTTGGAATGAATTGGAAAATATTTCAATAATTTGTCCAGTCCCTGGTTATGATCGTCATTTTGCACTATGTGAAAAACTTGGGATCAAGATGATAAAAGTTCCACTAACAGGAGATGGTCCAGACATGAATATTGTTGAAGACTTAGTAAAGAATGATGACAGCATTAAAGGTATTTGGTGCAACCCAAAACACTCAAATCCTACTGGAGAAATATATTCCAATGATACCGTTAAGAGAATTGCCAATTTGCCACTGATCGGTGCTTCTGATTTCATTGTTCTTTGGGATAATGCTTACGCAGTTCATGATTTTGCAAACTCAAAAAAGCTTCCTAGCATTCAGGACATCTCTCAGGAACTTGATACCTTTGATAATGTGGCTACTTTTGGCAGTACCAGCAAGATAACTTTTGCCGGCGGGGGAGTAGCTTTTTTAGGAGCTTCCGATAAATTAATGAGCTTATTTCTTGATTACTTTTCAAAATTCAATTTCAGTCCAGATAAGGTCAATCAAGCAAGACACGTTAGATTTTTAAAGGATAGAAAAGGCATAGAAGCTCATATGAAAAAACTAGCTGACGTCATAAGGCCTAAATTTGAGCTAGTGGATAAGTATCTGAATTCTTTACCCAAGGGATTGGCTTCTTGGACAAAACCAACTGGAGGGTATTTTATATCCTTTGACTCAAAGCCTGGACAAGCATCAAAAATTTTTGATTTATGTAAGACTGCAGGGCTTAATCTAACTCCTATAGGATCTGCTTTCCCTTACAGAAGAGATCAAGAAGATAGCAATATAAGAATCGCGCCAACCTACGTGTCAATTGAAGATCTTGAAAAGGCAATGCAAATATTTGTGTGTTGCGTGAAATTGGCAGATGAAGAGGAGAAAAACTTAGTTTCTTGAAGTTTCCCTTACTTCATAAGATTGGCCTTTGAAAGGCCCAAAAAATTCTTTCACATCAGGATGATCAACTGGAGAGTTTGAGTCGTCAGCTATAAGATTTTGCTGAGAGACATAAGCTGTATAAAAAACATCATCGTTCTCCGCGAATACGTGATAAAAAGGTTGATCCTTTCTAGGTCTTATTTGTTGAGGAATGCTTTGATACCACTCTTCGGTGTTATTAAACTCAGGATCAACGTCAAAAATTACACCTCTAAAGTCTAGGTATTTATGTCTGACAACTTGTCCTATGGAATAATTGGTTTCGATAAGTTCTTTCATTGATAATTTCATTCTAACATCTTTTTAATGTGGGCTTTGTCAAAAAAATCAACCTTTGTGACGCCCCTGTAAATAATCATTAGATTGCATTTCAGTTAGTCTACTTAAGGTCCTTTGAAACTTATCTGCTAATCTTGTACCGGTGTATATTTCATTTGGAAGGGGGTTAGATAGAAAAATTACCTTAACGTTTCGGTCGTAACATTCATCAATAAAAGCTATAAATCTTCTTGCTGTATCTTCTTCTTCAATTACATCTAGATTGGAAATAAAAATTGTATGAAACTCTCTTGATAACTCGATGTAGTCTGATGAACTTCTTGGAGAGTTAAAGATCACATCAGCTGAAAAATGAATAATGTCATTTGCAGAATCTTCAAAAGCAATCTTTCTGTCTAAAATATCTATAGCATCTGGCCCAGAATTAGTTCCTTTAGATAATTGAAGAAATAATTCATTGAAGCTATTTACCTTCTCAGAATCTATAGGAGAGAAATAAATACCGCTCTTTTCTAGCTCTCTTAATCTGTAATCTGTTACTGACTCTAAACATACAACTTCACAATGATTTTCAATTGCAGATATTGCTGACATAAAAGATTTTCGTTGTAGCCCGCCCATGTAAAGATCGCTAGGTTTGATGTTTGAAGTGAAAACCATTTTAACTTTCGAGGCCAGGAGCTTTTCTAATGATCTGCCGAGCAACATAGCATCACCGATGTCTTCAACGTAAAACTCATCGAAGCAGATAAGGTCATAATCTCTTTCTAATTCTGAGACTACGAGACTCAAAGGATCAGTTTTACCAGATAGTTCAGCTAACCTTGCATGGATAGACTGCATGAATCTATGGAAATGTTGACGAATCTTTTTCTCAGTCCTTACCGAATCAAAAAATAAATCCATAAGCATTGTTTTGCCTCTTCCAACACCGCCATATATATAGACACCTTCTAAAGAATTGGTAGATTTTTTGAAAAGTCCTTTAATATCTTCAAGGATTCCATCCTTAGCTATATTTTCTGAGAGGCTCTCAAGTATTTCGACAATTTTGAGCTGATCAGGATCCTTTTGAAGGATTCCTGATTCAACTTGAGCTAAGTATTCTTTTTTCAGAGTTAGACTTTTTTATGTACTGAAATCTCAGGAGCTCCAGCCATAAAAGGCGCTAACGCCATTCCAAGCGTTTTGAAATGTTCTGTTTGCGAATGACTTTGATGAGCCTCTTCAGTTTTATAGAGTTCCATCATCATAATGGTTTGAGGATCATCGGTCTCATGCATTTCATAGTAAAAACAATCAGGCTCATTATCAGCTACTGCTTGAACCAATTTACCCATGGCTTCTATAAAGTTATCTCTATCCCCGTCTTTTATTTTTAATTTAGCTATTACTCCAATCATTATTTGTCCTCATTCATTTAAATTGATTTAAGATATCAAAGTATAACCATTTAATACTCAAGGAGAAATCATGATTAAAATTTGGGCTACGCAAGGTTCTAGAGCCATCAGACCAATATGGACTGCTGAAGAGATGGGATTAGACTATGAACTGACGATGATGCCATTCCCACCGAGGGTTTTTATGAAGGAATATCTCGACGTAAACATGTTGGGCACAATTCCTTATCTCACTGATGGTGATGTAAAAATGACTGAATCAGTAGCTATGGCGCAATACTTAGTAGAAAAATATGGTCCGACAGATTTAAGAGTTTCACCAGATGAGCCAGATTATCCATCTTATCTAAATTGGTTATTCCATTCAGATGCAACCTTAACCTTTCCTCAAACTGTTGTTCTTCGATATAAACTTCAAGAACCTGGAGTGGCTGATGCTGCAGTTGATGGTTACAGTAGGTGGTTTGTATCTAGATTGAAGTTACTTGAAACAACATTGGAAGATAGAGAATATCTATGCTCTGATAGGTTTACTATCGCAGATATATGCGTGAGTTATGCTATTACCTTGGCAGATTCTTTAGGAATTGAACAAGCATTTAAACCTAATATTAAACGCTGGACAGATATGCTTTTTGAAAGAGCGGCCTACAAAAAATCTATGTCTTTCAAGCACGAGGAATAAATATTTAAATCAAGCTTTAGACTTAGGTCTAAAAAATAATATTATTCCTGTGATTGAGCTGATCAAAGCAAGGATCGAGAAGATTTTCAAAAAAAGATTATTAATATCATCTCTATCGCGCCAGTCCATGATATGAAGGCCCCACATTAAATCCCAAAGGCGCCATTCAAAAGTTCGAATGGCTACTATTTTTCCTAAACTTGGATCAACGTATACGTTTACTTCTTTATCAGAGGAATCTAAAGAGGATAATTTATATAAGGGAAGGTTTCTCCCTCGAAACTCACTCCCTCTTTTTTCTTCTGTAATTTCCTCAACTGAAATTGGTTTTAGGTAAGTTTTTTCTATCACTAATTCTTTTGCTTCATCAAAAGAAATTCTGCTTATTTTCTGTGGTGTAATTTGCTCAACTGATTTTAGATAATTTTCTCCTCTTATCTGATCAATTTTATTAAAAGAAAAGAATATTCCTGAGATAGTCCAAAGTAAGAGTTGGACCGAAACAACTAAACCAATAAATTTGTGAACTTTGCGGTTAGAAACGTTCAAATTTTTTTCGGAGGCATAGGAATTAGAATAGATGTTTTATTTAAATAACGTTGGTATTCCTCATTGCCTTTCCATTGTTTTCTTCCTCTTGCCTCAAGAAGACTAACGCCGCTTATTCTTGTAAGTTGAATAAAAACAAAGATGGGTGATATCAATGCGAAATATAACCATCCTTCAAGCGACGGAAGGGCAACAATAGCAACACCAAACCATAGCAATATTTCACCAAAATAATTCGGATGCCTTGACCAGGACCAAAGGCCAGTCGTAATGAATTTATCTTCATTCTCCTTTTTTGCTCTAAATTTTGTTTTTTGATTGTCTGCGATAACCTCTATCAGAAACCCGGTTAACCAAATTAAAAAACCAAAGATATGGATGACATTAAAATTTACTTCTTTTGGAGAGCAAATAGCAGCTAAAGCAGCTCCAAGAGATAATAAAACCCATAGACCTTGCACATTCCAAGTCATAAAGAACCATGAAAATTTAGTTTTCATTATTGTAAATCTTTTATCTTCTCCATCTTTTCTTACTCTCCAAAATAAGAAAGATCCTAGACGAATTGCCCAAACAGAAATCATTAGGGCTAATAAAATATTTATTAAAGACAAGTTTGGACTCAGTGCCACAGATAAAATTGATATCGATATAAATGTGAGGCTTCCGGTTAAATCAAAGAAATGTTCAGTTTGATTTAAATAAGAAGGAATAAAGATCACATATTGAATTACAAAAATTATCAATGCACAAAATCCGAATAATGGTATCCCCGATATAGTAAGTGAATTTAAGCTGCATACCCACGCCACTAAGAGAGCAACCGCAAGAGTTACTGCAGTGCCAATGTTTGATTGAGTTCTATTCATAACAAAATTCTACTATAAGACTTGATTTGGAGGCTTATTTAGATGATATTATTTTATGAAAGTGGAGAAAAGAATGAAAAACTTAATAAACAAAATTTTATTTTCAGGTATGTTGTTACTTTTAAGCTCAACTGCCTTAAGTTATTCAATTTCTGGAGATTCTTTTAAGGCAAATCTAGAAATTGATACCATAAACTTCGGTAAAGAATATGCAGTAATTTCTGCTTCTGGAAGAGCCGGAGAATACGGAGCAGTTTATGCTGACTACAAATTAATGCCATCAAACGATCAAAGAAATTCTGGAACCATATCTGGGTTGGCAAGAGCAATTAACGATGATGGTGTACTCACGGGTGCAAATCTAACTGGTGTATATAAGCGAAATGGCGGAATTATCAGTATTTATATGCTTGATGAATTAACCAATGGAGTGATTCACTATGTCGAAGGCACAATAAATGTTGTCACTAAAAAAATAGAAATTGAGGTTTATCCTAAATAATTGGAGATAATTATGATGAATTCAAAAATTTGTGAACTATTAGATATAGAGTTTCCGTTAGTTGCTTTTACGCATTGTCGAGACGTTGTAGTTGCTGTCTCAAAAGCTGGCGGATGCGGAGTTTTGGGTGCAGTGGGTATGTCGCCTGAGCAATTGGAAAAAGAATTAAAATGGATCGATGATCACATTGACGGCAAACCCTATGGCGTTGACGTTCTTATTCCAAACAAAATGGTTGATCAAAGTGAAAAGTTTGATGCAGAAAAATTAAAGAGCATGATTCCACAGGAGTATGCTGACTACAGAGCTGATATTCTGGAAAATCATGATATTGAAGCCTCTGAACTAAGGACCATCGATACAGCTGGGTCTAGTTTTGCTCAGAATACCAAAGCAGATGGAGCTAAAGCTCTATTAGATGTTGCTTTTAGTCATCCCATAAAGCTTATAGCTAACGCCTTAGGTGTTCCACCCGACTGGATGTTAGAGATGGGAAAAGAAAATGACGTAAAGGTTGCAGCCTTACTAGGAACTGCTCAACATGCAATTAATCAAGTTAAAGCAGGAGTGGATATTTTAGTTGTTTCAGGTACTGAAGCAGGTGGACATTGCGGAAGTGTTTCGACAATGGTGTTGATACCCGAAGTGCATAAAGCAATCCAACCTTATGGAGATGTTCCAATCTTAGCTGCCGGTGGCATCGTTACAGGTCAACAAATGGCTGCTGCAATGGCAATGGGAGCATCCGGAGCATGGTGTGGTTCGGTTTGGTTAACTACTGTCGAATCCGAAGTACCTCCAGTTATAAAAGAAAAAATGGTTGCTGCAAATTCTAGTCAAACTGTGAGATCAAGAAGTAGAACAGGAAAACATTCTAGACAGTTGGTTTCTCCTTGGACGGAAGCATGGGAATCTGACAAGGCTCCTGATCCATTGCCGATGCCTTTGCAACCAATGGTTGCTGAACCAGCTCTTCAAAAAGTTAATAAATTGGCAGAAGGCGGTCATGCAGGAGCTAGAGATCTCTCCACTTATTGGGTTGGTCAGGGAGTCGGATTGATGAACGCCAGTATTTCAGCGAGCGATGTTGTTCAAGAATTCAAGGAAGACTTTATTTCTGCATACGAAAGACTTACAAACTTTGTAAGTTAAAGGTTATAGATATTTGAGGAAGAATATTCCTTGAATATCTACAACATTTCTACCCAAAGCTGGCTGACTGTCAAAGGCATGATCTTCATCAGCATAAATATGGATTTCTGCAGTTCGATTATGTTTTTGAAGCTCTTCATAAAAATCTGTAGATTCACTTAAAGGAACGACTTTATCTTCCGAGCCGTGTATCAATAAGCAGGGAGGAAAAGATTGTAGGTCCTGTTTTATAGGACTAGCTTTTATATAATCTTCGGAAGAAGCTTCCTCCCCCATCATAAAAGCAAAAGCATTGAATTTTCCTTCTGGAACTTCCTCTCTCACAAGCGTCGGTGGATACACAGCACATATTGCTTTTATTTTGCTATCAAAATCCTGATTGCCACCTTGTCCTTCAAGGTTTGAATCATTCGAAGCACACATCAAAGCTAAATGACCTCCTGCTGAGTTACCAGTAACTCCAATCCTATCTGGATCGACGCCGAGTTCTTCTGCATTTGCTTTTAGATATCGAATTGCACACTTAACATCTTCGATATGAGACGGCCATTTAGCTTCTTGAGACAGCCTGTAAGATGCACATAAACATACAAAACCCATCCTAGATAACAAGATACCATAGCCTCTTAGTTGAGTTTTGTCACCTTCCATCCATCCACCGCCATGAATAACAACAATGGCTGGTTTTTTAGGATCATTTTCTGGAGGTAGGAATAGGTCTCCTAATAGATCCCTATCACCAGCTTTACCAATCAAGACATCATCTTTGATGGTGACAATTTTTTTTTCTTTATCCACTTAGTTATGGGAAATAGATACTAATCCAGGAACCTTGCCATTTTTTAAGTCATCAAGAATCCCGTTAATTTCTTTAACAGGCTTACTTTCAACTGGAACAGGATCAATTTTTCCATCCTTAACCAACTCCATCAGTTCTTTCATTTCTTGATAGCTTCCGACATAAGTTCCAACTAAGCTTCTTGCACCGATAGTTAACATTGGTAGTTGAAGATTCATAGATCCTCCAAATAAACCCGTAACTACATAAATTCCACCTCTTCTGAGAAGATTGTATCCAAAACTTACTGATGCTTGAGCACCAACATAATCAACTACGTATTTTGCTCCGCCGCCAGTTAATTCAAAAAGTTTTTCGAAAGCACCTTCATGAGTAGAGTTTATGACCTCTGAGGCGCCTGCTTTTTTTGCTAATTCAAGCTTTTCATCATCTATATCGACAATAATTGGATTTATGTCATAAGCAGCTTTAGCAATTTTTAATGCTAACAAACCTAGTCCGCCAGCACTCACAATAATAAGCGAATTATCTCCTTTTTCTGGATTAGCTTTCTTCAGAGCACTGTATGCAGTCAATCCTCTGCATGCATAGGAGCCAGCTAAATCATCCGGAGTATCTCCGGCATCAAAAAGGTACTTCTCGTCAGGCACTAAAACATATTCTCCATATCCTCCAGCGGTGTTTATACCAAGATTTTTTGAAGTCATTGGCCCGCAGTAGTGTTCGTCACCTTTTTTGCATAAATCACAGTCCCCACATCCTATCCACGGAAAGGCAACGTATTTCTTTCCTACTTCAACCGAATTTGCTTCATCTCCTTTTTCGACTATCTCTCCAAAGACTTCATGACCCATTGTGAGAGGCTCTCTTAAAGGAATAGGCAATTTATCTTCTCCACCAAGACTAAAAAAACCATCGTGAATGTGGACATCCGAATGACAAATTCCACAAGAAACTGTTTTTAAAAGAACTTCTTTTCCAGTTGGGGTGGGTTTCTCTAATTCATTTTCAATTAGAGGTTTTCCATTTTCTACTACCTGATAAGTTTTCATATTTTTCTCCTAAAAAAATACTATCACAATAATTTTTATCGCAAAACGCATGTAGAATTGATCTCGAAAATTTTCTTTTATGAATTCTTCTTTAATTAATTGGTTGTTGGTTTTGTTTGTCAGCTTTAGTTGGGGAGCATCTTTTATGTTCACTCGACTGGCGGTTGAGGAAATTGCACCAACTTATTTAGTTGTATTAAGACTTTTTCTTGCTAGCGTTCTTTTAGGACCAATATTTATTAGAATGAAAGATCTTGCTCTTATGAAAGAGCAAATTCCTGCAATTCTGCTCCTCGGTATCATAAATGCTGCCTTACCTTTTTTTCTTTATGCTTATTCAGCTCAGGAGCTAAGTGCAGGCATGCTGTCCATATTAAACGGAACTTCGCCTCTCTTCGCTCTGATTATTGCAATCATAGTTTTTAAACAAAACACCACCATCATGCAGATCTTTGGCCTAGGATTGGGTTTTATCGGATTATTAGTTTTTATTGGTATTGATAAACTTTCCTTTATTTTCTTTCCGGTTTTGCTTTGTTTAATTGGCGCGTTTTGTTATGCCTACTCCAATAATATTTTATTTAAACTTAATCATATAAGGTCCTCGGCTCTTGCCTCTGTGACTATGATCTCTGGCTTCTTTTTTTCGTTACCTTTAATCCTGGTAGAGCCTATAGCATTTTCATGGGATATCTCTCCCGAAATCATTTTTGCTATCTTTTTTTTAGGTCTTGTTTCTACAGGAATTTCATTTATTGCCTACGTCATTCTTTTACAAAGATCGTCTCCTGTTCAGGCGTCTTCTATAATATTTCTTGTTCCCGTTACGGGGATCTTCTGGGGTGCTATTTTCTTAGGAGAGGTGATTTCAGCTAAAGTCTTAGTAGGAGCATTCTTCATTCTGATAGGAATTGCTCTGACCAATCTTTTTAAACCTAAAGTTCTTTCTAGGGACGCCTAATAGTTTCAACTAAGTCAATAACTGATTCCGGAGGACTCTTTGAAGATTTGGTTACTAATAGCATAACCAAAAAATTGAGAGCCATGCCGATAACTCCAATTCCTTCGGGTGAAATTCCCAAAAACCAATAATCTGAATTATTTAATTCTGGAGAAATAAACTTAAAAAAGACAATGTAACTAAATGTGAAAACTAAACCTGTAAGCATTCCTCCTATTGCAGCTTCTTTGGTTGTCTTTTTTGAAAAAATTCCCATGAATAAAACTGGAAAAAGTGTTGATGCCGCCAATCCAAATGCAAAAGCAACCACTTGAGCCACAAATGCAGGAGGGAAGATGCCCAGAAGGCCTGCGAGAAGAATAGTTATCCCAGCTGCTAACCTCGCATATAAAAGCTCTTTTTTTTCTGTAATTTGGGGCATAAAAGTTTGCTTCATTAAATCATGAGAAATGGATGATGAAATCACCAGCAGCAATCCTGCTGCCGTAGACAACGCAGCAGCTAAACCTCCTGCAGCAACTAGTGCGATGACCCATATAGGCAGGTTTGCTATCTCAGGATTGGCTAGAACAATTATATCTCTGTCCAAATAAACCTCATTTGAACTAGATGTATTGGCTTCATTTTCCAACAATCTCTGCCCTAGATTTCCTCGTTCATCAGAGAAAATTGGTCTGCTTTCAACAAAAGGAGAGCCAGAGGAATACTGCATTTTTCCATCTTGATTTTTATCCATCCAAGAAATCAATCCTATGTTTTCCCAATTCTTAAACCAATCGGGCGCATCCTCATAAGATGTATTTTGGACCGAATCTATAAAATTCAGTCTTGCAAATGAAGCCACTGCAGGGGCAGTGGTATAAAGAATTGCAATGAATACGAGCGCATATCCAGCAGATCGCCTTGCTGATTGCATGTTGGGAACTGTGAAAAACCTTACAATCACGTGAGGTAATCCAGCCGTTCCGAACATCAAAGCTGCGGTTATGCAAAAAATATCTATCAGACTTTTTGAATACTCTGTGTAAGGCGAGAAGCCTAAATCAATTATCGTTTTATCAAGCTTATCGATTAGATAGATCTCGCTGTTTAAGAGCTTATCTCCAAAACCTAATTGCGGGATTGGATTGCCAGTCAACAAAATAGATAAAAAAATTGCCGGCACTAGATAGGCAAAAATCATGACGCAATATTGAGCAACCTGAGTGTAGGTAATTCCTTTCATTCCACCTAAAACAGCATAAATAAAAACGATACCCATGCCGATAATGACTCCCATCTCTATCTCAACTTCAAGAAATCTTGAGAAAACAATGCCAACGCCGCGCATTTGTCCTGCTATGTAGGTGAAAGAAATGAATATTAAGCAAATAACTGCAACAACTCTTGCAACGTTAGAGTAGTACCTCTCTCCGATAAAATCTGGTACGGTGTACTTACCGTATTTTCTTAAATATGGAGCCAGGAGTAGAGCTAAAAGGACATATCCACCGGTCCAACCCATTAGATATACAGAACCATCGCGACCCAAAAATGCTATCAATCCAGCCATTGATAGAAAAGAGGCAGCAGACATCCAATCAGCTGCTGTAGCCATACCGTTAGCCACAGGATTAACTCCTTTTCCGGCAACGTAAAAATCATTTGTTGATTTAGCTCTCGAAGCAATGGCAATGCCAATATAAAGGGCAAAAGAAAGACCTACAAAAATATAAGTAAGGGTTTGCGCTTCCATATTATTTCTTTTCTTTTTTCTCTAGTCTTTCAACGAGATAAGAATAAGTAAAAATTAGAATAATAAAGACGTAGATGCTTCCTTGTTGAGAAAACCAAAAACCTAGTTCAAAACCTCCAATTTTCATAAAGGATATGTACTCTGAAAAAAGTATTCCAAATCCAAAGGAACAGAGAAACCAAAAAAATAATAGGGAAGATAAAAGAATTAAATTCTTTTGCCAAAAAGTCATGTAGTTATTTTAAGTTAACTAGAAGCGTTAACAACCCAAGTAGCACTCTCGAATTCTAAGCCTTGGCTTTTTTTATGGGATTCATATACCTCGGCCAACTCAGTCACAATAGGTTCTTTTTCGTCATCGCTCATTCCTTGAAGAGCATTACTAATGATTGGATTCAATGCCATGAAATCTTTAGCTGCGTCGTAAGAAGATTTATTAGGAAATAAATGAATATTTTCTAAATTATCATCAATAGAATAATTACTAAAACCAGAACTTTTTAAAATTTCCTCAAGATAGGTTTTCTCTTCAAAAGCAAAGGGACTCGGAGCTCTGGGTTGAGCTGGAGGTAAATCAAAATATTTTTTTAAAATCCCAATGGGTTTTGTATGCCAGGGATTTTTACTAGGATGTTGCCAACAAACGAAGGAAAAACTGCCATCTTCTTTCAAGCTTTTCTTTAAATTTTTAAAACTCGTAATTGGATCAGTAAAAAACATGACGCCAAAACGAGAGAATAAGTGATCGTATTGATCATCAAGCTCATTTTCTTGGACATCTTTATTGATAATAGAAATGTTGGTTTTATTGTTTTCAATGGCAAGCTCTAGAGTTCGAGCTAACATAGGGACAGAAATATCTAAGCCAGTAACTTTTCCTTCAGGGCCTACTTTTTCGGAAAGTAAAAGTGTTGTGGTACCTGTTCCGCAACCAACATCTAATATGGAATCACCTTTTTGAATATCTAAACTATCGATAGCTTTTTGCCCTAAAGGATTAAGCATGGTGTCCATCTCAAATTGTTTATCGACCCAATAGTCGCCACCGCCACCAGACCAGAATTCAATTTGTTGTTTATTAGCTGACATAAGGAAGAATGTAATATGACATTAATGAATAAAAGATAATGCACTATTTTAGTAACTTTTTTGATAACTAATTGAGCATAACTATATGATTTATGGTTAATTTTAAAAAAGTTATTTATATAGCTTCTAAATGAAACTGTTTGTAGCTTCAATAAGTAACTCTCGTATTTCTTTTTCAAAAGCAGAGTGACCTGAAAAAGGTGCTATTTTTAATTCTGCTTCTGGCCATCTGCTGCTGAGTTCGTAGGCTGTAGTAGGCGGGCAAACTACATCGTATCTGCCTTGAACTATCACGCAGGGAATGTGCCTAATTTTATCAACGTTATCTAAGAGTTGATTTTCATGGTCCAAAAATCCTTTATTAACAAAATAATGATTTTCAATAAGTGCAAACGCTAATGCAAATTCTGCATTGATAGATTCCTTTACCGCCCCAGGATTATGGTTTATGTAGCTTGTTGAGGCTTCCCATTTCGACCAAGCTCTTGCAGCGGAGAGTTTTTTTTCTTGATCCTCGCCGTTAAATATTTTTCTGTAAGCCTCCATCAGATTGGATCTTTCCTCTGGCTTAATTTCATCTAAAAACCCTTGCCAAGCTTCAGGGTAGACCTCACTCGCGCCGTATTGATAGAACCATTCCAGTTCTTTTTGACGAAGCATGAAAATACCTCTGAGGATTAACTCAGAAACCCTATCAGGGAATTTTTGTGCGTATGCCAAGGACAGCGTGCTTCCCCAAGAACCACCAAAAACAAGCCATTTTTCAATTTCAAGCTTTTCTCTGATGGATTCAATATCATCGACTAAGTGCCAAGTCGTATTATCCTCGAGCGAGGCATGAGGTTTGCTTCTTCCGCAGCCTCTTTGATCAAAAACAACAATTCGATATTTTTTTGGATTAAAAAAACGTCTTGAAAGTGTGCCGCCACCTCCACCCGGTCCACCATGCAGAAAAATGGCTGGCTTGCCTTTTGGATTTCCAGATTGCTCGTAGTAAATCTCATGAATACCTTTTTTAATAAAGCCAGTATCAAAAGGTTCAATCGAAGGAAACAATTTATTTTTTTTACTAAAAAATGCCATTATGTTTTATATTAAATTTAGCGAACAAAAATAGAAAGTTTATTTAAGAAAAACTTATGAAGACTTGGGTAGCAGAGGCTTTAAACACAGCTCCGGATTCAAAAAATGAAATCCACGGAGATAAGCTGGCAAAAGAATTTGGTTTTAAGGGTGGTTTAGTTCCTGGTGTGACCATTTCTGCCTATCTATTACATCCTGTGATAGAAAAGTGGGGAATCGAATGGCTCAATAACGGTTTTGCAAAATGCATGATTACTGCACCGTTGTACGACAAAGAAAAGTTTGAAGTGATTTCTGAAGAAGTTTCGGAAGAAAAAATACTTACTACACTCAATAAAAACGATCAGACCAACAGCGCAAATGCTGAAGCTGCACTTTCAAAGAATTCTATAAAAGCTCCAAAACGTCGAGGAGATAAAATCGCATCTCAGGATTATGTTGGGCCTCATGCAACAAAAGATACTTGGGAAAAGCTAAAAAAAGAGGGATGTTTTTCTTTTCGATATCTATGGGGCGGAGAAAATCCCTTAATTTATTTACGCGATCCAAATCAACTTCCTGATCTGCTTAATCCAAAAAAAGATGGTTTTGCAAATTTAAGTTTTCTATTGGGATGTTCGAACTGGATTCTTGCGAGTAATGCATATATGAATCCTTGGATACATCTTCAAACGACATCTCATAACTTTAGGGCAGTCCCAATGGGGACGTCATTGATTGCAGAAATGCAGGTTAAAGATTGTTATGACAAAAAAGGTCATGAATTCATAGATGTCGATGTAAATCTTTTCGACGAACGCGATGAAGAATGCATTATGATGATTAATCTCTTGGCAATATATAAAGTAAGAGGTGCCTAATAACTGACAAAAAGGGGGAAAAATGGCTAAAGAATCATGGTTTTTGATCTTAACGGCAATTGGTGTTGCTCTAGTTTCGCTGGGATATGGAGTAAATCCAAAGCTTGGGATGCCCGTGATATATGGGATTGATATAGAAAGCGTAAATCAAATAAATATGTACAGAGCTATCATGGGTTTGTATTTAGCTATTTCTTTCTACTGGATAATTGGTGCCCTTAATGAGAATGTTAAGTTATCTGCCCTCTGGAGTATGTTCGTTTTTATGACGGGTATAGGCTCTGGAAGGTTAATCAGCGTTTACTTGGATGGCACTCCTTCAACTATTTTTATGTTTTTCCTCTTTATTGAAATAATTTCTGCAGTTTTGTGCTTATTTTTTATTTCTAGATTAAATAAGGGGATTGAAGCTTAGAAAAGATAACTATGGAGCTTTCCAATAAAAATTCCAACCTTCATTACTTTCAAGCAGGTCAAGGAGATCCCTTAGTCTTTTTACATGGGTTCCCTGATTGTGCGGTCAACTATAAAGAGCAGATAGAATTTTTTAGTGCCAATAGATTTGAAGTTTTTGTTCCATTGATGCCAGGCTATCACGAGGACGATCAAGAGCTAGATACTTACCAAAGCTTAAAAATAGCTGAGGAATTATCAACGTTCATTAATTCTGTTACAGACAAGCCTATTAATTTATTTGGCCATGACTGGGGAGCTTCAGCAGCTTATGGGATAGCTAACTTAATACCTGAGAAAGTAGCTAAATTAATTACAGCTTCTGTACCATACGGCCCTGCTTTGATGAGCGCTTTTTTACTTGATGGAGATCAACAAAGAAAATCTTGGTATATGTTTTTTTTCCAACTTGAAATTGCTGAGATGGCTGTTGAAGCGAATGATTACGAATACATCAAGAGACTGTGGCGAGAATGGTCGCCAAATTGGCCTGATTACGAAAGCTATGCTCAAGAAGCAATAAATGTTTTATCCAAGCCTGGAGTTTTAACCCGAGCCCTGAAATATTATCGCAGTACTTTTCAATCAGGATTACAAAGCGAAAGATTGAATAATTTACAAATGACCTTTACTGATAAATTTAAGATGCCGGCGCTTTATCTTCATGGAAAAAACGACGGATGCATTGCTGCTGAACTTTCAAACGGGATGGAGGATAGTTTCGAAAATCTGAAAAAGCTCGAGCTTGATGACTGTGGACATTTTCTCCATTTAGAGAAACCTAAAGAAATAAATCAAATTATTCTGGATTTTCTTAACTCTTGATTTTTAAGACTCTATCTACTTTTAATTAAAGATTAAATAACCGATTTCTTTTTTAATTTGTTCTGCTATGACTGGCTGTGCCTTTTCGTTTGGATGAATACCATCCGGTTGCATGAGACCATCTCTTAACGCCACATTTTCCAGCATGAACGAAATCAATTTTGCATCCGTCTCTGAAGCAACTTCAGAGTAAATGTTTTCAAAAGCTTCAATATATTTTTTCCCATAATTCGGAGGAATCTTGATTTGCATAATTATTGGGATTGATTGGTCATTGGAGATTATTGAAATTATTTTTAACAAGTTCTGTTTTATCCTTGGGATTGGATAACCACGCAACGCATCATTCCCGCCTAACTCCACCAAAACAAAGTCAGGCTTATATGTATTTAGGTCTCTGCTTATTCGAGATAGTCCTCCCGAAGTAGTATCTCCAGAAATACTTGAATTAATGATCTTCAAACTTTTTCCTTCTTTAGAAAAAGAACTTTTTAATAAAGTCGTCCAATTTTGCGATTCTTTAATTCCAAATCCGGCAGAGATGCTGTCTCCTAAAATCAAAAGCTTCTTATCATCTGCGATGATAGAATTGGAGAAGATCAAAACAAAAATAAATAATTTTTTGTACCTGGAAATCTCAAGGAAACTCATTTAATGATTATAAAAGCAAGAAATTTGTCAAAAAAGGTTATTTTTAACGGCGAAGAAATAAATATTTTAGACAATATTGATTTAGATATTTCTTCAAATACATCACTTGCAGTGGTTGGACCATCAGGATCGGGTAAATCAACTCTCTTGGGTCTTCTTGCGGGATTGGATTCTCCCTCGGGAGGGGAAATATTCTTCGATGATATGCCTCTTCATTCTATGTCGGAAGATAGCCGCTCAAAAATTAGAAAAGAATCTGTAGCTTTTGTTTTTCAGAATTTTGAGCTGTTAGCAGGTTTGACTGCCCTGGAAAATGTCATGCTTCCTTTAGAAATGAAAAATAACGGAAAAGCCAGAGAGATTGCTGAAAAATATCTTGAGAAGGTCGATATGCTCAATAGATCGATGCATTATCCTCAACAGCTCTCGGGAGGCGAACAACAAAGGGTTGCCATTGCCAGAGCATTTGCGTGCGAAGCAAAGGTTTTATTCTGTGATGAGCCAACCGGAAACTTAGATTCAACAAATAGCAAGATGATTTCAGATTTACTTTTTGATGTTTTTAACGAATCTAGCACTGCACTTATCATCGTGACTCACGACGAAGATTTAGCCGACCGATGCGATCAAAAAATTAGACTCATTGATGGAAAAATTCAATGAATGTTGTTTTATTGTCTTTAAAAATTTTCTTTCGGGAACTAAAGTCTGGACAGTTGCTGTTAATGTTTCTTTCCTTAACTTTAGCTGTTGGAATAGTTGCTTCTATCACTTTGTTTACCGACAGACTGGATCGCTCCTTGATAGCCGAGTCACAAGTATTTTTAGGAGGAGACTTAAAATTTGAAACAAGCGACGCAATAGAAGAATCCAATATCCCAAATTTCGAGGGACAATTTGCAAAGATTTATGAATTTGGAAGCGTAGTTTCTAATGCGGATAACTTTCAATTAGCTGCTATAAAATCAGTCGAAAAGCCTTATCCAATCGCCGGTCAGCTAGAAATCATAAATGAAAACTCAGAAGTAAAAACTTTCATTTCCCCACCCAATCCAGGAGAAATTTGGCTGGACGGTCGTTTAGCAAGACTTCTAGATATTTCCATAGGTGATCAAGTTGATCTTGGGGCTACATCTCTTATTTATTCTGGAACTATTTCTTCTGAGGCAGATCGAGGAACTGGTTCCTTTGCATTTGCCCCAAAAGCAATTATGAATTCTGCCGATTTAGAATCGACTCAACTCATTCGGTCTGGCTCAAGAGTCCGTTACACCTATTTATTTACCTCTTCAAAAGAAGATATTGATAAGTTAGAACAGTACTTCCAAAATATTAAACGGCCCGGTGATGATATTTTAACTCCTCAGAACGAGGAGACTGCTTTGGGCAGGGCCATTGATAGGGCCTCTAATTTTTTTCTGCTTGGTGCTTTGTTAGCAATTATTTTATCCTCGCTGGCAATTGCAATTTCATCCTTACAATTTACTAGGAGACACACTGAATACGTCGCCATCTTTAAAGCATTAGGCTTTCAACCGAAAGAAATCCGAATTACTTATCTATTGATCTTTACTTTCGTAGCTATATTTTCAATTATTTTTGGTATAGCTACAGGATGGTTTGTTCAACTTTCTTTTCTAAGTCTTCTTAAGGAATATTTTCCTGCCAACCTGCCTCTACCTGGCTCTAATCCTTACTTTATATCAGTAGTCACAGCTTTCACATGTTTGCTAGGTTTTGCATATCCCATGTTGAGAAATTTATTTGAGTTATCTCCAAATACAATTCTAAGAAAGACCGCTAATAAAACAGGAAATTTTTTATCGATTGTTTATTCTCTAAGCGGACTTCTAGCCTTTTACTTTTTAATAGTTTTTTTCATCAGAGATTTTTACATCACAAATATTATTTTCTTCTCAATATTGGCTTTTGGTGTGTTTATTTTTGGCTTTATTTACCTTATTTTTTCATTTATCAAACCCTTAGGTCTTAATCCACTGAAAACTTTTAAGATGATTGCTTTTGAATTAAGCCGCAGGAAACTCTTCAATTCATTGCAGATAGTTTCCCTAACCGTAGCTATAGCTTTGAGCTTAATTGCTTACTCTTCATCAACCAATATCATCTCATCTTGGGAGAGTTCTTTACCTGAAAATGCTCCAAATAACTTCATCTTTAACTTATTTGAAGATGAAAAGGAAAATTTAAAAGACTTTCTAGAATCAAGAGATATTGAGTTACTTCCTATCTATCCTGTGACAAGCGCAAGATTTTTTAGAATCGGAGAAGGTGAGGACATTGATCGAACCTTCAATTTTACGTGGATGGAAGACTTGCCTGAAGGCAATAAAATTGTTTCAGGAGAGTGGTTTAATCAGTCAAGTGATGGTGTTTCCATTTCAATTGAAATAGCAGAAAGATATAACTTAAAGCTTAACGATGAAATAGAAATCGACGTAGCAGGAAAAAAAATCAATAGCTTTATTCAAAGCATAAGAGAAGTAAATTGGGAGAATTTTAGCCCTAATTTTTTTGCTATCGGTAATGCAAATGATTTTTCTGACCTATCTCCTACGTATATTACTTCTTTTCATGTTCCTGAAAATAAAAAAATAGTTACCACAGAGCTTATAAAACAATTTCCGACTAGCTCTGTCATTTCTCTTGAAAATTTAATACAGGAAATTCAATCGATTATTTCTAAAGTTTCGCAAGCTTTAACACTTATTTTAGGACTTACTCTTTTGTCAGCATTATTTCTAATGTTGGCTACGATCCAAGAAAGCTACAAGCAAAGAGAAAAACAGAATGCCATCTTAAAAACTTTAGGCTTAAGCAGAGCCATCATGCAAAGAAATACATTTTTGGAGTACTTAACCATCGGATTGTTCGCTGGAGGATTAGGGGGTCTGCTCGCCTTGATTGCGACATATTTGATTGAAACGTTTGTTTTTGAAATAGATCCAACCGTTTATTGGGATATTCTTTTACTGGGAATCTTAAGTGCGGTGGTCATCATAGGAATTATTTCAGCCATCTTTACATTTTATCTTTCGACAAAAACTCCGAAGGATGTTTTTAGTAAAGTTTCATGAGCTCAAGCTTCAAACCAGTTCCAATTCCAGCAGGTCGTCTTCAAAGAGGAAGCTCCAGCTCAGACAATTATATTTCTAAGTTCCGGCAGGTTCTTATGAGGCATGGTTTGACCATGACTGTGATAGCAATTATTTGTCTATTGGTGCCGTTCATTTTGGATGATTTTAAATCCTCTCTTAGTAAATTATTTCTTTTTCCTTCAAGATATTTTGTATGGTTTTTAGCAGTAACTTTTTTTATTTTTGGGTATTTAAAATTTACCAAAAAAAATCTTGATGTTCGTCAAATTGCTTGGATATGTTACTTGTTCGTAATCTCGGTAGTTGAGGAAATTGGCTTTAGGCTTGGCTTACCGCTTCTTTTTACTTCTGAATTCATCGGTATAGATATGTTTTGGATAGCAGTTGTTTTAAGTAATTTCATATTTGCAACAATTCACTACTTCACGTTACGTTGGAAACTTACAGCATGCGTATTCACATTTTTAGGCGGTATGGGATTTAGTCGACTTTTTTCGGTAACAGGTGACTTGGCTTTGGTCATATTAGTTCATTGGGCCGTAACCTTTCTAAACACTCCATCTGCTCCAAAAGGTCTGAATAATTCAAATCAAAAGATTAATTGACATCGTAAATATCATTATTTTAAGGTTGATACATGAGTCGTTCTTTATCAGTTACCTTGTTAATTGCAGCAATTTCCATCGCTTTTGTTTTTTATCTTTCAAATCAAAAACCTGAAGTAAATTACGACAGATTTAATTTGGTATCACCAGGCATCCTAAGAACTCCGGATGATCGTTTTGAAAATTTGGAGGATTTTCCATTTAAAGCTAATTATCTAACAATTGGCGACACCAGAATTCACTATTTAGATGAAGGCCCAAAAAACGGAGAGGTAATTTATCTTCTTCACGGTGAGCCGGCTTGGAGTTATTTATTTAGAAAAATGATTCCTGTACTTGTAGATGCAGGTTATCGAGTTATAGCGCCTGATATGGTTGGCTTTGGAAAATCGGATAAATATATTTCTGTGGAAGATTACACCCATCAAATGCACGTTGATAAGATGACTCAATTAATTGTAGAGCTGGACTTAAATAACATTACTGCTCATGTGCATGATTGGGGTGGGCTCGTTGGACTTAGAGTTGTTGCTGAAGAGCCAGATAGATTTTCAAGAATTATTGCTTCCAACACTTCTTTAATTGCTACTGGAAGGGGTGTTCTAAATGATATGTTTAGTTTTATAGCTTATCCACTTTTTAAATTCGCAATATGGTTCCAAGGACCAGCAACTTGGGAAGAATTTATAGGGGGCAGTGGATTTACGGGCTGGATAAGGTATTCAAAATCAACTGATAACATTGACGTTGGTGGCATAATGCAGACCCTTGGCACTGTCTCAGCTAGTGAAAGAGTTGGATATGAAGCTCCATATCCTAATGCAACCTATAAAGCAGGCGCTCAAATATTTCCTTTTTTAATCCCAAGTGAACTAAGAAAAAATGAAAAAGCCTACAGGGATGTTTTTGAAAAATGGGATAAACCATTTTTGATTGCCAACAGTGATAATGACCCCGTTACTAGTAACAATCCTAGGTTGGTAGAGATGTTAAAAAGAGTGCCAACGGCTGAAGAGATTGTCATCAAAGGACCAGGTCACTTTATTCAAGAAGAAGCTGGGCCTGAATATGCCCAATTAATAATAGATTTTATAAACGGAAATCCTAAAGGTTTTTCAGTCGAAAAAAAATTAGATAACTTTTTAAATTTGGAATAACTAGTTTATGGAAGGATATGACTTGCTAATGATATTTTGGTCAGGCTTTTTAATCTTTGGATTATTTATGGCCTACCAAGATTATCGGAAGTGGATTACTTCAAATGAAGCCAATAATAGCCTGTCACTTAGGGAAATATTTTCAATCTTTGGCCAAGGAATTGTCTTCGTAATAATTGCGTTAGCAGGGATTATTTTTTTTACCTTAAATCAACATTTAATTTAGCAGGTGAAATACATAATTTTTATTCTTGCTTTGTTTACTCTCAGTTGTTCTGACGACTTTAGAAAACTGAATTGTAAATCTCCTTTAGAGGGCAGTAGAAGTTATATTTTTAATAATCAAAGGGTTCAAGTAAAAACATGGGAAGAGGAAGCTAGTTGGAGTTGTGATTATTTTCAACAGACTTACTATTCCATAAGATGCAAGGTCTATTCAGCAGACAATAGCAGTATGGATATTATTTATTATGATTCCGATGAATCAATAAAGGATACTAGAGTTTATTTTGGTGCCAATAACCCGAGCTATTCAAAAACATATACTTGGGAAGGTTATTGTGGAAAATCTTAAAAAATATGAGCATTAAATGAACGAAGAACTATTACAAGAAGCTATGGATTTTGTTAACATCCTGCATACGGTTAGACCTTATGATTCTACTTGGGATGAGTACATGCAGTATGTTCTAGAGAATTCATAACAGAACATATAAGGACTCAGGTTTTACTACTTTAGCTACATAAGCAAACATTTCGTTATGTGAATTTAATCCTCTAAAGACGTTTCTCTTTTTTCCTTCAGCTGCGTCGTAATTAAATACTGTCCATCTCGCTTCAGAGTTATCATCTATAAACAAACTAACAGAGACTAATCGTTCGTTGTAATCTCTGCTCGGTTTTTTAAATATACGACAATAAAATCTTCTGATTATTTTAGTTTTAGAATCAGGCGGTTCAAAGAACGAGAAAGCATCGTAGCTTGTGTTCTCAATCATGGTATTTATCTTTTGATGAAAGCCTACAGCATCAAGGTATCTATTTAATCTTTCTTTCTTCACAGATAAATTATAATTAATTTATGGAGAGAGTAATAAATTACGATGCGGTCTTTAAAAATATTGACGACACGCTCTGGAAAGACGCTGGATGCGGTAGCGAGCTTGATTACATTGAGCAAACTTCTTGGATTCTCTTTTTAAAGTACTTAGACGACTTAGAAAAAGAAAACAAAGCTGCAGCTGAGCTTAGTAATAAGAGTTATTCGCCTATCTTAAGTAATGAATTTAGCTGGGAAGCTTGGGCAGCTCCGAAGAAAGCTGATGGTTCATTGGACTTTAATACTGCAAAGACTGGAGACGACCTTAAGGACTTTGTGAATACAGAACTCTTTCCATATCTCAAAAGTTTTAAATCAGCAGCTAATGACCCAAATACTCTTGAGTATAAGATTGGTCAGATATTTAGCGAGCTATCCAACAAACTTCAAAGCGGTTACAGCTTAAGAGAAGTCATTAATAAGGTTAATGAACTTCAATTCCTTAGCAACGAAGAGAAGCATGAACTGAGTAGTCTTTATGAAGACAAGATTAAGAACATGGGTAATGCTGGTCGTAACGGTGGAGAGTACTACACGCCTAGACCTTTAATCCAGGCTATCACCCAAGTTGTTAATCCTGTCATTGGCGATAAAGTCTATGACGGCGCAGTTGGAAGTGCAGGTTTTTTATGTGAAGCCTACTCGCATATTCTGAATTCTAAAGAACTCTCAGCCAAGGAATTTCAAAAACTTCAAACTTCCACCTTATACGGTAAAGAAAAGAAATCTTTGGCTTACGTTATCGGCACTATGAACATGGTTCTCCATGGCATAGAAGCCCCGAATATTTTGCATACCAATACTCTTGGCGAAAACATTGCAGACATTCAAGAAAAGGATAGGGTCGATGTGGTGCTTGCTAATCCTCCTTTTGGCGGCAAAGAAAGGGCAGAGGTGCAGCAGAACTTTCCAGTTGCAACCAGTGAGACTGCTTATTTATTCCTGCAACATTTTATAAAGATGTTAAAAGTAGGTGGGCGTTGTGGGGTTGTTATTAAGAATACTTTTTTAAGTAATACTGACAACGCTAGCATTGCTATAAGAAAACAATTGCTCGAAGAATGTAATCTTCATGCAATCTTAGACCTTCCGGGAGGAACCTTTACAGGAGCTGGAGTTAAGACCGTTGTGCTGTTCTTTGATAAAGGAACACCGACTAAAAAGATTTGGTATTACCAGCTTAATCTGGGTAGGAATCTTGGAAAAACAAATCCACTCAATCAAAAAGACATGGCTGAGTTTGTTCAAATGTCTAAGACGCAGGAGGTAAGTGATAACAGCTGGGTGATTGATGTCGCTGATATCAATAAAGAGACATACGACCTAACGGTTAATAATCCTAATAAAGTTGAAGAGGTCGATAACAGAACTCCACAAGAAATTATTACAGAGATAGAGCAGCTGGATGCAAAAGCTTCAGAGGCTTTAAAAGCTATTAAGGAGTTGCTGTAATGTGGAAGTCAGTGCAGCTTGGCGACTTGCTAGAAGTACAGAATGGTTACGCATTCAACTCTAAACAGTTTGACACTGATGGCGAAATGCCACTGATAAGAATACGTGATTTAAAGAACGCGACTGATACCGAAACTCGCTATACAGGCGAGTACGACGACAAGTATGTAGTCGAAAAAGGTGACTTACTTATTGGCATGGATGGCGAATTTCGATGTTATGAGTGGCAAGGCGAATCAGCCTTGCTTAACCAACGAGTTTGTAGACTTCAGAACTTTCATGCTGACTTAAGCAAGCGATTTCTCTTATATGCAATAAATGACGAATTGAAGAAGATTGAAGATGTGACAGGATTCACGACTGTTAAACATCTGTCTTCCAAAACCATTAAACAGATAGAGCTACCACTCCCTCCACTCGCTGAGCAAAAACGCATCGTTGCCAAGCTTGATGCTGCGTTTGCTGAGATTGATAGGGCTATTGAGTTCACACGTCAGAGAGAGATGGAGCTAATTTCTCTCAAGTACTCCGTCCTTTCATCTGAGCTTAAATCAGAATCAGAAGCATGAACGAAGCTGATACCAGAGCAGAACTTATAGACCCTCAGCTAAAAGCTGCTGGTTGGGTTTCTGGTGGTGATGTATTGGTTCAAAGAGAATACAACATCAATGCTGGTGAAATAAAAGCCGGCGGTATCAGAGTAGGTCAGCTTAAAGCAGACTATGTCCTAAGTTATAGAAATAGAAAGCTAGCTGTAGTCGAAGCTAAATCAGATGAGCTAGAGGTTGGAGAAGGTGTTGCTCAAGCAAAAATCTATGCTCAAAAACTAAATCTTAAATTTGCTTACTCAGCAAACGGTAAAGAGATTTATCAAATTGACATGAGCGGCAGTGAAGGAGATTTAGAAAGCTTCCCATCACCTGAAGAGTTATGGAAGAAAACTTTCGGTGATAGCAATGAGTGGCAGGATAACTTTGATGCAGTTCCTTTTGAAGACCAGAACGGAGCTAAGCAACCAAGGTACTATCAAGAACTAGCTGTGAATAAAGCGATGGAAGCCATTGCTGAAGGCAAAGACCGTATCCTTTTGAACCTTGCTACAGGAACTGGAAAAACTTTTATATCCTTTCAGATTGCATGGAAGCTTTTTAAAAGTAGATGGAATTTGCAAAAGGATGGTAAGAGACAGCCAAGGATATTATTCCTTGCTGACAGAAACATTTTAGCCAACCAAGCCTTTCTGGATTTTGGAGCTTTTGGTGAAGATGCCATTACCAGAATTAATCCTAATGAGATTAGAAAAAAAGGAGAGGTGCCGACTAACGCAAGTATCTTCTTTACTATTTTCCAAACTTTTATGAGCGGACCAGAAGGCGAACCATACTTTGGTGAGTATGAACCTGATTTCTTTGATTTCGTCATCATTGATGAGTGTCACAGAGGAGGCGCTAAAGACGAAAGTAATTGGCGTGGGATATTGGATTACTTTAATTCTGCTGTGCACTTGGGTTTAACAGCAACACCTAAAAGAAAAGATAACGTTGATACTTATGAATATTTTGGAGAACCTGTTTATACCTATAGTTTAAAAGAAGGTATTCAAGATGGTTTCTTAACTCCTTTCAAAGTTAAGCGTATTCAAACTACTCTTGATGAGTACGTGTATACAGATGACGATGAAGTTCTCGACGGTGAGCCTGAATCCGGGAAGCTTTATAAAGAAGATGACTTTAATAAAAAAATCGTAATTAAAGAAAGAGAGTTAAAGCGTGTTCAAGAAATGCTGAAAACCATTAATTCAACAGAGAAGACAATTGTCTTTTGTGCCAATCAGGCTCATGCAGCTTTAGTCCGAGATTTTATTAATCAAGAGTCCAATAATACTGCAGTCGATTACTGCGTCAGAGTAACGGCAAACGATGGAGCTATCGGTGATACCTACCTAAAGCAGTTCCAAGATAATGAAAAATCCATTCCAACCATTCTTACAACTAGCCAGAAGTTAAGCACCGGAGTTGATGCCAGGAATGTACGCAACATAGTTTTGATGCGTCCAGTGAACAATATGATTGAGTTCAAACAAATTATTGGAAGAGGAACTCGTGTTTTTGAAGGTAAGCATTACTTCACCGTAATAGATTTTGTAAATGCTTATCAAATGTTCAATGACCCAGAGTGGGATGGTACGCCTTTAGACCCCGTTGAAGATACAAAAGGAGGAACGGAAGAAGATGCAGTCAGAGATGATGATGAAACTGTTAGTGAAGACGAAAGTAACAAACCTAAGAAAATTAAAATTAAATTATCTGACGGCAAGTTTAGAGAGATTCAAACTATGTCTTCAACTATGTTTTATTTAGACGGTAAACCGGTCAGCGCAGAAGAGTTTATTGAGAAATTATTTAGTACTTTGAAATTACCAGAAATCCTTGGCGACGAAGATGAATTGAGACGACTATGGTCTAACCCTGTGACCAGAAGTGAGCTATTAAGCAAGTTGGAAAAGCATGGCTGCGGCAAAGAAGATTTGAATAAACTTAGAGAACTTATTAATGCAGAGAACAGTGACTTGTTTGATGTCCTTCAATACATTGCCTACAGCAATCCAGCATTAACAAGAAAAGAGAGAGTGGAATCAGCTGAAGATAATATTTATAAGTTTATTGATAAGAAACAAATAGAGTTCATTCGATTTGTTTTAAATAATTATATTAAAGAAGGTATTGATGAGTTGGATGTTTCAAACCTTCCAACCATCATTAACTCAAAATACGGAAGCTTGAATGAAGCTCAAAAACAATTGGGCTCTGCCGGTGACATTAAAGAAGTTTTTACTGATTTTCAGAAATACCTTTATCAAAAGTAAGTTTAAGAACAATGAGTTCTTTAATAAATCTAGTTTACATCCCAAAACTTCCTAAAATATCTCATACTTCATTTACTGTCTTAATCTTGGTGGTATATTTAGTAAGTGATGTTTTTAAGACAATCTTTAGTGAGTATTTATTATTTCTTTGTCAGAAAGAAAGAATTCAAGCCTAAGCATGGCTGGATAAATCAATATTTAAAAGCCATAAGTAAACCGCCTGAAGTTACAGCTGCTTTTAAGAAGACGGAAATAAGAAGGAAAAGGTCCTTATTTCTTTTCAAAATATTAACTACTAAATGGAAGATATTCATTGATGGAGAACTTATGGGTTATATCGGTAGCGGTGAAACTAAAGTTATCGATAAACAAGGTTATATTTATGTTGATGTATGTAATTTCTACCACGACGATGGAAGTCTCCGAAAGAGCACGGAGAAGATGTTTCGGAAGCGCGAATTTGATTTAAGTGCATCCATTTGCAGTTCTCTCAAATCTCGATACGACATGGATTATTTTGAGTGCAGCATGAGACGGTGGAAATTTTGGCTTATGATTTTTGGCAGCATTCCATGGGAAAATTACGGTTATTTAGAGTGGAAGGTTAAGGAAGAAGAATACATTCTCTTTCCAGAAGATGCTCATGACCGAGATACAAAAAAATAATTTATGTCTAAAAGATTCGTAACCTCAATCCTTGTAATAGTTTCCTCAGCTGGGCTAACGTCTTTATTTCCTATTGGTGATGGAAATTTACCTGGAATATCGGGAATGATTTTTCAAGCAATTGCATTTTTAATCCTCTGCGGTGTTGGTGTCTCAGCTGGGTGGATGGGTTCTAGGACTCTGACAGTAATTGGCATATTAATTTTTGTGATAATAATTACTTTTAATATAAACCCAATAAAAAAATTAATTTATTTAGATGAATATCAAAGAGAAAAACTTGTTCTCAATGAAGAAAATAATATGGATGAAATTTATAAAACTTGCTTGGAGTTAAATCAAAAGTTTACACCCAGCAATAACCTTAATAGCCAAATAAAAGAATGGTGGAATCCACTAAAAAGAAGTTGGTATGAATTCAGGTATATAGATTTAGAGTTTTATATGTTTTTCTTAAATGAAGATGAAGATGATATTTATGGTACTTCTTACTGCAATGTTACAGCCACTTCGCCTATTCTTTTCTATGAGTTTTTAAAAAATTCTCCAAGTGGAAAAATTACATTATGCGATGATAAAAGTTTCACCAATATATGCACCAAATAAATCATTTACCACATCGCTACTAACTAATGCCTAGAAGACGGTCACCTTTTCGCTCTTTTATGAAAGATTTCGAAAGAGATTATTTGGAAACTCATAGTTATCCTAAAAATAGTAAAATTAAAAAGGAAAAGCTTCTACCTTTACCTAAAGAACTTTTAGAGTCTCTTCAAAAGAGAACTTATCAATCTTTATCTTTGGAAAAAGATAGATTACTTGAAGAAAATAATAGCTTAAGAGAATTAAGGGATAGTAATAGGTCAGTTTCCCTTAGAAAAATTCAAGACTATGATTTAGAAATAGGTCTTCACTATCCTTTGCATTTTGATTGCACGCCAATAAGTAATATAGGGAAAACAGATTTTGATGAATTCCTAGAACAGATTTCCATCCATCATAGAGACCATCAATTCTTTAGTCATTCTATGGAGAAAAGAAAAAAAGAGGCTTTAGATTTAGCCAAAAAGGTTTTCAAAGATACAGATACTTACAAGACTTGGAAGGCATGTTTTAACGATTATTCTTCCTACAAGTGGTTTAGACCTCCTGCTTGGAAAAAATCTATGGTTGAAGAGGAGTTTCAAAAATCACTTGTTTCTTTGAAAGCTATTTATGAGGATAAATATCATGAATTGTTTCCTAATTATGATGAAGAGCACAATAGAGCAAAAAAGGTCATAATTAAGGAATTCCCAGATGGACTTGCAGAAACTCATCAACAGTACCTTGAGAAGGATAAAGATTATGAAGGAAAGATAGAATTAAATTTACTCGTAATAAAGCATCTTCCTGAAATAAAAAAAGTCGTTCATAAAAAAGAGAAATCAGCCAGATATGCAGCGCTTCTGAATAGACAAAGGCAGCAAGGTCAGACAATTGCTTTGAATATGCGTTCTGAAATTCAAGAGTCATTCACTTGTCCTTATTGCAATAATCTTAATGAACCCGAGAATGTTCACGTTGACCATATCATTCCTGTTGCTAGAGGCGGTCTATCCGAAGAAAGCAATCTAGTGCCAGTATGTATCTCTTGTAATCAATTGAAAAGGGATAAGTCACTTTTAAACTTTGCAAGAGAACAAGGCTTCGATTACATGGAAATAGTTGCTAGATTAGAAGAAATGGGTAAATGGGTATGAATGATTTAAACAGACAAGTAGATATCCATTGTAAGTTCATCAGTGACTTTGCTAACTACGAAGGTTTTGAACCATACGATGACATTGCTTTCTTGCCGACACACTTAAGAACGTTAATAGAAACTGTTTCAGTTTCTTATATGTGCTTGGATGGTCACTGGAAAGGGAGCACTCTGAAAGCAGATGATTATAAAAGGAACGAGCTGTTCTTTGAAAAGGGCAGTGCGTTTATTAAAAAAATCCTGACTGAAAAAGCTTACAAAGACTTTATTCGTTTGTGTAAAGCAGAACCTTGGCCAGAGGATGAGGATTTAAAAAGGAAATTTCCGAGTTGAAGTGCCAAATCTAATACAAAAAGCTCTCTTACGCATTCCACAAAAATTACGTATAACTCTTTTATATATCTTTGCACTAATATTTATTGGATTTATTTATGAACTAGCAAGTGGTATTGAAGGTTTCTTTTCTGACCTAGTTTTTTATAGGATTATTGGTCCTATAGCTTTTTTTCTTATTGGTATTTTTATTTCTTTTTTACCCACAGCTTTGATTGTAGTAGTTCTTGAATTCTTAATTGGCGTAGAAAGGGCTAACAAATTTATAGGTCCTCTTTTTGCATTGTCTTTCATTGCTCTTTTGATTTATAACTTTGGTTCAATTGTGGAAGTATTATCTACCCCAATTTCATATGAAATCAATATTCTTTATTGGGATGAAATTAAAAATCTCGCTTCTTTTTTTGCGGATGGAATAATGCTTCTTACCTTTCTTTTTTATGGGATTTTTGTTTTTGGATTAGGGTCACTATTTGTTGCCTACTGTTGGATTCTGATAATAACCCTTCCTTTAAATGCAGTGAACGAAAAAAGTTTAGATAGGATAACCGAAATTCTTTTCTCAATCCCCTCAATAATTCTTTTCATGGCTTCTGGTCCAGTAATTTTGTATTTTTTCTTCTCGGGTTAAGCTAATAAATTAATGAAACACCTAACAACACAAATCCTCAAAAGTGATTCAAGTTTGGAGACTTTAAACTTAATCTCAAGGACTGAAATTAAAAGAAGATGGAGTACCTTTGATGCTTTTTCTAAATGGAAAGTTTTCATAGACGGAGAGTTCATGGGCTATATCGCTAACGGGGAAACCAAAGTTTTTGATAAACAAGGAGAGGTCTTTGTTGATATGGGTTACTTCCATGAGAATGGCAGCATTAAATGGTGGGTAAAAAAGTTTATAAGTGAACAAGGAATAGACACAGCTCCATCGACTCGAGTCTTTCATAAATTTTCTGAGTTGTATTACTTGGAATGCAGTATTGATTTGAAAAAGTTTATTTTCAAAGTCTTACTTCAAAACACTCATGACAATTACTGTAAGTTAAAACTAAAAACTAAAAACTTAGAACTTCAACCTTTGTTTGGATAGTTTGAATATTATGAAACATCTACTAATCTAGTTTACATCCCAAAACTTCCTAAAATGTTTGAGCACTACATATACATGGGGGGTACTGGGGGGGGCGACCTGCCTAGGGTGACAATGTGTAAAAAAGGGGAGTTTTTAAAATAAATGGTTCACACTAGGTTCACATTTATAAAAAAGGGAAACAACGAAAACGCTGAAACCCTTATAATATATGGTGCCCAGAGGTGGAATCGAACCACCGACACAAGGATTTTCAGTGCATGACTCGAGGATAGAAACCCTTTATTATTGCATGTTACAGACGCTTCTGTTCACCTAACTGTTCACCAATAACATTGAGCATCCGTTGCTATAATTTGATTAGGTGAACAGAAATTTAATACATGCAATTATTTGTAGATAAAGATCCAAGTCTTGATACCTCATGGAGGTCAATTATCCTGCTTGGAAGAAATGTTGCCTCATATAAATTTGCTCTAGCAAAGTCACTTCTTGAGATTGATACTTCCAGATCAGAAATAGAAATTGAAAATCTGGCAGTTCCATTTGCAAAAAATATATGTGATCACTTAATAAAGAATGAAAAACAAGTTACATCAAAAACTAGTAAGTTCTTAGATGCATGCAAAAGATTCAATAATGCAGAGATTAATGAAGAAGAATTAAAGCAAATAACAATAAGAATGGGTTTTGTTAATGTGATTGATGCATTTCACATAGTTGCTAGAGAAGAAACAACTAGATTTTTTACAGACAACAGAAAAGAGAACAAATCTATTATCCTCACAGACAATTTTTATAAATTAAAAGAGAAAGACATTTATGGAAATTTAAAAAATGAGGCAGAGTCTAGATGGAGTCTTTGGGAAACAGCAATCTCATTGAATGTGAATCCATCATTATTAGAAATTATTAATGATGATGAGGATGAATGTCTTTTTGTATTAGATGATAAGAAAAGAAGACAAAATGTAACTTCCTCAAGAGATGCCCTAAATGGTTATCAAAAAGGCAAATGTTTTTATTGCTACAAACATATTTCAATTCAGCAAGGAAATGAAAATTCATGTGATGTAGATCATTTCTTCCCTCACATATTAAAAGATTATGGACTATTTGAGGTTGATCAAATTTGGAATTTAGTTTTGACATGCCGTGAATGTAATAGGGGATCTAGAGGAAAATTTGAAAAAATACCTAAAATTAACTATCTGGAGGCATTGAATAAAAGGAATAATTTTTATATTGAAAGTCATCACCCCTTAAGAGAAACAATTATTAATCAAACTGGCAAAATAGATACAGAAAGAAAAGATTTCCTACAAAAGATGTTTAACAATGCCGTAAGTCATATTCCTATAAAATGGGAACCATCAGAGATATTTGGAGAGTCAATTTGAAAGATTGTATTTTTTGTAATTTAGAGCAATCAAGAGTAGAGAAAGAAAATAATTTTGCTCTGTCTTTTAAGGATTTATATCCTGTAACAGAGGGACATTCATTATTTATTCCTAAAAGACATGTTCAATCATTTTTTGACCTAGAAAAGAATGAGAAAGAGGCAATATTTGATCTTCTTGAACTAGAGAGAGAAGAACTCATGGAACAAGACAACCTTATAACAGGATTTAATATTGGAATTAACGATGGTTCCGATGCAGGTCAGACTGTAATGCATTGTCATGTTCACCTAATTCCAAGGAGAAATGGAGATATGAGTGATCCAAGAGGTGGAGTAAGAGGAGTTATTCCTGAAAAACAATCATACTAATTAGAGGACAATAGTATGACGCACATTGATATAACCTTTAATGTCTACTCTGATACTCCTCAATGCAAAGATCCTGATTCCTATAGTCCAACATTGCGACAATATCATCAGTATCTTTGGAGTAAATCTCTTCCAAATAATCAAGAATTTTATCTTGATCTAGATACTCCAAAACTACTGCATCATAAATCTTCATTAGGAGAATTTTTCTTATCTAGTGACTCTATTGGGCATACTTATAGCAGAACAAAAAAGATGTCACATATCATTGATGAAATAAGTCATGACGAAATTAATAGTTTTTTCTCTCTCTGTAGCACTATTGGTGCATATATAGTCTTCCCAGCAAAAAGAATAAATAACAAAATGACTATCAATGGTGCGAGAGGGGTTAATCACAAAATACAAGATAGGTTTGATTTAACTCTTGAATGTATAAGAAGATTTTATTTAGGTGAACAAAGTCCTTTAACTGATGTTTTTGTCAGAAATACAAATTTCTTTGAACTGTTCATTGATTTTAAGGGTTATGTTGATTTCTTTCTCTTACAAGATCTAGTGAGAGGAGATTACTTTTCTATAAAATTCTGGAGCAAATTTGATAACTTCGAAACTGAACCTTTACCAAGAAATAAAAACGAATATTTATCCTATAAGTCACGGTTAATGGATTTTGTTCATGCGAGAAATCAACGGATACTCAATTCTACAACTAGTGGAGAGTGATCACTAAGTTTGTTATTTCTTGGTGCATGCTCATAAAATGCATCCTTAATAGCAATATCTTTGGATGAAAAGACATGGTCATATCTTCTTCCCACTCCCTTATTAGTAAACCAACTTCCTGAGTGAACTCCATAACCATTTTTGACCCTGAAAGCATCTTGAAGACCAAGTTGGGCACAATTTTGAATAATATTTCTTTCTGCAATATCCCATCTTTCACCTGAACACTGATGTTTCCACTTGGGATTTATAGATATCTTTGGTTCTCCCGCAGAGTTAATTTTTTGACCCCATGTCACTATCTCTCCAGTATCAAGTTCCAACTTAGGAGAGTTAAAGTCCCCCGTTAATATCTTTTTTTTATCTGATCTCTTATACAGATATTTATATAGACCTTCAAAATGCTCTACTTTAATAACACCATTAGATGAACCTGGAGGCACATGGGTAGTATGAATCTCAATACTACTTTCTAAAATAGAACATGAAAGAAGTCGTTCTGGAAAGGGTATATCTTTGCATTGCTCTGAAATAAACTCGATGGGTTTTTTTGAGATAACTAATTGTCCATATTTCCTTTTATCTACCAAAATAGATTTATCTCTTACGAGGTCAAATGATGACAAAACAAACATGTCTTTAAATGCTTCCTTAAAAAATATTTCTGAATTAAGAGTAACTTCTTGCAAAGTTATCACATCATAATCTTTAGAATTTAAGAAATTAGATTGACCTTCAAGTGTTGCTTTATTTGTCCTTGAGTTTAGATTCCATGTGACTATTTTCATAAAGCATCTACCTCAACCCTAACTGGCACATGGTCACTTAATTTTATCCAATCTTCATATCTACCCACTTCAACTGAATTACATTTCAGTGATTTCAAATACATATAATCGATATGAAATTTCTTTGACTCCTGTTTAGTATGAAAAAAAGTTGCTGATTCTTCACAACCAAAATCATCATCAATATTTTCATGATATGCACTAGTAAACCCCAAACTCTCTAAATGAGTGTTTATGTTCTGAAAGTTATTCTTATTATTAGGTTTGTCCCAAATAACTGAATTATTGAAATCTCCCCCAAATACGCATGGCAACTCTCCATCTGACAACCATTCTTTATAGAACTCAATTGCATTAATTGTTTCACCACTAACATTATCACCAAACTTTTTTGCTCTGTGGTTGTATGCCCACACCCCAAGTATTTTTAAGTTATCAGATCTAATAGGAAGAAAGTTTATTAAATTTGGATTATGGGAAGGATCTAAAGCAGCATTCCCATTTTTTATGAGAACACCTAACCCTTTTTTTTCATTTCTCCCTGTCCAATAAAATTCTGAGTTCGGAAAATAATCTTTTTTCAATTTTTCACATTCTTGGATAATGCAAATATCTGCACCAATAGATTCTAAATGTTCATATTTTTTTGCTAGATTGAGATTGCAATTCCAAGTAACTATCTTCATCCAATAATCTTATCAAATGATCGCATTGCTTAGATTGATTGATGGTCACATGCCAACAAGAGCAAATAGAAATTCATTACTAAAGTATTTTTATTTTGAAAAAATTTGATAATTCTTAAGTATTGGTGAACAGTAAAGCACCTGTTCACCAACTGTTCACCAATTGAATTGATAAGAATGCTGTAGTAATGGTGCCCAGAGGTGGAATCGAACCACCGACACAAGGATTTTCAGTCCTTTGCTCTACCAACTGAGCTATCTGGGCAATCGAGCGCACAATATTAGAAGAATCGTAAGTTAAGCGCAATCGATTAATCGATAGAAATTAGAATATTTAAAGTATTATGAGCAGGGGATGAATTCAGAAACTTTAACAAACCGAGTAAGGGCAGGGTACGGTATTGGTGACTACGCCATTTGCCTTTACTGGAGCGGTATCGGTCTTTATCTTTTATATTTCTATACCGACGTGGTTGGCATTTCTCCAATTTTAGCTGGTTGGATTTATGCTCTGGGAATTGGTTGGGATGCGATCACCGACCCGTTCATGGGGTATTTAGCCGAAAGGACCAAAACAAAAATGGGCAGCTATCGTCCCTTTATTTATTATGGATCGATACCTTTAGCCTTATCGTTTGTTTTGCTCTTTTGGGTGCCTCCTTTTGAAGGTACTGTTTTGTTTTTATTCTTGATACTGGTTAATTTAATTCACAGAAGTTGCTTCACCATTGTTAGTGTTCCTTACTCATCATTGACAGCCAGAATTACCAACGACAGCAATGAGCGCACAAAATTAACGACCGCAAGAATGATAAGTGCTTCATTTGGAACACTTTCAATGTCTGCTTTAGCGTTTCCGTTGATTGCATATTTTGGCGGAGCCGATGAAGCTTTTGGTTTTCTTTGGCTCGCAATAATCTCTGGTTTGATTGCTATTGCTCTATTATCTGTAACGGTTTATTCAGTTCGCGAGAAGGTCGATGAAATAGTTACCTCCAATCTTCCCAACTTTGTATCAATTACCAAAACCGTGGCAACCAATTATCCTTTTTGGATAGTTTTCGGCTGCATTCTCATCTTAGGTTCAACCGGAGTCATGTTTAACAAAAATTTAATTTATTTTGTTAAGTACGGACTAGAACTGCATGAACATCAGGGATTGATCCTAGGGGTAAGTTCCGGCGCCTCGTTTTTATCTTTACCTTTTTGGGCGTATTTGGCATTAAAAATTGGAAAAAGGGAGACCTGGTTAATTTCAATGACAATCGCTTTCATAGGTCTTTTATTATTTTTCTATTATCCAATTGCATCTTTAAATGAGCTATTGATCCTTTTAGCACTGATCGGAGTTGGAAACGGGGCTGGAGGGGTTCTCTTTTGGTCAATGTTGCCTGATACAGTTGAATACGGCGAGTGGAAAAGCGGCATCAGAACTGAATCATCTCTTTATGGTTTTATGACATTTGCACAGAAATCATCGATAGCTGTGGCGGCTTTAATCTTAGGATTTTTATTATCGGGCATAGGGTTTGAACCCAACCAAATTCAATCAGAAGAAACCATATCTGGAATGAAGTTTATGATGAGTTGGATACCTATCTGTGGAATTATAATTAGTCTAGTATTGATGTACTTTTATCCAATAAGCACAAAGTTTCATGGCGAGCTTTTACAGAGAATAAAAGAGAGGAACGCATAATGTCTAAATTAAAAGTGAAGTGGGGAATCATTGCAGCCGGAAGCATAGCTAACGCCTTTGCTCATTCAATAAAATATTCAGAAAACTCTGAACTCAAAAGTGTTCTTGGAAGAAATGAAGAAAAGGTAAATGCTTTTGCAGAAAAACATCAGATACAACCGTTTACTGACCAAGAATCTTTTTTTGATTCTGAAATTGATGCTGTTTACGTAGCTACGCCACACGATACACACTTTCATTACTCCATGGAGGCAATAAATAGATCTATACACGTTTTATGCGAAAAACCGCTTACTGTTAATTCAACCGAAGCCATGGTTCTTATGAATGAGGCTAAAAAGCAAAAGGTCTTTTTAATGGAAGCATTCATGTACAGGACACATCCTCAAACTCATGAGATTTTAAAATTAGTGAAAGAACACTTTCAGGATAATAAGGTTCTTATTTCCAGTTCATTTGGTTTCAATGCTCCGGTTCCAGAAGATCATAGATTAAGAAATCCTGACTTAGCGGGCGGCGCTATCCTAGATGTAGGTTGTTACCCTCTATCCATGGCCAGACTAATAGCCGGCACAATTGATGACAAGCCTTTCCTTGACCCGATCAGCATGGAAGTATCCGGTGAATTAGATTCCACAGGTGTAGATGCAGACTCAACGGCAAAGATTACCTTTAATGACAAAATTCAGGCGGAAATTAAAACTGCCATTGTTAACGAATATGCAAATGACTTGATCATAGAATCAGGTGATTCAAAACTAGAAGTTTCTCAACCTTGGCATTGCGGTCAATTTCAGGATGGTAAATCGTCCATTAAATTAACCCTAAATAATAAAGAATCTGAAATTCCCATAGTTGACGATGTTGGTTTATTTACTCGAGAAATTAATGAAGCATCTGATTGCATTCTTCAAGGAAATCTAGAATCTGAAGCGATGTCTCACAAAGATACTTTTGGGAACATGCTGTGGTTAGAAAGATGGTACGTTGAAACAGGCGTCAAGTATCCCCAAAACACTCCGCAAAGTTCGCCAATATTTAGTTACGACTACTCGGCTGTTGAAAATATAAAGAAATCAGCCTTCGAAGAGATTTCTAAAGAAGGCTCTCGAATAGTATTTGGTTGTGACAATCAAACCTCTCAACTTCATGCTTCTACTATGTTTGATCATTTTTATAGAAACGGAGGCAATATTTTTGATACTGCCTACATCTATAATTTTGGAAAATCTGACAAATACCTCGGTGAGTGGATTAAAACTAACGACTTGTCTAAAGATGTAATGGTGCTAGGCAAGGGGGCGCATACTCCTGATTGTGAACCCAAGTTTATAAAGCCACAATTAGAAGAATCACTCGATAGACTCATGCTCGATCGCATGGATATATATTGTTTGCACAGAGATAATGCAGATATCCCTAGCGGTGAATTTATTGATGCTCTTAATGAAGTTCGTGATGAAGGACTCATATCTTATCTTGGCGCATCAAATTGGACCTTAGAAAGATTCAGTGAGGCTAATGAATTTGCGCAGAACAACCACAAAGTAGGGTTCAAAGTTTTAAGCAACAATTTTAGTTTAGCCAACATGAACGAACCAGTATGGCCAGGTTGTGTCCACTGTCATGAAGAATTCCTAGACTATTTAATTGAGAACGACATTTTTCTTTTTCCTTGGTCGAGTCAAGCTAGAGGTTTTTTTCTAGAAAAAGACCTTTTTCCTAAAGCTGAGCATTTTGCTAATCCCACTCTGGAAGAGGAAAAAAGAGTTTGGCACAGCAAAGCAAACCTTTTAAGAAGAGATAAATGTTTTGAACTAGCAGAAGAATTAGGTTGTCTCCCCATTGAATTAGCGCTTGCCTATGTATTGAACAAACACCCAAACATATTTCCACTGGTTGGACCAAGGTCTATATACGAATCGGAAAGCTGTATGCAGGCTTCAAAGATAAATTTGAGTGAAGATCAGCTGGATTGGCTAATTTCCTAGCGTAATCGTTTCGCTAAGTTCTATTTTTTCTGAAGAAGACCCTATTTCAATCGAATAACTGCCAGGTCTTATTTTCCAATCCTTGTCTTTAACATCCCAATAAGAGAAGTTTCTGGCGTTAAGGTGAATTTCAATTTCTTGTTTTTTTTGTTTTTCAATCAATACTTTTTTGAATGACTGAAGACTTTTTATGGGTTCATCACTTGGGCTACTTTCATACGATACATAACACTGAGCTACTTCTTGACCATCCATATTGCCGATATTTTCAATGTTGAATCTACAAACTACGTCTGCGTTATCGCCTACTGATATTTCAAGATCTCCGTAGGAAAAATCGGTATAAGACAATCCATGCCCGAAAGGAAAGAGGGACTTGATGTTTTTTCTTTCGTACCATCGATGTCCAACCAATAGCTTTTCTTCGTAGTCCATTTGCGAATTCTCGCCCGGATAACAGGAAAAAGCGGGAGTATCTTCAATTCTTTTTGGGAAGGTAGTAGGGAGCTTCCCAGAAGGATTAACTTCACCAAATAAAATATCCATTAGGGCATTTCCATATTCTTGGCCGCCAAACCAAGATTGAAGTATTGCTTTAGATTGATCTTCCCAAGGCATCGAAACCGGCGATCCTGAATTGATTACCACCACAGTGTTTTGATTTTCAGCCAAGACTGCGTCTACCAACTCATCTTGATTTGCTGGCAATCCTAAGTCAGCCCTATCATTTCCTTCCGTTTCCCAATCTGAATTAGTGCCAATAACTAGAATGACTGCATCAGCTTCTTGAGCGGCTTTTTTTGCTTCCTGCAAGAGATCTACTGCCTCTGGTGGCTTGCATCCGAACTGAATTGCAGGAAATCTACCTTCAAAAAAATACTCAACTTCAAAACGGTAAGTTTGATCTTTGTTGAGGTTAATGGATTGTCTTTTTGGAGCTGTCGCAAAAGAGAAGAAAGCCTCACCTGGAGAGGTTTCATTCCAATTATCAACAAGAACCTCTCCATCAATCTTCAATTTACTCAATCCTATACCAAAAATTTCAAATTCATGATCACCTGAAATATCCGGAGTGTAGTCACAAGAAAATCTTACGATGATATGAGGTCGTTCCTCTTTATTGATAATGTTTTTAGCAAAACCTTCAAACACCCAGTATCGATTTCCTTTCAGAACTTCTGTGGATATAAGATTAGATTCGTCAATTTCTTTATCAAAGTACTCAACCAAAAAACCGTCTTCAGAATTTGAGAAAAGCCTCTCATCTAATTTAGGTAAATATTTATTCGTATTTGCTCCTTTTGCATAAGTGATCGCAAATTTATCTTTGTACCTTTCATTCAATGCATCAAATGGGTGAACCTGATAATGGGGTTTTAGACTTGCACTACCGCCACCGATAATTTGACTGTTTTTCGCATTAGGACCAATGATTGCAACCTTTGAGATTTGATTATGATTCAATGGCAGGAGATTATCGTTTTTGAGTAAAACCATACCTTCGCAGGCTACATCTCTGAGAAGTTTATTATGAGCATCTCTAACGTTACTTTTTTCAGGTTTGTTTTGTGGAGAATCAAACCTTCCTGAGAATTTTCCTACTGATAGAATTCTATGTACTTTATCGTCTATTATTTTTTCATCCACTAGACCTTCATTTACAGCTTGCAGCAACTTTTCACCCCATGCATTTCCTGGTCCTGGCATCTCAAGATCAAGGCCACCGTTAGCATTTTCAACAGTTTCCAATGCCGCTCCCCAATCACTTACTACATAACCGTCAAATTTCCATTCTTCTTTCAAGATGTCTATAAGAATTTCTTTATGGGAACTGCAAAAAATATTATTCAGTCGGTTGTATGCAGACATCACTGACTTAGCATCACCATCTTTTACACCCATTTCGAAAGGCAGAAGATATATTTCTCGAAGTGTTCTTTCGTCTACATTAGAACTTACAGAATGTCTCTCAAATTCAGTATCGTTTGCAATAAAGTGCTTCAAACAAGCGGAAACTTTTTGGGATTGAACGCCTTTGACATAAGCAGTTGCAAGTTTTCCTACCAGCAAAGGATCTTCAGAATAATTTTCAAAATGTCTTCCACCTAAAGGATGTCTATGAAGGTTAATGGTAGGACCGAGCAAGACATCAACATCCTTATCTCTGGCTTCTTCTCCTAAAGCGACACCTATTTTTTCAAGCAGTTCTTTATTCCAAGTTGATCCCATTAGAATAGGGCAAGGAAAACACGCTGAAGTCTTACCTGAGGTTCCGTCTCCTCTGACTCCGTTAGGACCATCAGACATTTTGATACTTGGTATGTCTAGCCTCTCAATTTTATTGGTGTACCAATTATTGAAACCTGATAGCAAAAGAATTTTTTCCTTTAGGTTAAGTTCTTTAACTAAATCTTCCATGAGTTATTCAACTGGTTTAAAACCAACCGGTTTATCAACTTCACCATTATTGAGAAATTTATCAAGTTGATCATTCAAATAATCTCTCGTTTCTTTTTCAGCAAGATTTAATTGCTTTTCATTTATGAGCATTGTTTGGAGCTGTAACCACTCCATCCAAGCTTTTTTTGAAACGTTATTAAATATTTCTTCACCCCTAGGACCAGGGTAGGGAGGCCTATCTAATGCGGGAAGCTCTTCTTGATATTTTTTACAGTAAACCTTTGTCATTTTGATTCAAAATTTTTTTAACGATATCCAATACTGGCTTAGGTGCACCCAATTTAGCAATTTTATTTTTTTCAATCCAAATAGTTTTTTCATCATCAGTTTCCATATCATCAGGAATATTAATTATTCTAGGTGATATGTGGAAGTCTTTATGAGATAAGGAATGTTTGAAGCTTGGCAGTTCATTTATATTTTGCTTTGTCTGAAACAATTCTCGCTTGGGAAACACCCATAGGTTTGGCCAAATACCTTCATCAGGATTTTTACAAAGCATGACTTTGTTATTTTTCTGATAAATAAACCAATGAAAACTTTCTTGAGTTTTAGTGATTGTATTCTTTTTAGTTTTGATGAAATCTTGTTTTTTAAAACTTAAGCAAGTTTTTTGAATGGGGCATAGATCACATTTTGGTTTTTCTTTCATGCAAATGAGAGAGCCCAAATCCATCATGCCTTGTCCAAAACTTCGATAATTCGTTTTTGGAGAATTCTGATACAAAAAAGGCTTGATGGATTTTTTTAACTCGCGTGGATTGTTTTCTACATTAAGATATCTTGAAACAACTCTTTTGACATTCCCGTCAAGGATAGTTCCTTTCTTATTGAAGGCTAATGCAAGGATTGCTCCAGCTGTTGACTCTCCAATCCCAGGAAGAGCAACTAAATCTTCATAATTATCAGGAAATACTTGATGATATTTATCTGTGATTATTTTTGCAGTTTGGTGAAGATTTCTCGCTCTTCGATAAAAGCCTAAACCAGCCCAATTTTTGAGAACTTCATCTAGATTGGCTTTTGATAAAGTTAAAACATTTGGAAATGATTTCATAAAATTTTCGTAGAAGGGAATAACCGTGGAAACTTGAGTTTGTTGAAGCATGATCTCAGAAACCCAGACTTTATAAGGATCATTCGTTTGCCATGGCAAATTATTCCTACCGTGCAAGTTTTGCCACTCGATGATTCTTTCTGAAAATTTCATAATTAAGATATTCTACCTCCATTGATAATATATAATCTGCTTTCGTTTTATGAGATCAATAGACTTAGAAAGAAATACTAAAGAGACGCAAATAAAGCTTTCTCTTAATTTAGATGGTAGCGGTTCTGCAGACTTATCCGTGGAATTACCTTTTTTTGCTCATATGCTTGATCAACTCGTCAGACACGGTGACTTTGATTTACAGCTTAATGCTATAGGCGATCTTGAGATCGATGCACATCACACTGTTGAGGACATTGGAATAATTCTAGGCGAAGCCTTTAACTCTGCTTTAGGCGATAAAAAAGGAATCAAAAGGTTTGGCTCTGCTTACGCACCACTAGATGAATCTTTATCTAGAGTTGTTGTTGATTTCTCTGGAAGACCAGGATTATTTTGGGATGTTGAATTTAAAAGAGAATTCATCAATGATTTTGATTTGCAATTGTTGGAAGAATTTTTTCATGGGTTTACTAACAAAGCCCTAGCAACCATCCACGTTGATAATCTAAAAGGGGCAAATGCTCATCACCAAGCAGAGACAATATTTAAAGCTTTCGCTTTAGCTTTAAAACAAGCGTGCTCAATGGACGATGCTAAAAAAGATAGGCTTCCGTCTACCAAAGAACTTCTTTGAGTATGAAAGTTGGAATAATAGATTACGGAGCAAGTAATTTATACTCCATAGATAGAAGTCTTAGATATCTGGGAGCTAATACCCTCATAATTGACGAGCCCAATAAGCTCAAGGAAGTGGATAAACTAATTTTCCCTGGTCAAGGTTCTCTGGGTTCCGCAATGTCTCATTTAAAGAAAATCGAGCTGTTTGAAGATTTAAGAACACAGTTGAAAGAAAAACCTTTTTTGGGCATTTGTTTAGGACTCCAAGTTCTTTTTTCAAAAAGTGAAGAGGGAGATACTCAGGGATATGGTTTTTACAAAAATGAAATATCAATGTTTCCCCCTGATTTGCCTATAAAGGTTCCTCACATGGGTTGGAACAAGGTCTTTATAAAACAAGATCATGACTTATTTACAAACATTGAAAATGACACAAGATTTTATTTTGTGCATTCGTATTTATTAAAAGACTTCGATGAGGAAAAATCTTTTTCTACCACTCATCATGGTATTGAGTTTATTTCATCTATTGGAGATGAAAATATTTTTGCTACCCAATTCCATCCTGAGAAGAGTGGAGAGGCGGGATTAAAATTTTTTGATAATTTTCTTAAATGGAATCCTTAATGAAAATTATTCCAGCTATTGATATCCAAGATGGGAAGTGTGTAAGGCTTACAAAAGGTGATCTAAATTCTACTGTTAAGTATTTTGATGATCCTGTCCAAGCTGCCGAACATTGGTATTCATATGGAATAGACAGAATTCATATAGTTGATTTAGACGGAGCAAAGAAAGGCCAGTCTTTAATATTGAACATCATTGATGATATTAAAAAGAAATTACCAAAAGTTTCCCTTCAAGTAGGGGGAGGTTTCAGAAATAAAGAAATAATTGAGCGCGCATTAAATTCTGGCATCGATCAAATCATTTTAGGTAGTCTTGCTGTCAAAGATCCTATTTTATTTCACGACATTGCTTCCTCTTATCCAGATAAAATTATTTTTGGGCTGGATACAAAGAATGACTATGTTAAGTCAGAGGCCTGGACAGAAGATTCAGGAGTTTATTGGATAGATTTGGTCAAAAAGTTTAATGATTTACCCATTAACTCTATTATTTTTACAGACATAGATAGAGATGGAATGCTCAATGGACCTAATTTGGAAAAAATAACTGAATTAACAAGCAATACCTCATTGCCCGTTATCGCATCCGGTGGTGTATCTTCTCTGGAAGATTTAATTCAATTAAAAAAAATTAAAGGCGTCTCGGGAGTGATTTCTGGCAAAGCATTATACGAAAATACCTTTTCTTTAGATGAGGCATTAAATTTAATTTCTTAATATGACATTAGCTGTAAGAATCATTCCTTGTCTTGATATCAGAGCGGGACGAGTCGTTAAAGGTATTAACTTTGAAAATATTATCGATGCAGGAGATCCTGTAGAAACAGCAGAAAGATACAATACAGAAGGAGCTGATGAGCTATGTTTTTTAGATATAGATGCTTCTTATGAAAATCGATCAGCTACTCTTTCTACAGTTGAAGCTGTAGCTTCGCAGGTATTTATTCCTTTAACTGTTGGTGGAGGAGTTAGCAAATTACAAGATATAGAGAGATTACTTGAAAAGGGAGCAGATAAAGTATCGATAAACACCTCTGCTATCCTTGATCCGTCTTTGGTTGGGAATGCAGCAAAGAAATTTGGTTCTCAATGCATTGTTGTTGCGGTTGATTCAAAGAGAGAAGGAGAAAAATCTTATGTTTACACTCATGGAGGAAAAAATAAGACTGCTTTCGAGACATCAGCCTGGATAAAAATCGTTGAAAGTGAGGGTGCAGGAGAAATTCTTCTTACTTCCATGGATAGGGATGGCACCAAAATAGGATTTGATAATGAACTTACTTCCTCAATTGCAAAAGATTTGAGTATCCCGCTTATTACTTCAGGAGGAGCCGGAAGTATTGATCATATGATAGAAGGGATAACCGATGGAAAAGCAGATGCTGTCCTCGCAGCCAGTATTTTTCACCAAAAGGAAATTACTATTGCAGAGGTCAAAGATGGCCTAGCTTCCAAGGGTATCGAAGTAAGGTTATAAAATCTCTTTTGAAATTACTTGAAGATCTTCATCCAGTTTATAGACAATTGGCTGTCCAGTATCGATCTCAAGCTTTACTATTTTATCCTCAGATATTTTCTCTAGATACATAATCAAAGCTCTAAGAGAATTACCATGAGCTGAAATTAAAATATTTTTCTGATTTCTTAATTCTGGATAAATAATATTTTCAAAGTATGGCAAAACTCTTTCAGCTGTATTTTTGAGACTCTCTCCTCCTGGAGGAGGGGTATCATAAGATCTTCTCCAAATATGAACCTGTTCATCTCCCCACTTTTTTCTCGCATCGTCTTTATTTAATCCAGATAAATCTCCATAGTCTCTTTCGTTAAGGGCTTTATTTTCAGACGTGGGGATATCTTCTCCAAGCTCTTGCATGATGAGATTACCTGTCCTTTGAGCTCTTTTTAGTTTTGAAGTGAAATGTAAGTGAAAATTAGTGTTAGTTTGTTTTATTTTTTTACCGGCATTAATAGCCTCTTCAATTCCTTTTTCAGTCAAATCTGGATCTTTCCAACCTGTGAATAAGTTTTCTTTATTCCATTGACTTTGTCCGTGCCTAACAAGAACTAAAGTAGAAATTTTTTTTGACTGAGACATAGTTTCTTCTAAGCTTACGGTTTAATATACGCTCCCATGGAATACTTCATTCAATTCGTAATTGAAAATTGGTACATCGAGATACCTCTTATTATATCTATTGCAGCTTTAATATTGTTTGAAAAATCAAAAAGAGCATCGAAAATTGAGCCTCAAGCTGCAACCATTATGATAAATAAACAAAAAGCTAGAGTTTTAGATGTCAGAAGTGCCATTGAATTTAGCAAAGGAACAATTCCCAATGCAGTTAACGTTAACAAAGATAACGCTTCTTGCATCAGTGCTTTAAAAGGAGATTTAGATAACCCAGTAATATTTGTTTGTAATCAAGGCACTGATTCTTCAAAAATTGCATCCAGCCTTAAAAAAGATTTGAAAGAGGTTTATGTGATTAACGGAGGTATTAACGCATGGAAAAGCGAGGGCTTTCCTATTGTGAATTAGTTAAATATCTAGCTCTTGTATTTTTCTAGCTAAGGTATTTCTTCCCCAGCCTAGCAGCTTAGCAGCTTCAGATTTATTTCCTCTAGTGGACTTTAAAGCCACATTAATCATTGTTCTTTCAAAAATTGGAGTAGCTACATTTAATAGATGATCTTCCCCTTTGGAAAGTTGTTTTTCTGCCCAGCTTTCAAGAATCTCTTCCCAATTTTGCTCTTCTTTTTCAGTTTGAATAAATAGTTGTTTATGAAGGTCGCTTTCTTTTAAATCTTGTCCCGGTGAAAGAACAAACATTAACTTTCCAATAGCGTTAAAAAGGTCTTGCATAGCTTCTGATCTATCTACTGTTTTTTCTTTTTCAGGCAAAATCTCTTCAATTTGTTTATTCGAAACAGTCACTGATTTTTTTTCGCTAATCACTTTATCTATTTTTGATATGGCAGTATGAATATCGAAAGGTTTTGCTAAATAATCCCAGGCACCATTATCAAAAGCTTTAACAGTTGTTTCTAGGTCAGAAAAAGCAGTCATCATTATGATGGGTATATTTGGATGTTCATTTTTAAAAGTATCAAGAAGATCCATCCCATCTCTACCTGGCATACGCATATCTGTGAGAACTATATTAGGCGATTCAATATCTAATTGATTAACCACTTCATTACCATCTTCAAAAGTAGAAACTTCGAAACCTGCTTCAGATAATCCTTTTTCTAGAACCCACCTAATGGATTCATCATCATCAGCAACCCATATTTTTTTATCTTGCCTCATGCTGATTCATAATTTTCTTTTTTAGATGCTTCCTTTGCATCTTCATCTTCAATTTTTAAAGGCAAATAGATTGAGAACTTTGTGCCGGAAGAAGAACTCTCACATTCGATTGCTCCGCCATGTTGACTGACTATTCCTTGAGCAATTGAGAGCCCCAAACCAGACTTAATTTCTTTACTGGAAACAAGAGGGAAAAATATTGAGTCAATTATTTCTTCTGAAATACCAGGACCGTTATCAATAAAGGATATCTCACAAGTGGTTTTGTGGAATGTCCTGTTGATGAAAGTTCCAAAATGTATTCTGGTTTTAAGAGAAATTTTATTTTCTCGATCGGTTGTTCTCATGGCATCAACTGAATTATTCGCCAAGTTATATAGGACCTGAGTCATAAGCGATGAATCAATATTCAAATCAGGCAAAGTTGGGTCATAGTCTTTAGTTATCTCTATTTTATCTCTAGATATACTTCCTAGATATTCTGGAATAGTTTCAAGAATTGTATGAATGTTCACATCTTCAGGTTGGATTTCAAACTGCCTATCTAGAATTTTCGTAACCAAATCACTCAATCTTTCAGTCTCTTTTAATATGATTCTCGTGTATTCCTTAAGATCATCATTTTTTAATTTTGGCTCAAGAAGTTGAGTAGCGCCTTTAATGCCACTAAGAGGATTTCTTATTTCGTGCGCTAAGCCCTTTGAAAAAGTAGCTGTGACAGTCGAAATAGTTTGTCTTTTCATCCTATTCAATTCCTTTGTTTGATTAGCATCATAAAATTCATAAAGTAGATATTTTTTTGAATCTATCTCGAAGAAATTAATTTCATAGGTGCAAACTTTCTCAAGACCTCCTTTTAAATAAATTTTTCTTCTGGACTTCTCAAGAGAATCTTTCTCAGCAAGAAGTCTTTTGAGTTCAAACATATTGCTAGGGCTTTCAGAAAATATATTTTCAATACCTTTGCCTTCACTATTTTTTGAGTCAAATAATAAAAAAGCTTCTGCTTCATTGCTTGCAAAAACAAAATTTAAGTTTTCATCAACAACCAAAACTTTGGAAGAAATGTTTTCCATTGTTTTTTTCAGAAGCTTCTTCATCTTTTTTATTTCAAATTAAAACTTTGAAGTTAATCGCAGACTAAAATGTTTTGATTCTAAATCTTTGATTAACTTCAAAGTTTTTAACATATGCTTTTAAGCCTTATTTCGTTAACGTGCCAACGATATGAGAAAGTATTTTGTATGGATCGGCATTCGAGGCAGGTCTTCTGTCCTCAAGGTATCCATTCCAATTATGTTCAACCGTGTAAACAGGAATACGTATACTTGCTCCTCTGTCACTGACCCCATATGAGAATTTCTCAATACTTTGAGTTTCGTGAAGACCAGTTAGTCTCATATCATTATCTGATCCATACGCAGCAATTCCGTCCTCATGGACTTCGCCTAGTTTTTCACACATTGATTTAAATAAATCCTCTGAACCACCAGTTCGCATAGCCTCATTGGAAAAGTTTGTGTGCATTCCAGATCCGTTCCAATCCCCAGTTTTAGGTTTTGGATGGATATTTACACCAACACCATACTCTTCAGCTGTTTTGAAGAGAAGATATCTACTAACCCATAAATCATCAGCTGCTTTAATTCCTTTACCAAAGCATTGATATTCCCATTGACCCAAAGCAACTTCTGCATTTGTTCCTGTTAGTGTTATCCCTATGTCTAAGCAAGCTTGCAAATGTGCATCTGATATTTCTCTTCCAACTACGTTAGCAGCACCTACTCCGCAATAAAATTCTCCTTGCGCTCTAGGTTCGCCATCTTCCCACCCTAAAGGTTCACCAGTAGTAGGGTCGGTGAAGAAAAACTCTTGCTCAAATCCAAACCACCATTCATCAGAAACAACCTCTGCAGCTGCAGCCCTGTTATTGGATGAATGCGTAGTATGATCTGCTGATTGAACTTGTGTCATAACTAAATCGTGCCCATTTGGGTTTGAATAAGTTTGCACAGGTAATAAAAGACAATCAGAACTTCCACCTTCGGCTTGTTGAGTCGAGGACCCATCAAAAGACCAATCTGGAGGGGAAGCATCTTCTGTTGCTTTCACTTTACTTCTCATAAAAGGCTCAGGCTCGTAGCCGTCTAACCAAATATATTCATATGTTTTCATGTCTGACATTTTTAACTCCTTAATGTTTAACTGAGCTAAATTATCAGAAACAGTGATTATTAATAGTGCAATAATGTATCAATTTAATACATATTTTGCTTTATTTTAGATCAAAAAGTCAAAAATTTGCTCTATTTTATCCTCAAAACCTAAAAATTGATGATTTCCATGCTTAGAAAACGAAATTTTACTATCCTTAAATTTCTTAAGTGAAAGTCTTTGATCAAGAACTTCGTCACCCTCCTGGGCTAGAAGATAATGATTCTTAGGTGATGTAAGCATGGGTGTAGAATATTTTTTTAAATTTTCATAATCATTCATAGAGAATGTATCTTTTTTCCCATTATTAAAGTTTTCATAACTGCCAACAATATTAAGCATGCTGGGTAAATGATCATCCACGACTGGATTTATATAAACTCCTTTCAAATTATATTTATTAGCAAAATAACAAGAATAAAATCCTCCCATTGAACTACCAATAAAACCAACAATTTCGTTTTCAGATATCAACATTTCAATGAGGTTAACAACTTTATATGTTGATAACGGTAAATCTGGAATTAAAATTTTATCGCCGACACCTTTGTCGGTGAGATATTTTTTACAAAGCTGTGCTTTTGAAGAAGAACTAGAACTATTGAAACCGTGCAGGTAAATTATCACTTTCAGCTAATCCTTCTTTTACGCAAAATACTAGAAATTCATTAAGAAATTTATTCCATTGTGTTCTCTCATCTCTCTGAAATCCGAATTTCTTAACTGTTGGAATAATATCAATTAGATTATTATGAAAACTCTGGAGGGATATTACCTCTGCCATCTTTGCTTCTAAATAAACTCTTACTTTAAAGGTTGTATTTTCTTCGACTGGATTGATATTGATATTCAATTCAATATCAAAAGTGTAGTTTGATAATTTAGTTGTACTAATTGCGACCTTTTTATTCTCATCTTTAATTGGAATCTCAAAAACCTTCTTATTATTTTCATCAAAATCATCTACAAGAGAATTCAAAAGAAAAAAGTTTCTTTCAAATAAAGAATGCAGGTTTTTCAGCTTGAGATATTCCTTCATCAAATCAGTCTATAAAATAGATTCTAAAATTCAACTCAATCATAAGAATTCCATAACATATTTGCCACAAGAGTTCGATATGGTTTCCACTTAACAGAAATTTCTTCAAGCTCCATTTCTGAAGGACGATTAGGAAGTTTTTTTAATTTTTGTACGCTAATTTGCAGACCAAGGTCTCCTACTGGCCAGATATCTTCTCTCTTAAGAGATGCAAGCATGTAGCAATCTGCTGTCCACTTACCTATGCCTCTGATTTTACAAAGTTCCTTTCTGAGGTCTTCGTCATTCATCCTATGCAAGGTTGTAAAGTCTAAATCTCCTGCAATGCATGCATTAGCAAGCTCAGTGCAATAATCAATTTTTTGTCTGCTTAACCCTGTTTTTTGCAGATCTTTCTTTGAAACTTTTAAAAAGTTTTTTGCCTCAAATGGCGAAACTATTTTCGCCAATCTATCGAAGATGGCTTTTGCTGAAGCTACAGATAATTGCTGTTCACATATCAATCTAACTAATCCTTCAAAACCTTTTTCTCTTTTAAATGGAACTATTTTAGGAATAGATTTGATTAATTCCTCAAGGTCCTTATCAGACTTTAAAAGGTAAGAAAGTTGCTCCTTTTGAGAAGTCATATGTTCTTAAAAGGTAAAAGAGTGCTCGCATCTTGATGATAATCTTTAATATATTTGTCTTCTCTGAGAAGAAAATCACTTATAGCTAGGCTGAAATCATGATTTTCTATCCAGTGAGAAGAAAATGTAAAAGTGGGCTCAAAACCTCTTTTAATTTTGTGTTCGCCTTGTACGCCAGGATCAAATCTCTTGATGTTTTTTTCAATACAAAAATCTATACCTTGGTAATAACAACACTCAAAATGCAAAGCATCATAATCATTAGATGCTCCCCAATACCTTCCGTATAAATTATTTTGATCATAAAAGAAGAAAGAGCCAGCAACCGCTCGACCATTTTTATATGCCAGGATTATTAATATGTTGTCAGCAATAGTTTGCGTTATCTCTTCAAAGAAATCTTTATTCAAGTAACCAGAATGGCCGCTTCTCCTCAGATGAGTGTCTACATAGAAGGAATAGAAATCATCAACAACATCTAAAGATATTTGATTTCCTGTAAACCGTTTTATCTCAAGATCTTGTTCAGCAATTTTTCTTCTTTCTTTTTTTAAGTTTTTTCTATTTCGTGAGGAGAAAAAATCTAAAAAGTGATCAAAACTTTCATAGTTATTATTTTTCCACATGAACTGAACATTCTTTCTAGTACTGAGCCCAAGAGATTCAAAAAGATCTTTTTCATCTTCTTCTGGAAAAAGAATGTGCCAAGAAGATATCTCGTTTTCCCTAGATACTTTCTGTATAGCTTTAAAAATTTGTTCAGCAGTATTTTTTTTATCATTCAATTTGGAATATAGAATTCTTGGACCAGTTGCAGGCGTGAATGGAATCGATGAAACAAACTTTGGGTAATAATATTTCTTATGTTGGTAATATGCATTTGCCCAGCTGTAATCAAACACAAATTCGCCTTGTGAATTATTTTTTAAATAAAGAGG
>CACFIK010000001.1:0-100427 GCA_902566305.1 uncultured SAR86 cluster bacterium | reverse complement strand
TCTCAAGTGAACTCTTTGTAGTTATAACTAAGATGTTTCCTTTAGGAATCTCAGAACAGAATTCTTTTACTTTTGAGCTGCCCTGAATTACCTTGGAATTAAAAAAATCTTCAAAGGTTTCTAATTTAATTTGATTCTTCACTAATAGTATTTAAGAAATTCATAAAACCTTTTTTGTTTTCTATGGGAGTAGTAGCCGGTCTTCCTAAATTCTCTCTAGAATATGTTTTTACATTTATTAGAAGAAAACTTGGCCCTTTGACGGCACAAACCTCATTCCATAATTCATATAATTCACTCAAGCAGGTAACTTCAAAAAAATTTTCATATCCAATAGATTTTGATAACAATGAGAAATCTATATTATCTGAAACTGTGGGTTGTCCGCCTACAGATTCATGGGAGCAATTATTTAGAAGGACATGAATTAAATTTTTAGGTTTTATAGAAGCAATTATGGGTAAAGCACCGAGGTGCATTAGCATCGCACCGTCTCCATCAAGACAAATTATTTTTCTATTCGTTTCAATAATTGAAATCCCTAGAGCAATTGATGAAGAGTGTCCCATTGATCCAACGGTTAAGAAATCTTTTTGACCCATTCCTAAACCATCTCTTATTTCATATAATTCTCTTGATGTTTTTCCGGTTGTTGATATGAAAATATCATCTTCTGAAGATAATTTAATTAATTCCTTGATCACTTCTTCTCTTGTTAACAGAGATGAAGACTTATGAGTTTTTTTTAAATTATATTTTGAAAAGGTATTTTTTTTGACAAGTATTGCGACAGGTGAATTTTGCTTAGTAGCTTTTTCAATACATGAATTTACGGTTTCTTCTAGATTTGAATTTGAATCAAGAATTAAATAATCTATATCTAATGATTCAAGCTGGCTCTTCGTTACTTGACCTTGCTTTTGATGCTGAGGCTCATCTTTAACTCCGGGCTCTCCTCTCCAACCAATCATTAGTAACATTGGAATAGAATATACTTCTTTACTAGTAAGAGAAATTAGTGGATTGTAGGCATTTCCTAATCCAGAGTTCTGCATATAGACCATGGGGATTTTACCAGTTGCTAAGTGGTAACCCGCAGCTATTGCCACTGAATTACCTTCATTTGCAGATATCACATGCTGATTAACTCTTGAATTATCATCAATGTAAGCACAAATATCCTTAAGAAGAGAGTCTGGCACTCCAGAAAAAAAGTTGATATTTTTTTTTATTAAATAATCATAAAATTCTTTGGGACTTATCATTTTCCTCCGGGAATGAGCTCAAGAATATCTTTTATGGACATCATCCCAGAACTTGACTCTAGAGCCCTTTGATATTTCAGTATTGACTCAGCTGTTTTAATCATGGCGGGGTAAGCACTTCTTAGTAACTGGTTGGCGTAAATTATTATATTGACCCCTCTTTCTGAGAGTTCATGCTCGTATATTGAATCAAAGCTAGAAGGCACTACAACAAGCGGTTTCCGTTCTTCAAATTTATTATATTCATCGCAAAACTCTAATATTTCATCTGCTTTCTTCTTTCTGCTATGTATCATAATTCCATCAGCACCAGCTTTTATATAACTTCTAGCTCTTTTTAATGCATCCTTCATTCCTTTCTCAAGAATAAGGCTTTCTATTCTTGCAATAATCATAAAATCCTCAGTTACTTGAGCTACTTTTCCAGCTTTGATTTTTTCATTAAAATTTTCAATAGTATCTTGAGTCTGTTCGACTTCATTTCCAAATAATGAATTTTTTTTCAAACCAATTTTGTCTTCTATTATCACCGCTGATATGCCTAATCTCTCCAAGGTTCTAACTGTAAATTGAAAGTGTTCTTTTATCCCACCAGTATCTCCATCAAAAATAATTGGTTTAGTAGTAACATCTAAAATACCATCTAAAGTAGAAATTCGAGAAGTAACATCTACTGCCTCGATATCAGGTTTTCCTTTAGCGGTAGAATCGGTAAGGCTACTTGCCCACATTCCATCAAATTCACGAATAGCATCATTAGATTTATGAGAAATATTTTCAATTATGAGAGCAGACAAACCATTGTGTATATCTAAAAATCTGAGATATTTCTTTGCTTTAAGCATTCTTCTGAGAGATCTAAGTCTGAAAGATGAGGTAGTACCGATTTGATTTATAGCTTTAGAAATATCAGATGAATTAATATCTTTGGTATATGGAATGTCTACCACTTTCCCGCCCCATTCTGAAAGAATCGTTTCTACTTCATTTCTGTAAGTTTCTTGGTAACCTGATTTCCAATCATCCCCATGAACTACAAAATCAGGTTTTACTTTGTAAAGATTTTCCTTGTAGCTCCAAGTATTCTGTTCTATTACGTTAACTACACCTTTGATATTTGCAACAACTATTTTTCTCTGATTAAAATCTAAAAACGGAAGTCTTTTATGTTCTGCAATTGCTTCATCTGTTAATAACCCAACAGTTATATCCCCTAATTCTGCGGCTTTATTAAATATATTTACATGACCATGATGTAAAATATCTGCCGACAAAGCTACATATACTTTTTGTCTACCCATAAGCCCGCTATGATACTAGATGCTTGAGCTTTTATACATCTCCTTAGCTTTCTCTAAATCATCTAAATAATTGATATTTTTCCAAAGACGGTTACCAATATCTTCATAGAAAAGCTCAATTGTTTTATTTTCTGATAGGAACGGTTTTATTGTTTGTTCCCAATTAATTTCTTGATTTTCTTCCAAAAAATATGAAAGAAAACTGAAATATTTTTCCATAAATCTAATTGTAAAAAAATTGATACCTAATGATTCTCCAACTTCTAGTTTAGATTTAGGCTTTCCTTTTTTAAGAGAGTGAACTAATTTTTTCTTACCAAGAACCACTTGTTCATCATTAGTTTCTTCTGAGTAATTTTCATCTAGTAAGATATAGTTTTCATTATTCAAAGACTTTGATAAGAAATCAGATAGAATTGATTCCTCATAAAATATATCAGCATGAAGCATGAGTATATTTTTTTTATTTTTTTCCCATATATCAAATGTAAGAAAAAAACTGTAGGCGCTCCCAGTAACATTAAATTTGTTATTTATGACATAGAAAATGCTCAGCCCATCGTATTCATTACCAATTTCCTTCTTAAATTTTTCTTCTAAGTAGCCAATTACTATTATGACCATCTTAAAACCTTGCTTTATGAGACCATCTAATTGAATTTCTAAAATTTTTTTTCCGTGTAACTCGATAAAAGTTTTTGGAGAATTTGAAAAATTCGAACCCATTCTTGTTCCCATGCCTGCTGCAAGGATAATAGGAGTAATGTTATCTGTATTTACCAAGTATTATTGACTGATCAGTTAAACCAAGGGGAAGTTTCAATGATTCTATCTACATTTGCAAAAGAAGAAAGTTCCTTTTGAACACTCAAATTTACATATCCGGGAACCCTGAAAAGAAATATAGTTGCTATAGCTGATTTATTTGACCACATCTTATGCGTGACATGTGGATACATATAAATTGAATCTCCAGGTTCGATAGTTTTATGCTTCCAAGAATTTTCTTCTAACCATGAAAAATTAACCGGGTGTTCTCCATAGTTATAAATAAAGTTATGTAGTGCTGAATTAAGTTCACTTGATTTAGATTGATCTTCAGAAAAGACCTGTAGATTGAATCCTAGACATTCAGGCATTCTTGGATTTTTTGCTAACATATTTAGTTTATAGTCCTTAAATTTATTATTGTAAAAGTAAGATTCTTGAGAATCATGATTCTTAACTATCACCTCGTCTTCAGTATTATTAATAGGAAGATTGAATATATCCAAGGGTAGATTGAGAACTTTACAGAATGAGTCTAAAGATTTTTGATTCTTTTCAATAGATTCATTCAATAGATCATCGACATTAACAGATAATTGCTTTTTTTGAAAAATTTCCTGAAGCTTTTCTGGGCATAAGAGCTGATCATCCATAATCTGCCTAATTACTTGCGTTACGGCATTATTAAAATTTGCATTATCAAAGCAAAACTTTTGAATGGATTCCTCTCCTAAAGCATAAAGTTCATTTCTTGCTCTTCCTACATCGCCTGAAAAAGTTACTGCTACAATATAAGCTTCTTTTGTCTTATCTCGAGAAGTAAAGCTATGTTTCCAAAAAGGAGTAATAAAATTTGAATCCCCTGTGTTCATTTCCTTACAAAATTTTTTGCCATTAACCTCCCAGTAAAAGTTTACAGGTCCAACAAATGTTGTCATCTGATGCATAAGGTGACCATTGTTATAAGCAACATCAGGATTATTTGGATCGTTATTATCAACGATTCTCAATTCCTTGATCCACTCGGGTCTAAAAGGGCTTAATTTTGATATAGCCGCATCTCTGTATTCATAATACTCAGTTGCAACACCATCTTTGTTTAGTCTTGAGTAAACTCTACTTGATTCTATAGATTCACTATTTTTTGAGAAAACAACTCTTTCAGAACTACTTTCAAAATCTAATAATATATCGGAGACTTTGACTGGATAAACCTTAGAGAATTTTTGTGCGATATCAAAAGCTATCCCTGAATCTAATTTACCGTCAATAAGGGAATTAAGTGTATCGAGGCTAACTGAAATATCTTGGGATACAGTTTCGAGAGTTCTCTTAAGATCATTAGCCTCAGATAGTATTCTTTGCCCAATACGTTTCGTTAATTCACTTTTTTTCATTTATGCCTTCATTGTATAACTTAAGTATCTGATCTTTCATATCTTTAGGAGATGTTTTTTTATCAAATTTAAAGTGTATATCTGGATTTTTAGGGAAATCGACTTCTAAATCCAAACCAGCAACATTTTTAATCTTACCACTCAACGCCCTTTTATAAATATTCTTAGGATCTCTTTTAATAAGCTCTTCAATAGGCGTATCAATAAATATCTCGTAATAGTTCTTTAAGTTAGCTCTATTCCAGGTATGAATTTCTTTAAATAATGCAATTGTTGCTATGACAACTGTAACTCCTTGGGAAGATATCATCCTGCATAATCTTGAATAAGTAAAAGCTATTTCCAACCTCTCCTCTCGGTTATTTTTACTCTTGATATCAAAACATTCTCTTAGCACGTCTCCATCTAACATAATTGCAGGGCTGCCTGATTGCTTAATAGAATCGGTTACTAAAGTTGCTAATGTAGTTTTCCCTGATCCTGATAAACCAGTTATCCAAATTACATTAGACATTGCAAATCAAACTCATTTTTTTGTGAGAAACCACCTTTCAAAATCTCCATTAAGACTTTTTTCATTTAAAAAAGCATCAGGTTTATCACTAATAAATTCTAGAGTTGCTCTTCTTGCTCCAGGATATTTAAGCGAGTAGTATTCATCTAAGTGAATGAAACCACCTTCAGAGAGCTTAGGCCAGATAAAATTTAGACTATCTTGATAACTCTTATAAAGGTCACAATCAATAACAGCTGACATCACTTTATCTATGCCATGTGATTTTTTCATAGTTTCTGAAAAATCGCCCTGAATTAGAATTACGTTGTCTAATTCTAAATACTCAATCTTTTTATTTATTATTTTTAAGCTTGTCTCTTCAAATTCACCGGATGAAGATATATTTTGTGTATTTCCATTAATATTTTTGTTATGAAAATCTTTAAGGATACTTTGATTGAGTTTGACAGCATCAAGGTGTTCTTGATCAATAAGGTTTTCATTAAATAAATTTTCGAATTCTTTGAAATTATCTCTTTTGTGATAAACGGGCGGGAAACCTGAAAATGTATCAAATCCAAAGACTTTTTTTGAAGAACCTAATTTCTTCAGAAATAACGCAATCGATAGAAGAGAATTCCCTCGGAATACACCAGCCTCGACAATGTCTCCTTCAATTTTATGATGGTTATTTTTAATGAATTGTATTAGGTTATGAAAAGATCCATAGGAGTTAAAATTGTAAATCCCCAAAAGATTGAATTGCCAGTTTTTATTTAAGCTTTTCATTTTCGGCGCTATTCTATCTCATAGAAATTTTTGTACCAGTTTACGAAATTTTTTACACCTTCTTTTATGCTAACTTTTGGAGTAAAACCAGTCAGATCCTTTAAAAGATTGGTATCGGCATAGGTCTCAGGCACATCTCCAATTTGAAGAGGAAGATAGTTTTTTATAGCCTTTTTACCTAAGTTTTTTTCTATTTCTTTAATAAAATCTTCAAGTTTAATAGGATTGTTGTTTCCAATATTAAGGACTCTGTAGGGTGCTGAGCTTGAGGAGGAATTTCCATTAACGCTGTCCCAGTTTAAATCTTCCTTAGGAGGAGAATCAAGAACTCTTAAAATTCCTTCAACAATATCGTCAATGTAAGTAAAATCTCTAAGGTGATTTCCTTGATTAAAAATATCAATTGGTTTCCCTTCAATTATATTTTTAGTGAATAGGAATAATGCCATGTCAGGCCTCCCCCAGGGACCATATACTGTAAAAAATCTTAAACCAGTTGTCGGTAATTTATATAGATTGCTATAGCTGTGAGCCATTAATTCATTAGCCTTTTTTGTAGCGGCATAAAATTGCAATGGATTGCTTGCTTCATTAACTTCTTTGAAAGGCATGTTGGTGCTAGCTCCATAAACACTACTAGTGCTAGCATAAATCAAATGTTGGATATCTGAGTATCTGCAAGCCTCTAAAATATTAGTAAAACCTACCAAGTTACTTTGGACATATGCATGAGGATTTTTAATGCTGTGCCTTACTCCAGCCTGTGCAGCAAGATTTATAACACACTCAAAATTTTTTTCATCAAAAAAATCTGAGAGCTCATTTAGATTACATAAATCTATCTTTTTAAATTCAAAACTTTCTTTTGAAAATTTATTTTTTGAGGAAGTTAGAATTTCTAATCTTTTTTTCTTTAGTTTCGTATCATAATAATCATTAATATTATCAATTCCAAAAACATTATTTCCCTGTTTCATTAATGCTTTACACAAATGAAAGCCTATAAACCCAGCAGCACCAGTTACTAGTATTTTTTTCATTATAAAATTGTAAATATTCTTGAGGCTTGCAGTGGAAAATATAGGATTATTATTCTTCTGATGAAGTTTCTCATTACTTTGATTGGAAGGAGATATTTTTCCTTTTCTAAAGGATTAATTAGCATTGTAAAAAGAAATTTATAAAGTGCTGTGAAAGTATTCTTAAAATCATTCTGCGTATCTCTAGAATAACCAAAGACGTGAAAAGAATACTTAAATAGATATTCAATCATTATTATTTCATTTTCATTTAATCTTTTTCTCCATCGTTTCTCTACATTTTCTTCCGTATAAAAATCTATGGGAGGCCTTTCGGAGAGTTCATCTATTCCTAGATAAGAGCTTTCACCTAACCATTCTTTGCCTAAAAAAGTTTCTTCTAGACAAGAATCTAAGAAATCTAATTTCAGCCAAGAACATAAGTCTTGCATTTCTTTTTTTAGGTTTTGATGCATTTTTTCATTTACCATTATGCGAGCTTTTTCATCAATATATTTCTTATGCTTTTTACAAAAATGCTCTAAATAAGTTCCAGCTAAAATACCTTTATCAAAATCGTAAGGATTTATTGAAGGATAGCCTGCATTTTCAACTTGTCTTTTCCAGCCCCCAGCCAAACCTGCTCTTGGGTCTCTCATCATAAAGATAAAATTTGCATTAAATATATTTTTATACTTTTCAGTGTGCCAAGAAACATGTTCTTGTGAAATTATTGTCTTTATATTTGAAATATTTATATTGAAAACTTTACAGTAAGAGAAATTAATGCCAAAAAAAAGAGCCTTTAAATTACTCTTTTCTTCTGTTCTTTGAAGGTATTCATTTAGATAAAATTCAAATCTTTTAGCATTTTTCTCGCTAAATAAAAACTTTCTTCTTACGACCTGATAAGAGGGATTATTGAATACATATTCTGTAAATTCTTTTGAAATAGATCTTCTTTTTTGATTCTCAATTAAATTTTTACCTTTTTCTTTTTCATAAAAATCTAGAGTTCTAAAAAAACTATATGCTGGCATCAAAACTATTTCATCATGCCCATCAAGCAGACTATGAATCCAGTCTAGGCCATTATGTCCAAAACTACTCAAGATGGTAACTGGCAATAAACTAAAGTTTTTTATCTCTGAATCCTTCATTTTCTTGAAGATAAATAATACAGCCTAATCCAACGCAATGATTACTAATTGCATAAACAGTTAATTTTTTTCTGTAAATGGATGAGTTTTTGAAATCTCTCTCCCAATATCAACTAGCTCTCTAAATTCGTCAGGTGTAATGCTTAAAGTATGATCTCTTATAGATTGAGATGCCTTATTTAGAGTCAGATGTTTCTCAATAAATTTTGCTCCTCTTGATATTGCGACATAAGATGCAGAATTGCCTAAAAAATGATCGCTGTAACCAAAATAAGATTTTTCAGAAAAGTTAGGTGGCATTTTTCTTAAATCCTCAGGAGTATTTGGATAGTTTGACACGCAATGAATATATCTCAGCTTTGAATTTGGAGCCCCAAAGGGGAATTCAACTCCCTCCCAAAACCCCAATGAACAAAATACCTCTTTACCAGAAGAAATAATCTCTTCACATAATTTAGGATGATCAACTACTGTTCTTGATGCAATTTTGTATCTATTAAAGTTTAGTTTTTGAGCAAGCTCAAATGCGCTTGGTGTGATAATGGATGCCATGAACTCAATATCAACGAAATCGCAGAATTCTTTTAACTTCAGAGCAGTGTCAAGATCAATATGATTAATTTCATTTTTTCCATCTCGCCAGCCTAATTGAAATTTTGCTATATCGGCACCAGATTTTTTAGCTTGCCGAATAATCTCAAGGGCTAGATCAAAATTTCCTTCATGATTCAATCCTATTTCAGCTACGAATATCATTTTTTAATTTTTAGATTTCAAATTATAACAATTTAATGGAGAGGTTATTCTTTAAAATCCTCTGATAATTTATGGTCGAATTTCTTCAATAATTTCGACTGTTTCGTTCTGTTATTTGCATGATCTCTATACTTATAAAGAGGAAGTTCTAAGTGGCCCAAAGAGAATTTTTTAAGAAATCTTTTTCGTAATTCATGACCTTCTCTCATAGAATAGTTTTCATTATATAAACCTATGTCAAATAGACATTCTCTTCTAAACATAACACCGCAAGCTATCTCATCTTCTAAACCATTTTTTCTGGATATTATCTCTTCATTTTCATCTACTTTGTAATAATCAACACAGACTGCTTGATAGAATCTATTAAAATCAAGAAAAAATTTCATGTGAAAAAGAAATGTTCTCTGAACGTAATCATCTGAATCAACTCTAACAATATATCTCCCAACAGACTCCTGCATTGCTTTATTGATAGATGATGGCAAACCCATATTCTGTTCATTGAAGATAATTTTTAAATTTTTCTCATTTGAAAATTTTTCTAAAATTGAAGATGTTGAATCTTCACTGCAATCATCAACTAATATCACTTCAAAATCATTTTCGTTTATAAAGTCTTGATTCAAAAGACTTCTTAAACATCTCTCGATCCATTTAGCATGATTATAAGTACAAACAATTACTGAGATAGATTTGGCTTTCACAATTAGGGCCTTAAATTTCTAAATAACATTTTGATAGCAAATTCTGCTGCCTTAAGTTCTGAATCAATAGTCAGACCTGCAATATGAGGAGTAATGATTAAATTTTCATTGTTTCTAGCGTAATCTATTACTTTACTTCTTTTTATATCATTTGAAATTTCATTTCTTATAACATCAAGCCCTGCTGATTTGATTTTTCCAGAACTAAGGGCCTTGATCAAATCTTTTTCTACAACAATTTCTCCTCTGGAGATGTTGATAAAGTAAACACCGTCTTTCATTGAATCAAACCATTTTTTATCAACCATATCTTTAGTTTTACTATCTAAATGAACGGCGATAAGAACAATATCTGAGTGATTTAAAAGTTGCTTTATTGACTTGTATTGTTTTACCTTACCTTTGATAACTTTTTGAGGGTCATATGCAACGACATTCATGCCCATTGCGATAGCATACTTTGCAACATTAGATCCTATTCTTCCAAACCCAACTATTCCAAGGTTTTTACCTCTCAGTTCAACTCCTCTGAAGTTATCTTCAACTTCTCTCCATTTATAAGCTAAAGAACTTCTTGATGCTTGAGGTAGATTTCTTACGACAGATAAAATTAAAGAAAAAGCGTACTCAGATGAGGCATAGATTTCCTTTACAAAGCTTGTATCTTTCAAACTAGAAACAGTAATCCTCCTTTTTTTGCAATATTCTTTATCTATATGATTGGAACCTGTTGATGGGGTAATAATAAGTTTTATATTTTTAGAATTATTAAGAATTTTTTTATCAATTTTGTACTTTGGGCTTGGGCTGCATATCCAAGCTTCTACTTTTTCAGATTTAAGTAAGTCAATAATATCTTTTTCTTTGGCTTCTGCTGCAAAAATGCATGAGTATTTTTCTTTTAATTTTTCTTTAATTTTAGGAATAAAATGTAAAGGAGTTGTTACCAATAAAATTTTCTTATCTTTATTTCTAAAGAATTCAATTTTGTTTTGCTTTACTTCCCAAGGATTATTGTTGCACTCCCCATTGTTAATTTTAAAATCTGCTATTGTTAAATCTTCAACAGTATCTATATTCACGGACTTATTCTCATCCATTACAAAGGCAAGGCTATCAGACCCATGTCTAGAGAATTCTTCAATAAGCACTTCTCTTTTCATAGCATAAATTGCACCATTTCTTATATATGAGGGCGGAAAAAGATCTTGCCTTCTTGAATTCTGACCTGGCTCTGGAAACTCTACAGTCATATCACGAATTCTCCCTTTAATTATTTTTTTTAATCTAACTGGATGTTTTTCACCCGTTCCAACAACACTAATTACTGAATCAGAACCTTTTTCGATTAGCATACTCAACGCACCATCAATATCATGACTATCTCTTAATGGAGCAACACAAGGTAACTCAATAATAAAATCATATTTTTTTTTATAAATTTTTTCAGTTTCAAGAACCGCATGATGAAGGGAGTCAACAGAAAAAACTTTATCTCCAGCCAATTTCTTTGGTCTTTTAAAAGGTACATCTGCTCCATAAGATCTACTTACTTCTGCTATTTCTTCTGAATCAGTTGAGACTACAAGATCTGTGATAAATTTTGATTTTTTTGCGGCTGCAATAGTGTAAGAAATCAGCGGATATCCTCCTATAGGATAAATATTTTTCTTCGGAATTCCTTTCGAACCACCTCGTGCTTGAATTACTGCCAAAATACTTATCTTCATGAAGCCATCTCTTTAAATTGAGCATTTTTGCTGATCAATTGACTAAAATTTCCATAATCCTTTATTTTTCCATCTTCCAAAAAATAGATCATGTCACAATTTTCGATAGTTGATATTCTATGCGCCACTGTAATTAAAGTTAATTTATTTGACAGGGATTCTATGGCTTCCATTACGTAGTTTTCAGTAATTCCATCAAGAGCGCTTGTAGCCTCATCTAAAACCAATACTTCTGGTTCATTATATAAAGCCCTAGCAATTCCAATTCTTTGTCTCTGACCTCCACTAAGTTTCACACCATTCTCTCCGACCAAAGTATTATATTTTTCAGGTAAGTCACTCACAAAACTATCCAAATTGGCTAGTTTAGCTGCTTTTACCACTTTATCCTGATCAATGTCGTTGGGTTCAATTCCAAAAGCTATGTTTGATCTTATAGATTCATCTATCAAAAAAATCATTTGAGGCACGAAAGAAATCTTATTTTGCCAAGACAATAGATTATTATTGTTAATGACAATATCATCGATCATAAATTTGCCATCTATAGGATTTAGCAAACCTAAGATGATATCAATCAAAGTTGTTTTTCCTGAGCCTGTGGATCCTGCAAACCCAACGGATGTATTTTTCTTTATTGATAATGAAACGCCATCAATGACATTTTTTTTAGATTTAGGATATTTGAAAAGGATATTATCTAAAGTAATTTTTTTATCAAATATGATCTTTTGATCTTCTTTATTTGATTGCTTATTCTTTCCTGCGTCTTCAATTTCTTTTAAATCATTGATGATTATCATCAAAGCTGGATGATTGTATTTGATCATTGATTGAGCAGAGTAAATATTTTGCACAGCGGGCAGTAACCTATATCCAGCCACTGCATAGAGCGATAAGACAGGAATTATTTCTGAAATCAGGACATCATTGGAAAGCAAGATCAAAATAATAGATATAATTCCTCCAAAAGCAACTGTCTCTAGGAGATACCTAGGCAAAATTGCTATTACAAGGCTTTGTGCAGAAAATCTTGCATTATCTATTGAAGGTTGTCTAAATCTGCCAATAAAATTTCTTTCTAAAGATTTAAGCTTTATATCTTTTATTCCCATCATTGCTTCATCGACAGTCCTGAATCTATTGAAAAGAGCTATGGATTGTTTTTCTCCAATTCTTGATAAGTAGGATCTAGTAATGATGTAAAAAAATAAATAAGCTCCTCCTATGCTCAAAATGGTCATGATGGCAATAACGGGATTTATGTATATCAGAAAAGCTAAAACTACTATGGTTAAAATAGCCTTAGAGATGGCTTGTAATGCCTGTAAAACGACGCCTTTAACTACCCTATCAATTTCAGAAAGAATATTCTTTCCTAAATCAGATGAATTTCTCTCCAAAAAAAATAAATAATTATTTGAGAGATAGTGTTTTAGCAATCTCATAGAGATAATGTGTCCTTGCATCTTAGAAAAATAAGTAATTGCCCAATACATGAAAGCACTAAAGAAGTTTGAAAAAGCCAGAAGGACTAATACAGCTACACCTGAATAAAATAGAAAAGTTTCGACATCATTAAAATTAAAAAAATTAAAAAGAAAGCTCAAGACTTGGTTAGATGAAATTTGATCTGGATCAAGAACCATACTCATAAATGGCAGAATAGATGCAACCCCCACTACCTCAAAAAAGGCCATGATTATTGAACCAACCAATAACAGTGAAATTTGAAAATTTTCTTTCTTTTTAAAAAGATACTTTAGATCAGAATACATTAGAAAATTAAGTTCCTAACTTTTAAAAAGTCTACGCCTTGTGTAAATAAAAATAATTGTTAGGAATAATCCAATTATACTTCCAACAAAAAACATCTGAAGAAGTTTTGGCTTAGACGGATTCTGTGCGGGGATGGCTTTATCAAGTACTTTAAAGATATAGTCGTCCTTCACATTTGAAAGCATATTACTTTTTATTTGTTCTTCCATGACTTGAAAGAAAACATTATCTATTGTTTTGACATCGTTAATCTTAAGTTGATTTTTTAAATAAGAAATTGTTTTTTGACCTTCTTCTATATCTTGAGTCCTTAGATGATTATTTAATTCTGAAATTATTAGGTTTGACCAACTTGAGGCTTGTGAAGAATCCGTCCACTCAAAATTCAATTCATAAATATCATACTGGGACCCAGAAACACTAAATAAATCTCTCAATTTAGAGCCAATTGAATCTCCAGAAGGTTTTTCAGTTTTCCATTTTCTATTTTTTTTATCCCAAGCTTCCGGAAAAAGATACCTAGTGATATCGTTTTTATCTGCAAATTCTTCAAGAAAAATATTAGATTTCAATACTGCTAAGGCTATCGCCTTTTTCGTTGGTCCTTCACTTACAGTAACCCCAACCAAACCTGCGATTCCAGATAGTGCGCTTGATGAGCCGCTTGTGGAATTGGTATCAGTTGGAATGAAAGTAACTTTAGAAACATACTCTTTAGGCAAAGTTAAGCCATAAATAAAAGAAATTACCCCAAAAAAAATTGAAGAGATAATAAGAAGTTTTCTAAACTCGTTCAGAAACTTAATCTCATCTATCAAGTTTATGATAGTTTCATTTGAATCAATATTGTCATTCATAACTTAGATAAGTGGTACCCGGGGCCGGACTTGAACCGGCACGAAGTCGCCTTCGAGGGATTTTAAGTCCCTTGTGTCTACCAATTCCACCACCCGGGCAAATAATCAATCATCTTCTATGGCTCTCCCTTTTAAATTTTCCCAATCTTTTTCAGGCCTTACTTCTAAGTTTGTTTTCCAAGAACCTCTTAAAACGTTCGGCTCAATACCTATTGACTCACTAAATTTAATCATTGCTTGTATGTCCTTTGGAAAACAGCTTCCTCCAAAACCCCTCTTTCCATCTGGGCCTGGAACTTGGGTATGAGAATGGCCTACTCGGCCATCACGGAGAAAGCCTTCCATCACATGATCCCAATTTGCATCTATTTTATCTGAAATTAGTTTCATCTCATTTAAAAAAGAAACTTTAGTAGCAAAATAATTATTACAGACATATTTTATCAACTCTGCGGATTCAAAATCTGTTTTGATAACTGCGATTTCTCTTCCAAAACGATGTTTATAAAGAGTTTCAACTTTCTCAACATTTTCTTTTTCTCCTCCGAGCACAAATCTAGTTTGACTGAGAAAATCAAAATATGCAGATCTTTCTGTTAGAAACTCTGGATTGAAAACAATTTTTAGATGTGGAAATCTTTTCTGCATTTCTGAAGATGTTCCAGGAATAATTGTTGATCTGAGTAAAATAATTGGAGATGAATTTGTTTTCTCAGCAATAGAAGAAATATCACTTAAACAGCCTGTAAGAATTTTTAAACTGATAGATCCATCGCTTTTTGATGGAGTTGGGACAGATATAAAAATGAAATCAGATTCTCGAATAACTTCCTCGAGGGAATTTTGTGATTTAGATGGATCTTTATCATGTATTCTTATTTCAGCTTTATAGCCTACGCTTTCAGAAAATCCATGAGCTACTGCTGACCCAACAAAACCTTTTCCTATTATTCCAATTTTATACATCTTGCTTACTAATCTCTCTAATTAATTGGAGGCTGAGGTCGGAATCGAACCGGCGTACACGGATTTGCAGTCCGCTGCATAACCACTCTGCCACTCAGCCATTTATTTCGAAAATGATTGTATAGCATTAGCTATGTATTCTGAATCTTTTATATTCAAATGAGGACCGATGGGAAGGCTTAAAATTCTATTGCATGCTATTTCAGAGTTTTTTGAATGAACTTTTCTTCTCGAATCGATATTGCTAAAGGCCTTCATTTTACTTAATGGCTTTGGATAATAGATTCCACAATTAATTCCTTTTTTTCTTAAAAAAGACATTAGAGATTTTCTGTCTCTAGATAAAATTGGAAACTGATGAAATACAGACCACTGATCTGATGTTAATTTAGGAGTTCTTATGTTTGATGAGTTGATTGCCTTTATTAAATAAGAGGCTTGTTCAATTCTTAATTCATTATGTTTATTTAAATTTTGAATTTTAAAATTTAACACCGAAGCTTGAATTGAATCCAGTCTTGAATTTCTTCCTGCAAGCACGTGATCATAAGTTGCCACTCTTCCATGATTGGCTATTTTTTGAACTTTTTCATAAAGACTTTTCTTGTTTGTAACTATAGCTCCAGAATCTCCAAATGCTCCTAAATTTTTTGTAGGGTAAAAGCTGAATGTTCCAATATCTCCAAAATTACCTACAATTTTTCCTTTGAATTGCGCACCATGAGCCTGAGAGCAATCTTCAATAATTTTAATACCATATTCATCAGTAATTTTTTTAATTTCGATCATATCGCATGGGTTTCCAAATAAATGCACTACTATCAAAGCGCTAGTTTTTTTTGTTACAAGCTTCTTAAGAGATTCTATTGAAATTGTGAAATCATCTAGATTTATATCGGCTAGGACTAATTTATAACCCCCTCTCACAACAGCCTCCGCAGGAGATAAGAAGGTAAAATTTGGGACTATGACTTCAGAGTTTTTGGGAATATCTAAACTTTCTAAAGCAATTTCTAAGGCATCTGTTCCATTTGCTACCCCAAGACAATATTTACTTTTGTTAAACTTTGAAAAATTTTCTTGGAAACCTTTAACTTCGTTGCCTCCGATAAAATTTTTTTCTTTGATAAGTTTAGAAATATTGCTAATTGTTTTGTCTAGGTCTGTTTTCTTTAGACTAAGATCAATGAAAGGGATATTTCTAACTTTTGGCATAAGAGTAGTTAAGAAGAGATAACCAAGACAAAACAGCTGTAATAATCACAAAGATCTCTACAATTTGATCAAATTTAGAATCCAAGAAGATCATTGCAAGCCCGATGGTAAAAATTTGAAAAAAAGTTTTGAATTTGCCAAGAAAATTAACTTTAGCTTTATTTTCGTTACTTGTCTCCAATGAGTGTTGGCGTATGATTCCAATAGAGATTTCTCTGGCAATGATTAATATTGTCATCATTAAAAAAATAAGATTATCGAAATGAAAAGATATAAAAATTAATAAACTGCTAACAAAAATTTTATCTGCCAAAAGGTCTAAGTTAGCACCTAAAACAGATTCTTGTTTTAGATATCTTGCAGCATATCCATCTAAAAAATCAGTGAAACTTGCTATCAAAAAGAATAGAAGAGCTAAATGAACATCATTCATTACAAGAAATAAGATGATAGGAAATATAAAAAATATCCTTGATAGAGATATTAAATTTGGGATCATGAAAATTCTTTATCGATTATAGAACAGATTTCATGACCTACTATGGTGTGCAATTCCTGAATTATTGCTGTCTCACTTGAAGGTGCTTTAAAAGTAAAAAAAGACTTTTGAGATGCTCTAGATTCATTTATTCCCGTAAAAGAGATTGTTTTTATATTCATAGAATTAGCATAATCAATTGCGTTAAGAATATTTATACTTTCGCCTGAAGTTGAATATGAAATGAAACAGTCATTTTCTCTCGCTAACGCTTGTAATTGTCTTCTGAAAATGTCTTCGTATCCGTGATCATTTGACCAAGCAGTCAAAAAAGAAGTATCAACAGATAAAGCAATAGAAGGGATGGGATTTCTTTTATTCGATGTTACTAGCGTTCCAACGTACTCTGCTGACATATGTTGAGCCTCGGCTGCGCTTCCACCATTGCCGGCAAAAATTAGCTTTCCTCCTTGATTTATAACCTCTATAAACTCCTGTGAAATAGTTTTAACAGATTCAGTTAAATAATCCTGATTTTCTTCAAGTATTTTTGATCTCTTCAAAAAAGTGTTTTCTTTCATTGTCCATTAAAGTGATCGTAAATTAATTTAGCTCTCGTCGATCCAATGCCTTTGATAGATTTTATCTGATCTATGCTTGCTTTCCTAAGGGATTCTATGCCGCCAAAATGTCTTAACAGAACTTTTTTATTTTTACTTCCAATCCCTTTAATCTCATCGAGGGTTGAATGTGTAACATTTTTTCTCCTTTTTTTGCTCCTAGATAAAGCAAATCTATGCGATTCGTCTCTCACAAATTGAAGAAGGCGTTTGCCTTCTAGTTCAAGATCCATTCTTATAATCTTTCCATCATAAAGATAAAGAACGTCATCGTATTTAGAATTTCTGTCTGGACCTTTAACCAGTGAAAGTATTTTGGTGTTGCAATCTTGATACTTTTCAATTTCCTTTATTGCTGAAGAAAGTTGTCCTTTACCACCGTCTATGACAACTAAATCTGGGAAATTATTTCCATTTTTTTCAAGTCTTTTGAATCTCCTTGATAAAACCTCTTTCATTGCGAGGTAATCATCATTTTTATTAATTTTTATATTAAAAGTTCGATATTGTTTTTTTTGCGGTCCCTCTTTGTCGAATACCACGCATGAAGCTGTAACATTATCGCCAGACAAATGACTAACATCAAAGCCCTCTATCCTGTTTATTTTTGATAGAGTTTTATCTTCAATTAAAGAAAGTGCTTCAGTTATCCAAGGATAATTATATTGGCGTTGTAAACCATCATCTGATTGTATTGAAGCCAACTCAAAGATTTTTTTATTTTTATGATTCTTGTCCTCTAATTTTATTTTTTTATTTTTGAGCTGCGAACTTAAATTACTAAACTTAAAATCTGATAATAAAGTTAAATTCTCTAAGTTCTTTTCTATCAAAATCTTTGAAAGAAAGCTTTCCATGAGCTCCTCTTCTGAGACGTGCTTATCTTTTTTTGAAAAATAGTTCTCTGCATTTGTAAGCCAACCATCTTTTATTTCTAAAATAGAAATACAATAAACATATTCATTAGATTTCTTAGTTATCGCAACTGCATTATCGTACATGGTAAAGACTGATTGATCTTTTTGGATATCTCTATAGGCTTTGATCTTATCCCTATAAAGTGCTGCTCTTTCAAACTCTTTTAGAGATGAGTATTCATCCATTTTTGAGTACAGGATGTTCAGAAAAGATTTATCTTTTCCTTCAATAAATTTGATAGCTGCATCTACTTCTTCAAGATAATTTTTTTTTGATATTTTTTCCACACAAGGTGCAGAACATTTACCAATTTGATGTTGTATACATGGTCTTGTTCGGTTTTGGAAAACCATATCCGAACAATTTCTCACGCCGAATAATGTTCTCGTCAGGTCAATTGATTGTCTTGCTGCAGTTACATTTGCATAGGGGCCAAGTTTTACACCTTTAAGTTTTTTATTTCTAGTTAAATAAATTCCTGGAAAATCATGACCAGAAGAAAAATAAATAGCAGGAAACGATTTATCATCTCTAAATTGAACATTGAAAGGTGGCTTAAGCTTTCTAATTAAGTTTTGTTCTAAAAGCAAAGCATCACTTTCAGTTTTTGTGATGAATATTTCAAGAAATTTAATCTTGTCAATTAGTTCATTTTTTTTTCTTTCTTTTGATAAAGAAAGATATGACTTCAGCCTGTTTGATAGACTCTTTGCTTTGCCAATGTAAAGAATTTTATTATTTTCATCATAAAATTTATAGACACCCGGAAGTTGTGGTAATTCCTTTTCTTTAGAGAAAATTTCTTTTGTCTTAGTGTACTGATATTGCTTTGCCATCTGGTCTTCTTAAGTCGGCAAAACCTTCGTATCTATTCTCTTGAAAAAGTATAGAATGAGTTTCGCCAATTCTTTCTCTATAAATAGTATCAAATCCTAATTCATCAATATCTTTTAAGTATTTTTCTTTCTCGATAAATAAAACATCAGGCTTCCATTGGTGATGAATACGTTTAGCTTTAGATGCCTCATCAATTTCCATATTAAAAATTAAAACATTTAATAAAAGCTGAAGCACTGTAGATATAATTGTAGATCCTCCAGGGGAGCCAGTAATTAAAAGGGGCTTTCCTTCTTGAAAAACGATTGTTGGCGTCATAGATGAAAGCGGCGCTTTCCTGGATTCAACCTTATTTGCATCTGAACCTACTAGACCAAAGAAATTTGGAAATCCTGGTTTTATTGAAAAATCATCCATCTCATTATTCATTAAGATCCCAGTTCCTTTTGCAATTATCCCGGAGCCATAAGCTGTATTTAATGTATAGGTATTAGAAACAGCATTTCCGTTTGAATCTATTATTGAAAAGTGAGTTGTTTCTTCACTTTCAAAAAAATATTTTCCTGGGGAATCAATATTAACTTTGCTTTTAGAGCTTTTAATTATTGATGCTATGGTTTTTGCATACTTTTTAGAAATTATCTTGCCTATATCAAAATTATTAAAATCTGCATCTCCTAAAAATTCTGACCTATCTGCAAATGAAAATCTCATTGCCTCAGTTAAAAGTCTATTGTATTCAAGAGAGTCATGGTCGTAAGAAGTTAAATCGAAATTTTCTAGAATATTTAGAGATTGTGATAGAACAATACCTCCTGAGCTTGGGAGTGACATTGAACAGATATCATAGTCTATGAAGGTTGAACAAAGAGGAGGCTTGAATTTGGACTGGTAATTTAAAAAATCATTTTGAGTAAAAATACCACCATTTTTTTTAAAATAACTAATAATTTTTTTTGCTGTCTCGCCTGAATAAAATTCATCTCTTCCAAACTTGGATATTCTTCTTAGGGTTTTTGCTAAGTCCTTTTGCTTAAAAAGATCACCTTTTTTCCACATTTCCTTTTTTACAAAAATTTTCTTTGTTTCAGGATTTTTTGAAAATTTATCTCTATTTTTATTAAAGTAATTTGCTTGAAATTTCGATAATGTAAATCCTTTTTCAGCAAGATCTATTGCAGGTGAGATTAATTTACTAATGGGAAATGATCCATATTTTTTATGGATGTTATACATGCCATCTACTGTTCCCGGAATTCCAGAAGCCAAGAAAGATGTCGTACTTAAACCTTTTATGACATTACCATTTTCATCAAGAAACATGTCTTCTTTAGCATTAATTGGAGCTCTTTCTCTATAGTCTATGGATTCGATAGTTTTTTTATTCGCATCGTAAAGTAGTGCAAATCCTCCACCTCCAATATTTCCTGCAGAGGGATTTACAACTGCCAAAGCGAAAGCAACCGAAATAGCTGCATCAAAAGCGTTGCCACCTTCTTGGAGTATTTTTGAACCAACTTCAGTTGCTAAGTGATGTCTCGTTACAACAACCGCATTATGTTTTGAAAGAGATAAGCTTGAAAAACTAATCAAAGAAATAAGAAAAAGAAAAATTAATAAATTTCTATTAAATAAAGTAAGAATCAATTTCATTAATAACTTTATGCGGATCTGAGGATGAAATTATTTCTCTCGCTACTACCAAGTAGTCTGCACCTATATTAATAGCATCACGAATAGTTGAAGTTCTTTTTTGACCCCCGCTCTCTGCTTTAACTCTTATTCCTGGACAAACAGTTATAAAAGAATCCATTTCTTCCTTCTTTAAATATTCAAGGTCATTGGGAGAGCAAACAATTCCATCTATTCCTCCCTTTTTTCCTAGATTAAAAAGAGAGATAATTTGATCCCTCAGATCGTTTCTGACTCCAATGTCTGATAAATCTTTTTGATCAAGGCTTGTTAAAACAGTAACTCCTATTAAAAGAATTTCAGATGAAATTGATTTCTTTGCATTTACTGCAGCCTCAATCATGTTCATCCCTCCTGAAAGATGAATGTTTGTCATCCATACATTATGTTTGCAAGCTTCTAAAATAGCTTTCTCAACTGTATTTGGTGTATCGTGATATTTTAAGTCTAAAAAAATATCAAAGCCTTGCTTCTTTAGATCTTCTAAAATTTGTGGCCCACAAGCTGTAAAAAGTTGGTTTCCAACCTTTACTTTGTAATTTTCGGGATTGAGGAGTTTGGTTATTTCGAGAGCACTTTGCGAATTATCAAAATCTAATCCGACTATAATTTGCCCCTGCTTGATAAATTTTTCCATTTAAAAAACTTTAAAAATTATATCAGTTATGAGGTCAATTTATTTATTCTATTTTTAATCAGCTTTGAAGGTCTAAAGTAAATTAAAGATCTGCTATCTAGTTCTATCGCTTTTCCTGATTTTGGGTTTCTTCCCCTGATTGGATTTCTCTCTCTGACTGAAAATGCCCCAAAACCTCTTATTTCAATTCTTTGCTTTTCAGAAAGGAGGTTTGATAGATGATCAATTAGAGAATCAAGAGCAATCTTTGAATCGGAGGTAGAAAAAGATGTATTTTGAGTAGTAAGTTGTTCAAGAAGATCTGATTTTTGCATAAATCACTTATCTTCAAGCTCCTCTTTAATGAGGTCACCAATTGAAGATTTAGAACTCTCTTCAATCTCTTTATTTTTCATTTCGTTTTCTTTCAAGATTTCTTTTTCTTTACTTTTTTCAAGTGCTTTCATGGAGCCCCAGATTTTTCTCTCTTTTCTGTCTATGTTTGAAATCAAAAAGTTAATTTGATTACCTTCTTCAAGTGTAGAGCTTTCGTCTTCAATAAAGTCTCTTTTTCTCATTAAAACAGAAATACTTTCTTTTACGGTTAGTTTTAAAATATCATCCTCAATATTTGAGATTGTTCCTGTAACAGAAGTTCCTTTTGGATGATCTTTAATGAAGTTTTCAACCGGGTCATCTTCTAATTGTTTGATGCCTAAAGATATCCTCTCTTTTAATGGATCCATGGCTAAAATAAGAGCTTGAACATCTTGGCCTTTTTGAAAATTTTGAACCGCATTTTCTTCTGCTTCTGTCCAAGACAAGTCCGATAGATGAACTAATCCATCAATATCACCGTCAAGACCAACGAACATTCCGAAATCAGTTATGGATTTAACAGAACCATTGACAGTATCTCCTACAGAATTGTTTTCGGAGAAGATCAGCCAAGGATTTTCCTGACACTGCTTCATTCCTAAGGAAATCCTTCTTTTTTCTAGGTCAAGTTCTAAAACCATAACATCTACCTCGTCCCCTGGAGATACAACCTTAGATGGATGAATGTTTTTGTTGGTCCAATCAATTTCAGAAACATGCACCAAACCTTCAGTATCTTTATCAAGCTCAGCAAAGAAACCATAATCTGTAAGAGTTGAAACTTTGGCTTTATGTACTGAATTAACTGGATAAAGGGTTTCGATTGTCTCCCAAGGATCTGAAGACATTTGCTTCAATCCTAAAGAAATTCTTGATTTCTCCTTATCAAAATTTGTGACCTTTAAATTAAGTTGATCTCCAATACTAAGAACCTCAGATGGATGATTAATTCTTTTCCATGTAATGTCAGTGATGTGCAGGAGGCCATCAATACCTCCTAAATCAATAAAGGCTCCATAATCTGTTAGATTTTTAACGGTACCTTCTATTGTCGAACCTTCTTCAATAGTTGCAAATAGCTTCTCTCTTTCCTCAGAATTAATATCTTCTTGAACAGCTTTTCTAGATAGAACTACATTAGACTTATCTTTGTCTAATTTGATGACCTTAAAGTCTTGAAAAGTTTTTTCTAATTGATCAAAACTTTCAAGTTGTTTTGAATCGACAAGAGAACCAGGCAGAAAAGCTCTAACTCCTGCTACGTCTACGGTCATTCCGCCTCTAACTTTGCCGGTTATGTATCCTTTGACTATTGAGCCTGTTTTGAGTGATTCCTCTAAATTAAGCCAACTTTCATCGTGCATTGCACGTAATCTTGAAACCCTGGTCTCGCCATAACCGTCTTCGACAGCCTCTAAAGTAACTTTTACTTCATCACCTATCTCAAGCTCCTTATCAGATTCGTCAGCTAAAAATTCACTTCTAGCGAGAACCGGCTCTGATTTTAGACCAACGTGAACAGTAACCCAGTCGGGTTTCAGGTCTACTATAACTCCGGTAATGATAGTTCCTATTTGAAAATCTAATGTCGATAGACTCTCGTCTAGAAGTTTTCCGAAGTTTGCTTGTTCCATAATTTAAGTTAAATCCATTATTTTATTTACTACCTCATCTATTGATAGATTTGTGGAATCAATCACTTTTGCCCCTTGTGGAATCAAAAGAGGAGATACATCTCTATTTTTATCCTTTAAGTCTCTATCTTCTAAGCTTGAGATAAGGTTGCGCATGTTAACCTCCATACCCTTTTCTTTCAACTGAATTTGACGTCTTTTTGCTCTCTCTTCGATTGATGCATCCAAATATATTTTAATTCCAGCTTCAGGAAAAACTACCGATCCCATATCTCTTCCATCAGCTATTAAACCAATATTTGGATCGTAAAAGGACCTTTGAGTATCTTTAATAAGATCTCGAATATTTTGATTATGTGCCAAGTCTGAAGCTTTTATCCCTATCTCTTCTCTTCTAATGGTGTCAGTAATATCCTTACCATCAAAAATAAGATGATATTGGTCTCCTTTAAGCTTAAAAAAGATGTTCTTATCTTTAAGTTCTATTCCAATTATGTCTGGATCAGTTTCTTTAATATTCTCAGAAATCAGGGCTATTAATCTATAAAGAGCTCCGCTATCTAGAATATTCCATCCTAATTTAGCTGCTAACAATTTAGCTACTGTTCCCTTTCCAGAACCGCCTGGGCCGTCAATGGTTATTAAATTATCCATTTTTGAAACTGAATCCCAAAATTTTTGCTTGATCGATAAATTCTGGAAAAGAGGTATTGATACAATCTACATTTTTCACTACAAGGCCTTCAGAAGATCTCAGCCCTGCTACCAACATTGTCATCGCAATTCTGTGGTCTCCATGCGAATCAAATACTCCATCAGAAAAAATTCTATCCTTTTTACCAATTATTTTTAGACTATCCTTATTTAAATGGACTTCAACATCAAGTTTTTGGAGGTTATTGATCATGATTGAAAGTCTGTCGCTCTCTTTATGCTTCAATTCTGATAAACCATTAAATTCTGATTCTCCTTCTATTAAACTAGCAATCAAGAAAAATAATGGGAGCTCATCAATTAAATTAGGAACGATATCTTCCATTATTTTTGCAGGTAATAAGTCCGATGACTTTATAATTAAATCTGCCACTTCTTCGTTTCCTAATTGTCTTATATTTGTAAGATCAATATTTGCATTCATGTCTAAAAGACAATCAAGAAAAGCTTTTCTAGTCTTATTTATTCCAACATTTTTAATTTTTATTTCAGAGTTTTCTGAAATTAAGCATGCCCCTATAAAAAAGGCTGATGATGAGAAATCTCCAGGAACTTCAATTTGCCCTGGAGTTTTTAAAACACTTCTTTCAATTTCAACAATCCCTTTAGAAAAAGAAATGTTAGCTTCAAAAGTTTTCATCATCTTTTCTGTATGGTCTCTGGTTGGATATTTTTCTTTAACCTGAGTTTTACCTTCCGCGTTTAATCCCGCTAATAAAATTGAGGATTTTACTTGCGCACTTGCAATTGGCATTTCGTAAGTAATACCTTTTAAACCTGTTGACGGACTAATCTTAAGAGGAGGATTTTCTTCATTAGTCGCAGAAATTTTTGCTCCCATTTTTTGCAAAGGGTCAATGATTCTCATCATAGGCCGATTTGAAAGAGAGGCGTCACCGGTTAATGTGGATGAAAAGTTTAACGAGCTCAAGAATCCTGCAAAAAGTCTCATACCTGTTCCAGAGTTTCCAAAATAAAGATCTTTTGTTGGAGCAGACAAACCTTCTATGCCAGGAGAATCAAGAAAAATAACGGAGCTTTTAACCTTGGTTTTGATTCCAAGAAATCTAGCTACGTTAAGCGAATTAAGAACATCTTCGCTATTTTGTGAGCCGTGAATTTGCGTTTTTCCTTTGCTTAAAAGTCCAAATAAAATTGCTCTGTGCGAGATTGATTTATCACCTGGAATAACAACCTCTCCTGAAAGATTATTTTTCTTTGATGACTTTAATGATGTAGTCATTCAATCAATAATTTTTTTTCTTGCCTTATTGGATTCAGCAATTAAGTTTTTAGTTTTAGAGCGGCTGTTTAAGATATTTTTTTCCATTACCTCTAATTCTTTCTTAAAACCTTTTATTGAATTTAAAATTTCCTTTTTATTTAGATCAAAAATATCACTCCACATTTCTGGGTCACTTGAAGAAATTCTAGTGAAGTCTTTTAGTCCACCTCCCATTAGGACTTTATTCTTTATATTTGAGGATTTTTCGATATATCTCATTAAGCTAAAACTAATTACATGAGGTAAGTGGCTTGTTGCTGCTAATATTTTATCGTGAGAGTTTAAGTCCATTTTTATGCAATTAGAGCCTAAAGATCCCCATAATTTTTGGGCCTTTGTAATTGAATTTTTTGACGTCATTTTCAACGGAGAAAGAATACAAATTTTGTTTTCAAAAAGTTTTATGTCAGATGCATCTATCCCACTTCCTTCGTTCCCTGCAATTGGATGTGAAAGAATAGCATTCTCAATTTTGTTGATGAAAGCATTCTTTTTTATCTTATTTTTAGAGCTAGATGTCTCAGTAAATAAAACAGCATTTTTAATGAGATCTTTATTTTCGTTAACTAATTTATTGGTGACAATTGGCGGAGTTGAGAAAATAACTGAATAGGGTTTTAAAAGGTCTAAATTTGAGAATGTTCCTTTAATAATTTTATTTTTTATTGCATATGTGATTGTTTTTTTACTCAAATCCTCTGCGTAGACTTTAATTCCCTGTTTGCAAAGAGATTTAGCTATTGATCCTCCAATATGACCTAAGCCGAATATTAGTATTTGTTCTTTCAATTCCTTGAACCTTTAATCTTTTTTGCAGCTTCAATAAAAGCATCGTTTTCAAATTCTTGACCAATGCTTACTCTTACAAATCTATCCATATTGTATGATTTGAGTGATCTCAATATGATTCCTTCATTTAAAAAGGCTTCAAAGGTTTCATCAGAATCTGTATCCAAACTAAAAGAAAAGAAATTACCCTGAGTGGGCAGATATTCAATATTTTCTTTTTTAAAGAATTGCATTAATTTATTTTTTTCTCTTTGGTTTAAATCGACAGATTTTCTTAAATGCTCCTTATCATTTAAAGATGCAATACCCGCCTCAAGAGCAAAAGAACTTACATTGAATGGCTGTCTAACACGATTTAAATAATCTGCGATTTTTTGAGATGATATGCTGTAACCAAGTCTATAAGCCGCAAGACCGTGAGCCTTTGAAAAACTCCTGGAAATTATCAAATTTTGATACTTATCGATTAAATCAAAAGGTAATTTGTATTGTTCATCTTCAATATATTCAAAGTAAGCCTGATCGAGAAAGACAATTAAATCATTCGGTAAATCATTTAACATTGATTCAATTTCAGAAAATGTATTCGCTGATCCTGTAGGATTATTTGGCGATGCTATGAAAACTACTTTAGATTTTTTATCAACGAAATTAATTACCGAAGTTAAGTCTTGATGATAATTCTCAGTCACAGGCAACTCTCTTAAATCTGCTCCTGTAGCTAGGATGGCAAGGGGATATATTGCAAATCCATGCTTAAAATAAAGTGCATTATCTCCATTCGTTAAAAAAGCTCTGGCTGAAAACTCAATCAAATCATTGGATCCGTTTCCTAACGTTATGCTATCAAGTGGAACTCCTTCTAACTTTGAGATTTTTTGTTTTAGTTTTGTGCCATTTCCATCGGGATATCTATGCGCTTCTTCAACAATATGACTAATTGCTTTGGTAGCTAACTTACTAGGACCTATAGGATTCTCGTTGCTTGCAAGCTTTATCAGCTTTTCTTTGCTTATGTTTAAGCTATCGGATGATTTTCCAGGTTGATAAGGAGTTATCTTATTTACGCCGATATTTACTCTATCTTCGGGAAATGTCTTTTTCATTAAATTCCTTTGGGATAGGATCCCAAAACTTTTAAATTTAGTGAAAGTCGTGATATTTTTTTTAAGGCAATGTCTACATTCTTATCAGTCTTGTGACCGTCCAATTCTATAAAAAACATATACTCCCAGTTGTTCTTTTTGGTTGGTCTCGATTGAATGTTTGTGAGATTGATTTTTTGTTCTTTAAACTTTTCTAAGATATCTGAAAGTGCTCCAGACTTATTTTTTGTTATTATGCTTACGCTAGTTTTATCCTCTTTTGTAGCTGAGACGTCATGATTTCCGACAATGATAAATCTTGTTTTATTATTTTTATAATCTTGAATATTTCGCTTTAAAACTTTCATGTCATACTTTTTTGCAGCCTCAATAGAAGCTATAGCAGCGGAATAATTTGTTCTTTTTGACTGCATTACTCCTTGAGAATTACTTGTCGCATCTTTTTTTATAACTTTGGGTAAATTTTTATTCAACCAAGATTGGGACTGTGCAAAAGCCTGACTGTGCGCGAAGATAGTTTTAATACTTGAAAGAGCAATGTTTTTCTTTGATAAAAGACTTAAATTAATTGGAATGCTTATCTCGCTGCAAATCTTAAGATTACTTTCAATGATTTCATCTAAAGTCGAATTAACAAGGCCTTCAGTTGAGTTTTCAATTGGCAAAACGCCGTAATATTCTGAATTATCTGCAACTGAATCTATAATTTCTCGGATAGAACCACAGGAAACAAAATTTGTAGAAGACCCGAAATGTTTTTTTGCAGCTTTTTCTGAAAATGAACCTTCAGGCCCCAAATATGCAACCTTAATTTCAAATGCTGTTGAAAAACAGGCCGATATAATATCCTGAAAAATTGTTTGGATTTTATTATTCTCTAGCGGCGAGTTATTCAAAGATTGTAAACGCCTAATAATTTCTTTCTCTCTATCTGGACGATAAAAAGGGCCTTTCGATGTATTTTTTTTTAAATTCTCAGCATCAATAACCAAAGAGACCCTATCTTCAAGTAAAGAGAGCATTTGGTCATCAATTAAATCAATTTTCTTACGAATTAAACCTAATGATTTTTCTAATTTTGAGTTAGCCATACTTATTTGCAAATACTTCCATAAAAGAAACTAGAGCATCTATAGCTTCTTCTGGCACAGCATTGTATATGCTAGCTCTCATCCCTCCAACTGATCTATGACCAGCAAGATTTAGTAAACCTTCCTTTTCGCTATCTTTGAGAAATGAATCATTTAGGGAATCATCGTTCAATAAGAATGGAACATTCATGATAGACCTACTCTCGATAGATACATCGTTGTAGTAAAAGTCACTGTTGTCTATGTAATCATATAGTTTTTTTGCTTTTCTCAGATTAATTTCTTCAATTGATTCAAGACCACCATTCCTTTTAAGCCAAGAAAAAACTTTACCTGAAAGATACCAAGCAAATGTTGGAGGCGTGTTGTACATTGATTCTGAATCTGCATATGTCTGATAACTCATTAAAGCGGGAAGATCATCTCTTTTTTGAATTAAGTCTTTTCGAATAATTACAATTGCTAACCCGGCTGGGCCAATATTTTTTTGAGCGCCCGCATAAATGAGTCCAAACTTTTTTACATCTAGTGGCTCAGAGAGTATGTTGGAAGAACAGTCCGAAACTATTACTTTTTCTGGTAAATTATATAACGATCTGCAAGCAACTCCTTCAATTGTCTCATTCATCACCATATGTATGTAGGAGGAATCATCTGAAATATTCCAATCATTTATTGAAGGATATTTTTTGAATGAAATATCTTTTGAAGATGCGGCTATATTAACGTCATGAAATTTCTTAGCTTCAGCTATAGCTTTTTTAGACCACGATCCGACTTCTAAATAATCTACTTTTTGGTTCTTATTTCCGAGATTCATTGGAATCATTGAAAATTGTAGACTGGCACCTCCTTGAATAAATAAAACATCGTACTCATCAGGTATAGATAATAAATCAATGAAATCATGTTTTGCTTGCTCCGCTATTGATACAAACTCTTTACTTCTATGACTCATTTCCATAACCGCTAAACCATGATTTTTATAATCTAAAGTTTCTTCTTGTAACTCCTTCAAGACTTCTTCAGGAAGAGCAGCTGGACCTGCACAAAAATTAAATGCCCTAGTCATCTGTATCTTCAATTATAGAAGCTAGTCCCACAAGCTTTTCTGAGTCTTTAAGTTTTATAACAGTAACTCCTTGAGTATTTCTTCCGATAACGTTAATTTGATCAACTTTAGTTCTGACTAAGGTACCTTTGTTACTTATCAACATTATTTCTTGGTCTTCGATAACCTGGTTTGCGCCAATAAGTAATCCATTCCTATCAGAGGTTTGCATTGCAATAACACCTTTTGCTCCTCTCCTAGTTTTTCTGAAGTCATCGACGTTTGTTCTTTTCCCATAACCGTTTTCAGAAACAGTGAAGATTGTATTTTCTTTCTCGGGAACAAGAAGAGATATGACCTGATCATCTTTCGCCAAATTGATTCCTTTAACTCCCCTAGCAGCCCTTCCCATTGATCTAGCTTCCTTTTCATCAAAAAAAACTGCTTTACCAGATTGAGAAACTAGCATGATGAATTTTTCTCCATCGGTTAAAGTTGAGCCTACTAATTCATCATCAGGATCAAGTTTTATAGCTCTTTTTCCAACTTTCCATTGTCTTTTAAATTCATCTAAAGAAGTTTTCTTTACCACGCCTTTTTTCGTTGCCATAAAAACAAATCCTGGCTCTTCAAAAGATTCAACATTCAATAAACTTGTTATTCTCTCCCCTTCATCTAAATTTATTAAGTTTATTAGAGGCCTACCTTTGGCAACTCTTGATGCTGCAGGGATTTGATAAACCTTAAGCCAATACACTTTGCCTAAATTAGAAAAACATAAAAGAGTTGAATGAGTATTTGCAACTATAAGCTGCTCTACAAAATCCTCATCTTTAACAGATGCAGCCGTTTTACCTACACCGCCTCTTCGTTGAGATCTGTAAACTTCAAGAGACTGAGTTTTTGCATAGCCTAGGTGGGAGATAGTCACAACCATATCTTCCTGCTTGATCAAATCCTCATCTGTTAGATCTAACTTATCCTCGATAGGAGTCTTTCTAGTGTCTCCATACTCTTCTTTAATCTCATTTAGCTCTGTTTTGATAACACTTATGAGCTTATTTTTATCAGAAAGAATTTCTTGTAATTTTTTTATCTGATCTAATATTTCAGCATACTCTTCTTTTAATGATTCCTGTTCAAGTCCAGTAAGTCTTTGAAGTCTGAGATCTAATATTGCCTGTGCCTGATGATCCGATAGTTGGTATTTATTTCCGGATAATCCAAAATCATTTTTTTTACTTCCGGATATATCAGCGCCAGATGCTTTTAGAAGCTTAACCACATTAGAGGCTTTCCATGATTTTGATAACAATTTTTTCTTAGCTTCTTGTCCATCCTTTGATTTTTTAATCAGATCTATAACAGGATCTATATTTTCTAAAGCTACGGTAAGACCCTCGAGAACATGAGATCTATTTTTTGCTTTTTCTAGATCAAATTTGGTTCTTCTGGTAACTACCTCTTTCCTATGATCAATAAATACTTCAAGAATTTGTTTTAAATTTAAAAGTTTTGGGACGTTGTTTATTAATGCTACGTTATTGATACCGTAAACATTTTCTAAAGGAGTAAGAGCATATAAGTTATTAAGAATAACTTCTGGAGATTGACCAGATCTAATTTCAATTACTATTCTGACGCCATCTTTATTAGATTCGTCTCTTATTTCAGAAATTCCCTCAATTCTTTTTTCTTTGGAAAGTTCAGCAATTTTCTCTACCAATCTTGATTTATCTACTTGGTAAGGAATTTCAGAAACTATGATTTTGCTACGATCTTTCTTGTCAGTTTCTATATCGGCTTTTGCTCTGAGATAGACTCTGCCCTTGCCAGTTTTTGCTGCTTCTATCAGGCCAGCTCTTCCATTGATGAACCCGCCGGTTGGAAAATCTGGACCAGGAATAATCTCTAAAAGCGAATCAATATCAGCATCCGGATTATCAATAAGCAACAAGCATGCTTCTATAGACTCAGTTAAATTATGAGGAAGCATGTTTGTAGCCATGCCTACTGCAATTCCAGAAGAGCCGTTAACAAGAAGATTTGGGATTTTTGTTGGAAGAACTTCGGGCATTAACTCAGTGCCGTCATAATTTTCCACAAAATTAACTGTATCTTTATTTAAATCTGCAAGTAGTTCATGAGCAATTTTTGAAAGTCTGACTTCGGTATATCTCATTGCTGCTGGCGGATCTCCATCCATAGATCCAAAATTTCCTTGGCCATCAACTAAGGTATAACGAAGAGCAAAGTCTTGCGCCATTCTAACAAGCGTGTGATAGACGGCAGCGTCTCCATGAGGATGATATTTACCTATGACGTTACCAACTATTCTTGCTGACTTTTTATAAGCCCTATTCCAATCATTGCCTTCTACATTCATGGCAAATAATGTTCTTCTATGAACTGGCTTAAGCCCATCTCTAGCATCAGGCAATGCTCTTCCTACAATTACGCTCATTGCGTAATCCATATAGGAAGATTTAAGCTCTTCCTCAATACTTATAGTGGAATCTTTATCGTCAAAAATGTCTGTCATTCAATGAAATGATACTCAGAAAAATCAATAGAAAATAAGTTCAAAATACCATGTAAATTATAGCATTTCTGACGTATTTTTAGGGGTTTATTTTATGACTTAAACTCAGAAACTAAGCCACTTACAGACTCTTTTGCGTCACCAAAAAGCATACGAGTATTTTGTTTAAAAAATAAACTATTTTCTATTCCTGCGAAACCAGAAGCCATGGATCTTTTTAGGACAAAGACTGTTTTAGCTCTATCAACCTCTATGACGGGCATGCCATATATAGGGCTTGATTCGTCCTCTCTAGCATCAGGATTCACAACATCATTTGCACCAATGACAATGCATACATCTATGGTATCCATAATAGGATTTACATCTTGAGGCTCAACAAGAACATCGTATGAAACATTTGCTTCTGCTAACAGTACATTCATATGTCCTGGCATCCTGCCAGCAACTGGATGAATTGCATACTTAACTTCACAACCATTATCTTGAAGCAACTCTCCTAACTCCCTTACAGAGTGTTGTGCTTGAGAAACAGCCATCCCATAACCAGGAACGATAAGAACCGATGAAGCAGCCTCTAATATGAGGTAAGAATCTGTAATGTTGATAGGCTTTACATCACCTTGAACCTTTCCTTCACCCGAAGACGAGGAGGAGTCAGTTGCACCAAAACCTCCAAAAAGAACATTAAGCAATGATCTGTTCATTGCCTTACACATTATATTAGTAAGGATCAATCCGCTCGCCCCTACTAAAGAACCAGCAACAATCAATACATTGTTCCCTATTACAAATCCTGCTGCACATGCAGCAAGGCCAGAATAACTGTTAAGAAGAGCAATGATTACAGGCATATCAGCACCACCTATAGGTATGGCTAATAAAATTCCTAGTAAAAGAGATAATACTATTAGAAGAATTAATGCATATTGCGGGTTAATCCAATCAAAACCAAAAAGAATTTCAGCAAAGAAAATACCCGAACAAAACTGAAAAAGTAATAGAAGAAGTAATAAAATTACTAATCCAGTGAGGATTTTTTGACCGATAAACAAATAAGGTTTGCCGGGCATAATTTCTGAAAGTTTCCCAAACGCTATTAAGCTTCCTGAGAAAGTTACCCCTCCGATGATAGTTGCTATTCCTATTGCAATCATTGCAACTAGATTAGAAGTTGTTAAAGCAAATAATTCTGCAGAGGCAACCAGAAGGCTTGATGCTCCACCGAAACCATTCAATAAAGCAACTAATTCGGGCATTGATGTCATTTTTATTCTTATTGCGGCAATTGCTCCAACTGCCCCGCCTCCAATAAGACCTATCAAGATAAATTGAAATGAAACTATTTCTTTGCTTAATAAAGTCACAACCACAGCAAGAAGCATCCCTAAAGAAGATACAAAATTTCCTCTTTGAGCAGTATCGGGTGAGCTCAACATTTTTAAACCAAATATAAATAAGACAGAAGCTAAGATGTAACTTAGGTTGATAAAAGTATTATTCTGAAAGGCTTCTAAAATCATTTTTTCTTAAACATTCTAAGCATTCTATTTGTAACTAGATATCCGCCAACAACATTTAGACTTGCCAAGAAAACAGCTATTGTGCCTAAGGCAATAGTAATGCTTGAAGAGTCGCCCCCCGAAGATAATATTGCTCCAACAAGGGTTATTCCAGAAATTGCATTAGCACCTGACATCAAAGGAGTGTGAAGAGTAGATGGAACCTTATTAATGAGCTCAAAACCCAAAAATATTGAAAGGACAAGGACAAACAGTAGCAGCATCATTTCCATTAAATTAACTCCTTAGAATTTCTGATATGAAATTACCATCTTTTGTGACTATGCAGCTTTTTAAAATTTCATCTGATTCATCTAATTGGAGTTTTTTTGCATCTTTATCCCAAAACTCTTCAATTAAATTATAGATATTGCTTGCATATACTTGAGTGGAATGTTCCGGAACATACCCTGGAAGATTTTCATGCCCTATTATTTTCACCCCATTTTTTTCGACAGTCTCACCTAAGACAGAACCTTCGACATTTCCACCTGAGGTGACAGCCATATCAACGATAACACTTCCTGGCTGCATGCTAGAGATCATATCTTCAGATAAAATTCTAGGAGCTGGCTTACCAAAAACTTGTGCCGTAGTTATTACAATATCTGAGTATCCACAAACCTTTTTCATTCCTTCTCTTTGTAACTCTAATTGTTTCTCTGTTAATTCTTTTGCATAGCCTTGATCAGTCTCTTCAGTTTCACCGATATCTATTTTTATAAATCTTGCTCCTAAAGACTTCACTTGTTCTTCAACTGCTGGTCTGGTGTCAAATGCTTCAACGCGAGCTCCAAGTCTTTTTGCAGTTGCCATGGCTTGAAGTCCCGCAACTCCAACACCAATTACAAAAACTCTTGCGGGAGAAATTGTTCCTGCAGCTGTCATCATCATCGGCATTGCTTTATTCATTTCAGATGAGGCCAACATTACTGCTGAATACCCTGCTAAATTAGCTTGAGATGATAATGCATCCATTTTTTGAGCTCTTGTGATTCTTGGAATTAATTCCATACTGATAGAAATGATCTTTCTTTGTTTTAGCTTCTCTAAAAATTCTTTCTCATTGAACACATCAAGAAAACTTATAGTTAAAGTATTTTCAGAAACTGAATCCAAGTCTGATAAAGGCAAATGATTTACTGAGGAAATAATTTCTGAATTAGATAAACCTTCTGACCTAGATTCGTTTTTGCATCCTATATCTTCTAAATCTTGATCTGCGATATCTATCTTTTGAGTGACTCCTGATTCAAACGAAACTTCTATTCCAAGATCGATCAACCTCTTAGCAGAAGCAAGATCCAGAGCAGATCTCGTTTCTTTTTCAGATTCCTTTGGAAAGAATATTTTCATTTCAAGTTTTAAATAAAAATAAGAATTAATTTTAAACAAAGTATTAAGCTTAATATAAATGAAGCTTTAACTTTTTTTTACAATGTAATTCAATATACTGAACTCAGATTGTCAGAAATATGAATATCGATCAAGCAGAAAAAGATAAGTTTAATAAAATAGCAGAAGAGTGGTGGGATCCTTCTGGAAAATTTGCACCTCTACATAAAATTAATCCTCTACGTTCAAATTATATTAATGACAAAAAAAACGTAAATAATTTAGAGGTTCTTGATGTTGCTTGTGGTGGCGGATTATTAACAGAAGCTTTGTACGATTTTGGAGCGCAAGTCACAGGAGTTGATATATCAGAAGTCGCAATAGAAACAGCGAAACTTCATGCTTCAAAAAGCAACAAAGATATAAGCTATATCCTTGGGGAAGCTGAAAGCTTGCTTGTTGAAAAGAAAGCTTTTGATATCGTTTCTTGCCTTGAAGCGATAGAACATGTTCCCGATCCTGAATTGCTCGTTAAGACTTGCTCAGATTTATGTAAACCGGGCGGCGAAGTGTTTTTTTCAACTATCAATAGAAATCCAAAATCCTTTCTTTTTGCAATTATTGGTGCTGAATACATTCTTAATTTATTACCCAAAGGTACTCATGATTTTAATAAGTTCATAAAACCATCAGAACTTCATGGTTTTATGACAAGGTCGGGGTTAGAAGTTAAAGAAATCATTGGAATGAGCTACAACCCACTTTCAGGCAACTATTGGTTAGGCGATGATGTTACAGTTAACTATTTAGTTCATGCTCATAAACCACAGTGATATAGACCTGTACCTCTTTGATTTAGATGGCACCATTCTGGATACTGCTAAAGAATTTCATCTGTCTCTTAATTTTTTGCTTCAGCAAAAGGAGTTAATTGAAAAAGAATTTTCATCTGTAAGACAAATTGTTTCTGAGGGTGCTGGAGCCTTGATTTCACTTGGATTCTCAATTTTAGATAATGATGCCAATTTCGAAATTCTAAGAAAAGAGCTTATTGAGGAGTACGAAAAAATATGTACTGACTCCAAAACATTTGGAGGCTTTGAAGAACTTATAAAATTCATCAAAGATAATAATAAAAAGTGGGGGATAGTTACAAATAAACCTAAATTCCTCACTGATAAAATCTCAAATTTTTATAAATGGGATGAAGTAGCAGATATAGTTATCTCTCCAGAAGATGCTGAGAACAGAAGAAAACCTGATCCAAGCGGTATAAATTTAGCCATGAAGAAGTTAAATTGTTCTCCTGAAAATACTCTTTTTTTTGGAGACCATTTCAAAGATTTCGAGGCCTCAAAACGTGCGAAAACCTCATTTATATTTGCAGAATACGGCTATCATAATAACTCCATTAAAGATGAGGATTTAAACGATGTTGTTAAAATTAAATCCCTAAGAGAGATTCTTGATTAAGTTATCAATTTCTTTTTGGCTCAGTTCCTTATAGGAGCCCTGCTTTAACGTGGAGGGTAAAAAAATATTTGCGTACCTTACTCTTTTAAGGCGACTTACTTCGTAGCCTAATGCATTCCATAGCTTTCTGACTTCTCTATTTTTTCCCTCTTGCATAACAAGAGCAAACCAAGAGTGGGATTTGGTTATCCTGCCTTCAACTAAATCATTGAATTTCATTCTATTTCCATCAATTTGAAGGCCTTTTTTTAATTTTTCTAAATCAGCTGGTTCAACTTCTCCCCTTATACGAGCAATGTATTCTCTATCAAGCATTGATGAGGGATGCATTAGTTGATTGGCAACATGCCCATTATTTGTAAGCAAAAGAAGGCCTGAGGTGTTTAAGTCCAATCTACCTACTGATATCCATCTGAAGTTTTTTTCAGGCGGCAACAAATCAAATATTTTTTTCTTAGAGCTTTTTTCTGATCTAGTGCATTCAAACCCTTCAGGTTTGTTTAAAGCTAATACTCTTAACTTATTATTAACATTTAGAGTAATTTTTTTTCCATCCAGGAAAATTTGATCATCTCTTGAAATTTTCTCTCCAAGCTTGGCTAGTCTGTCGCCAACAAAGATTCTTTTTTCTTGAATGAACTTTTCTATTTGCCGTCGAGATGCGATGCCTGAATCGGAAAGAACCTTTTGGATTCTTTCTTTCACTGGATTATCTCATTTCTCTCAATGGAATTTTGGTCTGGATCCTCCAAAGGTAATGGCATGGTAGATTTAGTAGAAATATTTATTTCTGGTAAAGAAGGCAAATCCGATAGTTTCTTGAGCCCCAAGTCATCAAGAAACTCTTTTGTAGTACCTAGCAAACTTGGTTTTCCAGGAACATCTCTAATACCGACAACTTTAATCCATCCCTTTTCAAATAAATTCTTAATTAAATTACTACTTACTGAAACTCCTCTAACTTCCTCTATCTCGCTTCTTGTTATGGGCTGCTTGTAGGCTATCAAAGTTATTGTCTCCATTAACGCTCTGGAATATCTTTGATTCTTCTCTTGCCAAATTTTAGCAATATAAGGGGCATAAGCTTGATCAACCTGAAGTCTAAATCCACTTGCAACCCTAGATAAAGTAAAAGAATTATTTTGAGAATTTTGCTCAATCAAATCTAAAGCATCTTTAAATTCTGTATGAGATGGTTTTTCTTCTTCGTCGAATAGGTTAGTGATCTCTTTTTCGCTTAAAGGTCTGCCAGACGATAGAAGTATCGCCTCAATAATTTTTGAAAGTGTGATCGTATTCATTTAGTGGACGCCTGCAATTTTTTTTGAAAGATGAATTTTTCCGAAAGGTTCGTTTTGAATCCCCTTTATTAGTGAATCTTTAAGCAACTCCATGATTGCTAACAAGACAACTGCAACGCCCATCTTTCCTTCTGACTTCTTTATCAAATCATTGAAAGCTATTAAGTCACTTTGTTGGAGTAATTCAAGAATTTCGGTCATCCTTTCTCTTGTAGAAAGTTCTTCAAAATCAATAACATGACTTTTATTAAGACTTATTCTTTCTTTAAGCTCATTAAAAATAAGCACTAAGTCTTCTCCTGTAATTTTTGGTTTTTCTTTTGATGCTTCAAATTCAGGTTTTGCTGCACTAGCGAGATAAAAATCTCTGTTTACCATTGGAATATCATTTAAGCTTTCAGATGCTTTTTTATATCTCTCGTATTCTTGAAGTCTTCTAATTAATTCTGATCTCGGGTCGTCTTCTACCTCATCATCTTCAGATAGTGAAGGTAACAAAATCCTAGATTTTATTTCTGCAAGATAAGCAGACATGACTAGGTATTCACCAGCCAAATCAAACTGAAGTTCTTCCATGAGGTTTATGTATGAAATATATTGATCAGTAATTAAAGAAACATCAATGTTGGCAATATCAAGGTTCTGCTTCTTAATAAAATACAAAAGGAGGTCTAACGGGCCTTCAAATGAATCTAAAAATATTCTTAGAGAATTAGGTGGGATGTATAAATCTTCGGGAAGGTCAGATATATTCTCGCCTTGCAATTTTAGAGGCAATTCTTGTTGTTCAGCTTTATTGATGTCTTTTATTGTATCCACAGCTGTTTTGAGCGAATTATAGCTCAATTGCCTTCAAAAGCACAAAATGTAGTGATTTTTTCTTACTATAACCCTATATATTGGGTTTCCATAAATTGGTAATAGGATATCTTCTACCCTTGTCAAAATTTCTATCGGATATTTTCACTCCCAATGGAGCCTGCCTTCTTTTGTACTCATTGAAATCAATAAGTCCGATTATTTTTTCTACAGTCTTCTCATCAAAACCTTCTTGAATTATCTCTTTTACAGAAAAATCCTTTTCTACGTAGAGCTCTATTATTGGATCCAATATTTCATAATCTGGCAGGGAATCAGAATCTTTTTGATCTGGAGCTAGTTCAGCGCTTGGGGGTCTTGTAATGATTCTTTCTGGAATCACTTCATTTAATCCATTTCTATATTTTGATAGTTCATAAACCAATGTCTTTGACACATCTTTTAAAACTGCAAATCCTCCCGCAGTATCGCCGTATAACGTCGAGTAGCCAACTGCAGTTTCACTTTTATTCCCCGTTGTGAGAACTAATAAACCGTCTTTATTTGAAATTGCCATCAGAGTCACTCCTCTGATTCTTGACTGCAAATTTTCTTCGGTTTTATCAATTTTTTTATTGTTAAAAATTTCAGAAAGCTTGCTCATGTGAGCGTCATAAACCTTCTCTATTGGAATTTCTTGATGATTGATTTCTAAATTCTTTGCCAAAAGAGCAGCATCATTGATACTAATGTCTGCAGTATATTTAAAAGGCATCATTATCGTTCTAACTTTTTCTGAACCAAGAGCATCTGTTGCAATCGTTGCTGTCAAAGCAGAGTCAATACCGCCGGATGAACCAATTAGCACTCCTTTGAAGTTATTTTTTTCTACGTAGTCTTTTGTAGCTAGCACTAATGAATCATAAAGATCTTTCAATCTGTTTGATGTTTTTTCTTTGATTGAACTATTATTTAAATCTTCATGATTAAATTGAATAGAATCAGTCGCAAAGCTTTTAAGTTCAATAGTCACATCACCTTGTTTATTGATTACTGAGGAAGTGCCATCAAAAACCAGTTCATCTTGTCCTCCTGTTTGATTTACGTAAATCAAAGGAATGTTTAACTTTTCAGAGATCTTGGCAAAAACATTGCCTCTCTCTTCTTTCTTGCTGGTGGTGAATGGCGAAGCACTCAGATTTATGAGAAGGTCAAGATTATTTTCTTTTTGCAAATCTATAAATCCTTCATCCCAAATATCTTCGCAAATTGAAAGTCCTACTTTGAGATCATTTAATTGAAAGAAGTTCTTGGAGCTGCCATTAGAAAAATATCTCTTTTCATCAAATTCGATATAGTTTGGAAGAACATGTTTATCATAGATTTGAATGATTCCAGACTTATCGATTAAAGCAGCAGAATTGTATCTTTTGCCATCTTTCTTTGTTGGCAGTCCAATTAAAACTTTTGATTTTTTTATTGATGATGACAAATTTTCAACACTTTTTTGTGCAGAAATAAGAAAATCGTCTCTCAATAATAAATCTTCTGGAGGATAACCTGTAATAAATAGCTCACTAAATACAATGAGATCTGAACCAGATGATTCAAATTTCAAAATGTAATCTTTTGCTATAGAAGTATTACCTTCTATATCGCCAACAACGGGATTTTCCTGTACTAGAGAAATTTTCACTGTATATTTAGATTAAAACCTTTAAATTGAAGAGATTATATATAAAATGCTTTCACTTAAAGAATTATGCAATATTTAACAGACAATACTAGGATTAAAGGACTTTTGGAGGTCACACCTCCAATCAAGCTAATTGACAAGTTACCCCTGTCTTCAAAAGCATCGAAGCTGGTTTACGAATCAAGAAATGAATTATCCTCAATTCTTAAGCAAGAAGATGACCGTTTATTAGTTGTAGTAGGTCCTTGTTCCATTCATGACCCAAAGGCTGCCATAGAATATGCAAAAAAATTAAAGCCGCTTGCTGATGATTTATCGAAAGAACTCAAAATAGTGATGAGGGTTTATTTTGAAAAACCTAGAACCACAATTGGATGGAAAGGTTTGATAAACGATCCAGATATTGATAACAGCTTCAACATAAATAAGGGGTTAAAAACTGCCAGAAAACTTCTTTTGGAAATAAATGAATTAGGATTGCCTGCAGGTACAGAATACCTCGATATTATCACTCCGCAATATATCTCAGATTTAATATCTTGGGGAGCTATTGGAGCTAGAACCACTGAGAGTCAGATTCATAGAGAATTAGCTTCTGGGTTATCTTGTCCTGTTGGATTTAAAAACAGCACTAATGGGTCAGTAAAGGTAGCCGTTGATGCACTAAAGGCTGCTAGTCATTCACACATCTTCTTATCCATCACTAAAGAGGGTAAGTCAGCTATCTTCAACTCAGCGGGAAATCAAGATTGTCATGTGATCCTTAGAGGAGGAAGCGAGCCTAATTACAAAGACAAAGACATAAAAGAAACATCAAAAATACTTAAAGAAAATGGATTAATAGATTCTGTCATGGTTGATATGAGTCATGGGAATAGCAGCAAACAGTTCAAAAAACAGTTGATTGTAAATCAAGACCTTTGTAACCAGATATCATCTGGATCTAGAAATATCGTTGGAGTCATGATTGAAAGCAATTTAATTGAGGGAAACCAAAGCTCCGATAATAAAAATAAACTCGAATACGGACAAAGTATCACCGACGCTTGCGTTGGCTGGGAAGATACAGAAATTATGCTGAATTTGCTTTCAAGTGCTGTCAAAAATAGAAGACAGAATATGAAGGTTTCAGCATAAATGTCAGGGAAAAAATACACTTTCTCAAAAGAAATTGCAGAATCTCTTGGAATTACTGAAGCAATCATCCTAGACTTTTTCCAAAACAATCGAGAAAACTTTTCCTTGAGTATTCTGAAGGATGAATTTAGGTTCTTGGATGTTTCGCAAATAGAAAATTCTTATCAAAAACTTAATAATTTAGGCCTTTTCAACAATATTTCTGCCAAGGACAATGCTTCCAATTCAGATGAGTCCATGAATTTTTATCCTAGTGAAGATTTAGTTAAACAGGCATGCAATTTAGGAATCGAACAGGATTTCTTAGGAGATCAGCTTCCAAGTTTTAATTTATTTTGGAAAGGAAAAGATTTAAAGCCGCATTTAAAAGAGGCAAAATTTCTTCAATACGCTTTGAAAAATTGGAGAGAAAAGGAAAAAATTGAATATCAAGAATCGAAGAAAGTTCTCATAGATAAGAACTGGCAGCCCTCAGAGGATGCCAGGTCAATTCTTAAAGGTTTAGAAATAAGTGATTCTTTCATTGAAAGCCTGCTGCCGGAGTTTATTTTATTTTGGAAAGAAAAAAGGATTAAATCCAACTCTTGGAATTCCACTTTTTTAAATCATGCAAAAAAACAGTGGGCTAGAAAAAACTTTAAGCTTGATAGTGATAAAGAAGATCAACCTATGTCAAAAGATTGGCTACCCAGTGAGGATTGCATAAAGGTTTTGGAGGTAACAAATATTCCAGTCGATTTCATAGAATCAAAAATACCTGAATTTAGACTTTATTGGATTGATGCTGGAGAAATTTCGCCAAACTGGAACAATAAATTTATAAACTTTATAAAGAATTCTTGGGAAAAGGATTCAAAAAAAAGTTCTAATATATTGGAAAGGCTTTCTAATACCGAATGGGCGAAAAAATAAAAATTCCAAATAATCACATAGAGTTGGTTAATCTAATTTTTGCTCAATTGGAAATTACTTATCACAATCAATTTCATAAAGCTTTTAAGGATGAAGTTAGTTTAAATTTAGCAAAACAATTGTGGCTCAAAAAATTAGAAATCTTCTCTTTGGATTTGATATTCGAAGCAATTGATGAATTGACTTCAAAATCAAAATATCTTCCATCGCTGAGTCAAACATTAGAAGAAATTAAAAGTCATTACCTAAAAAAAGAGGGAATTCAGTCTATTGAGTCGGCTTTTGCAGAGGCCTGTTTAGGGTCAGATGAGCCTGAAAATTTCAAATGGTCACATCCTTTGATATATGAAACGGCTAAAAACTTTGGTTGGGCTGATCTCAGGCGCTCCGAAGAAAGAGAAGGTTTTGAAAAGTTTCAATCTCTAATGTCCGATTCAATAAAGGACTACCTATGCGATGCCAGCAACTTTTATCTTCCAGAATTAAATGCAATAAAAGAAAGCAAAACTAATCTATCTCAAGAAGAACAAATTCACCTTCTTGAAAAATTAAAAGAAAAACATTCTGGTTAATTATTGACATGCTTACTGTCATAAGATAAAAAAGCATGTAATACATAGCTAAGTTGATATAATCCCTTTCGTCTCCATATTAAATACATGAAATTTTTAAGCTCAATCTTAAAATCGATACTTTCGATTTCAAACTTACAATCTGCAGGAATCTTTTTATTTTTTGCATCCATCTGGATGATTTCAGGTTTTTTTGTGGAAAAAGAAATTCCTACCAAGCAAGTTGTCATTGAAGAAACCACTGTCAGAGTGATGAAACAATCTGCTCAGCCTTTTGCCAGAAATATTATTTTGAAAGGTTCTGCGGAGGCAGATAAAAATGTTCAATTAAGAGCTGAGACCTCAGGTCAAGTCATTGGCCTTCCAGTTGCCCAAGGACAATTTGTCAAAAAAGGAAGTCCAATATGCCAAATTTTTGTCGGGGATAAAGACGAAGTAGCTAAGGAAGCTTCTTTGAATTACGAAACTGCAAAAAAATTATTTGATGAGGGGCTTTATTCGAATAGCCAGCTGCAAGCTGCAAAAGCCAGATATGAAAGGGCTTTTCAAGATCTAGACTTTGCATCTGTAAAAGCACCTTTTGACGGAATAGTGGACAGGATTGATCTGGATGTAGGAGACTTTCTGCCAAGACAAGGTATTTGCGCGACTGTATTAGATCTTAATCCAATTCTTATTTCGGCAGAGATATCTGAAAACGATATGTCAGAAATTTCTCTAGATTCTAAAGCGAAGGTTGAATTAAACAATGGAAAAGTTTTTGAAGGGGATGTTAAATTCATTTCTTCATCAGCCAACCCAGTCACTAGAACTTTTAGAGTAGAAATATCAGTTCCCAACCCAGAGTCTGAAATAAAAGATGGGATGACTTCTGAAGTAACTCTTAAGGGAACAGAAAGATTAGCTCATTTGGTACCAGTTTCAGTTTTGCGTTTAGATGCTAATGGCGATTTAGGTATTAGAACCATTGATGAGGATGGCTTAGTTGCCTTCAAATCAATTGAACTAATTGAAGACACCAGCTTTGGAGCATGGATAATTGGTCTTGATACTATTTCAACAATCATTACAGTCGGGCAAGATTACGTATCCCAAGGAGAAAAAGTAGGTATAGCTTTAGATAGCAGATTTACGGATTCTAATGAAAGGATTAATTGATTTTTTTGTAGATCGATACAGAACTACCTTAACAATGATGTTCCTCGTTTTAACGTGGGGCATTTTTTCTTATGGCCAAATTCCTAATGCCTCCGAACCAGATATAGATGTTCCCTTTGTGATGGTCAGCACCTTTTACGAAGGTGTTTCACCAGAAGATGCAGAAAGACTCATATCGAGACCACTAGAGAAAAGACTTTTAACAGTAGATGATGTTAAAGGAGTTCAATCTTATAGTAGATTGGATTTCTCCACTGTGATCGTTGAGTTCCCCAATGATTTTGACCCAGACATCGCAAAAACAAATGTCCGAGATGCTGTAGATGAAGTAGCTTTTAAATTACCTACTGATGCTGAAGAGCCAATGGTCAGTAACTTTAATTTTTCAAGATTCCCAATAATGCGAATAAATCTTGTATCCAACGAATTATCAAAAAGAGAACTTAATTATATTGCTAAAGATTTAAGATCAGATGTTGAAAGTATCCCGCTCGTACTTGAAGCAAATTTGGCTGGGGTTCCGGAAGACCTTCTAGTAGTAGAAGTTGATAGAACTAGATTAGAGAGTTTCGGTATAACAGCGCAAGATTTTTATAATGCAATCTCTCAAAACAATAGGGTAATTCCTGCTGGTTTAATAACAACAGGCACCGGCACATTTGCAGTTAAAGTTCCTTCGATTTTTGAAGATGTCAGTGATGTAAGAAAAATTCCACTTATTAAAAGAGGAAACGCTGTAATAAGAATAGAAGATGTAGCTGAGATTCGAAGGTCATATAAAGATCAAGAAACTTATGCAAAGGTCAATGGCAAGAATACCGTTGCCATAGAAGTTGTGAAAAGAACGGATGCCAATGAACTTGATGCAGTCGAAGCCATTAATAAACTTTTGGATCAGAAAAAAGAGCTTTATCCTCCTTCTCTTGAAATAGTCATTACAGAAGATAGAACTGCCTGGAATACGGTTATGTTGGAAGAACTCATGGGTAACGTAATTACTGCCTTAGTGTTAGTAATGGCAGTTGCCTTGGCTACTATGGGTGTTAGATCTTCATTAATGGTCGGCGCTGCAATCCCACTGTGTTTCTTCTTTGGAATGATAATTCTAAATGCATATGGAACATCATTTAACTTTTTAGTCTGTTTTGGAATACTGATTTCATTGGGAATGCTGATTGATGGAGCTGTGGTTGTAATTGAATTTGCCGATAGAAAGATGGCAGAGGGATTGGATAAAACAACAGCTTATAAACTTGCTGCAAGAAGGATGTTTTGGCCAGTAATAGCATCCAATCTGACGACCTTAGCTGCCTTTTTTCCGCTCCTTTTTTGGGACTCTCTTTCTGGAAGCTTCCTGAGAACTCTTATTGTCACAGTATTTGCAGTTTTGGGTGGTTCGCTAATCTATGCTCTTCTATTTACTCCGGCCATAGGATCTTTGTTTGGCAGCATTGGTAATAGAAGCCAAGAGTCAATTCAAAACACCTCAAAGTTAGAAAACGGAGATCCCACAGAGCTTCCTGGAATAACCGGTGCTTATGCTAGATCATTGAACTTTATTCTTTCTAGGCCTATTCAAGTTTTATTTTTTGTTATCCTGCTTGTTTATACAATCTTCCTTCTGCAGGCAAGACATGGTGCCGGCTCAACTTTTTTTGCTGAGGGTGAACCCACCTTCGTCAGTGTTAATGTTGAAGCCAGAGGAAATTTAAATGCTAATGAAAAATTAGAACTCATTGAGCAGATTGAAGATGAACTTGTTCAAATTCCAGAAATTATAAAGTTATCAACCTTTACAGGTGGAAACTCTGCAGGAGATCCCAGAAGTAGAGGCTCGTCTGACGGTATCGGTGGATTTATGGTCGAGCTTGCATTTCTTGAAGAAGATGAAATTATTGGAGGTCTTAATGGCTATCAAGTTCTTGATCAGATCAGAGAGATAAGCAAAGAATTTCCGGGCCTTAAGTTTAATGTAAGAAGAGAAGAAGGAGGACCACCTATAGATGCTCCAATTGAAATTGATATATCAGGACAAAATTCCAGAGTTGTTTACGAAGCTACTATAGCTCTTGAAGAGTTCATGAAGTCTTCAATTGATGGAGTAGATAACGTTAAAACAACAATTCCAGTAAGAAAAATTGAATGGGCAATGGATATTGATAAAGAAAAAGCTTCGTTGTTTGGGGTCTCAACTTCTGAAATTGGAGCGGCTGTTCAATTTGTCACAAATGGCCTCAGGCTAGGTGAATACAGACCGGAAGACGTTGAAGATGAAGTCGAAATAAGAGTTAGATATCCTGAGTCTGAAAGAAGACTAGATCAACTTGGAGAATTAAATATTCCTACTCGAGAAGGATTGATGCCTCTTAGTAGTTTTGTTGAAGTGGTTCCAAAACTCGATGTTCCTTCAATAAGAAGAGTTGATGGGGAAAGAGCTTATACAGTAACAGCAGATTACTTGGAAAATGCAGTTCCTTCGAACGTGATTTCTCAGATTAATACTTGGATAGATGAAAATATCGAATTTAACCAAATTAGTTTTAATTTTGGTGGAGAGCAAGAGGAAACCGAAGAAGCTGCTGCTTTTTTTGCTACGGCTGGAATGATCTCAATTTTCCTTATGGCTATGCTTCTTGTTACTCAATTAAATAGTTTTTATCAGGCTTTTGTCATTGTATTTGCCATAGTTCTATCAACTGCAGGCGTACAATTAGGCTTGTTAGTCACTCAGTCACTTACCAGTGTTTTATTTACTGGATTATCAGTTGTGGCTTTAGCTGGAATCGTTGTCAATAACAATATCGTGCTTGTTGATACCTATAATGTCCTAAAAAGAAACTCCATAAATTTAAAAGAGAAAGATATCCTTATTAGAACCTGCGCGCAGAGATTAAGGCCTGTCTTTTTGACCTCCTTCACCACTGTAGTCGGATTATTGCCTCTCGCTAGCAGTATTGGTATAGATTTTATTACAAGAGAAATTGGTGTTGGCGGAAGAGTAGCTATTTACTGGCAACCCCTTGCCTTTGGTTTAGTTTGGGGCTTATCTTTTGCTACTATACTAACTCTCTTTGTGACCCCAGCATGGCTAATTTTGCCTTCGAGACTGAGGGAAATCTTTTCAAAATTTGAAATATTCAATAAAAAAGTAAATGTCCAGCAACAATAAAAAAAAATCACTCAATTTTGAATCTACTCTCGATGAAATAGAAAAAATTATTGAGAGCTTAGAAGATGGAAACTTAACTTTAGAAGATTCAATAGAAGCTTACGAGAAAGGCATATCTCTAACTAAAGCTTGTCAAAAGATGCTCTCAGATGCAGAGTTAAAAATTAAAAAATTATCCTCTAAAGAAGGAGAAGATGTTTCTTTTGAGGATATATCGAATGATTGATGATTTCTCTTTTTTGGAAAAAAATCAAAAAAGAATTGAGAAAGCTTTAAACAAAGCCTTGCCTGCAAAAGATTTTTCAAATATCACTGAGGCAATACATTATTCTGTTCTTGATGGCGGTAAAAGAATAAGACCGCAACTAATATATCTTGTTGCAGATTCCCTTAATTTAAATCTCAAAGATGAAACTATTGATGCTATGGCAGCATCTGGAGAACTAATTCATTGTTACTCTTTGATCCATGATGATCTGCCTGCCATGGACAACGATGATTTGAGAAGAGGCAAACCTTCTTGTCACATAAAATTTGGTGAGGCATCAGCTATTCTTGCTGGTGATGCTATCCAACCTCTAGCATTGGAAATAATTACTGACATTGATGATCCTAATTTATCTGCTGAAACCAAAATTAAAATTATCAGTATTTTTTCAAAGGCTTGTGGTCCCTTTGGAATGGTAGAAGGGCAAAACAGAGATATTAAATCTGAAAATATTGATATCTCTCTAGAAGAACTGGATAAGATTCATATTCTAAAGACAGGCAAATTAATTTCTGCCTGCGTTCATGCCACTTGTCTTTTGAAGGAGGATTTACCTGAAAATGATATGAAAGCATTCATTAAGTTTGCAGAATGTATTGGTCTAGCCTTTCAGATAAAAGATGATATTTTAGATTGCACCTCATCAACAGAGGATCTTGGTAAGCCAGCAAATTCCGACGAAAATTTAAAAAAAAATACATACCCAAAATTAATTGGCTTAGAAGAATCTAATTCAAGAGCAGACTCTTTATGCAATGAAGCTATTCAGTGTTTAAAATCTCTCCCATACAATACTGAAAAATTAATTAAATTAACAAAATTCATAGTTGAGAGAACAAATTAAAATAGAGTGAAAGTATTTGATTCCATTCCAGATAAATGCCCTGAAACACCTTTACTAGACAGAGTAAATTCACCTTCAGACTTAAAACAGCTAAAAGAAAATCAATTAGGAGATTTCTGTGATGAACTTAGAGAATTTCTCCTATACACAGTTGGACAAACAGGTGGACATTTCGGGGCTGGATTAGGTGTTGTAGAGCTAACCGTTGCTCTTCATTATGTCTTCGATTCTCCTAAAGATAAGATAGTTTGGGATGTTGGTCATCAGACCTATCCTCATAAAATTATTACTGGGAGAAAAAGCTTGATGTCATCCATGCGACAAAAAGATGGTTTGCATCCCTTCCCCTCTAGGGAAGAAAGCATCTTTGATACTTTCGGTGTAGGCCATTCAAGTACTTCTATTAGCGCAGCTCTTGGTATGACAGTCGGTTCAAATGAAAAAGCAATAGCAGTTATAGGTGATGGTGCATTAACTGCTGGAATGGCGTTTGAAGCCTTGAGTCATTCTGGCAATCTAAATAAAGATTTGTTGGTAATCCTTAATGATAACAATATGTCAATTTCGAAAAATATTGGCGGGTTATCTAATTACTTGGCAAGAATTTGGTCGAGTCGATGGTATACGCAGATTAGAGAGGGAGGAAAAATGGCGCTAAGATTGATACCTTCTGCAAAAAACTTTGCTAGTAAAGCTGAAGAGCATATCAAAGGTATGGTTGCACCAGGAACACTATTCGAAGAACTTGGCTTTAACTATGTTGGACCCATGGATGGGCATAATGTCAATGAAATAATAAGAACTTTAAGAAATCTTAACGATACCTCTGGTCCTAAGCTTCTTCATTTAATTACTAAAAAAGGAAAAGGATTTAAACCTGCAGAGGACGATCCAATTGGATTCCACGCAATCACAAAAATGGAAAATCCAAATTCATCAAAGAAGAAAAATGTTGGCATGAAATATTCAGATGTTTTTGGTTCTTGGCTAACTTCAAAAGCAAATGTTGATCCTTCCCTTATTGCAATCACTCCTGCTATGAAAGAAGGTTCAGGAATGGTTGAATTTGCGGATAAATTCCCATCGCGTTTCTACGATGTAGCAATCGCCGAACAACATGCTATGACTTTTGCTGCCGGACTTGCCTGCGAAGGGAAAAAGCCTGTTCTAGCTATATACTCTACCTTCTTACAAAGAGCATATGATCAATTAATTCATGATGTAGCAATTCAAAACCTTGATCTCTTGATTGCCATAGATAGAGCTGGATTAGTTGGTGAGGATGGGGCAACGCATTCTGGCATATTTGATTTATCTTTCATGAGGTGTATTCCAAACTTGATTATTATGACGCCCTCCTCTGAAGAAGAATGTTGGAGGTTATTGGAAACTGGTTATAAATTTGAAGGCCCAGCTGCAGTTAGATATCCCAAAGGCTTTGGATTAGGAACAGATCTACCAACTGAATTTGAAGAAATTGAGATTGGAAAATCTAAAGAAATTAAATTTTCCGAGACAAATAAAATTTCTATCTTAAGTTTCGGTTCTATGTTGTCTCTCTCAGATGATATAAGTAAAGATTTAGAAGCAAATTTGATTGATATGAGATTCGTCAAACCATTAGATACTTCTTGCATAATCAAGTGTGCAAACCATTCTGAGCTAATCGTGACTCTTGAAGATAATGTTGTTGCTGGGGGCGCCGGTTCAGCCATCAATGAATTTATTTCGGAAGAAAATATTAAAGTTAAAACAATTAATTTTGGAATTTCTGACCTTTTCCCATCAATCGGAGGGATATCTGAACAGAGAAAAGACTATCAATTAGACAAGGATAAAATAGTAAAGAAAATTAAAGAGAGATTAAGTAAGAAATAAATAAAAACAAAAAAACACAAGAAAACTCAAAAATCCTGCAATTAGATCATCTAAAAAAACTCCAAATCCATTTTTTAAATTTTGGTCTACGTAAGAAATAGGCCAGGGCTTGGCTATATCAAAAGCTCTAAAAAGTGCAAAACCTATAAGATAAAAAAAGATTCCATCTGAAATCATACTCACCATGAATAAGGTGAGCAGCATTCCGCCCATTTCATCAGAAACAATTCTTGAGTCATCTTTTATATCTGCATCTCTAGAAGCAACTATGCATGAAATCAAAAATATTATTAACAAGGAAGTGATGAAGAAAAATAGATGTAAGAGATCAGTGATAAAAGCCTCTGCAACAATAAATAAAATTAAGGCGAGAGTAGACCCCCAAGTTCCTGGAGCAATTCTAATTAGTCCTGAACCGAAACCTACAGCAATTAAGTGGAAAATGTTCTTAGTATTAGGAAAATTATTTTTTACCATGGTTCCAACCCTTCTTTCTTGGAAATAGTACTTCGTCTTTATTGAGAAGATATTTAATTCCACCATTTTTTTTAGTTTGTCCAAGCAAGGAAATTTTAATTCCAGAGTTATCGGAAAGTTTCATAATTTTCTTATGATATTTTTTATCAGCAGTGAAAATCAATTCGAGGTCATCGCCAAATGTAAAATCTTCGAGAGATGACTTATCAAGTCTAGGAATCCTATCTAGATTGATTACTGCTCCTTGATTACTGGGAATTAGAATTTTCTCCAAATCTGCAATAAATCCATCTGAAACATCAATGCATGATGAAGCAAACTGTGAAATGGAATTGGAAATTTCTAATCTCAGCTCAGGAAAAATAAATCTTTTGACATTTTTCTTTCTGTAAATATTTTTATTACAATTTTTTTTAATTTCCTCTAAACCTTTTCTGGCAAGCCCCAATTCTCCAGTTAGATAAATATTTTGATCATGTTTGGCGCCAGATCTCGAAAGATGACTGTTATTCTTTGTTTCTCCAGATACCGAGACAGTCACAGACTTCTGACTTGTTTTTATTAAATCGCCACCAATTAAAGGAACCCTTAATAAGTTTGATACTTTATTTAGGCCCCTTGAGAAGTCATTTATGAATTTCTCATCAAAATCACATGCTAGAGCAACACTAAACCAAAGAGGTCTAGCTCCCATAGACGATATGTCGCTAAAAGAACGAAGCACTGATCTTGTTGCTATAAATTCGGGAGGTAAGGATTTGGGAAAATGAATTCCTTCATAATTTTGATCAACCGAGTAACAAAGATTATTTGTGCTCTTGAAAACAGCTGAATCATCACCGGAACCTAGAATAAAATTTTTTTTAGATAAAAATTTTGATCCAATATTTTTAAAATATTTTTCAATTAAAAAAAATTCGTCTATCTGTGACATTTACAGATAGACGAATTTAACTTTTTTATTAAGAATTGTAGGCTTCAAATAGACCAGTAGCACCCATTCCGCCACCAACACACATAGTGACAATACCGTATTTGCCGCCTCGTCTGTTTAACTCCCTAGCGACATGTCCTACCTGTCTAGAACCAGTCATTCCAAAGGGGTGACCAATAGAGATAGAACCACCATTTACGTTGAGCTTTTCAGTAGGTAATCCGAGGGTATCTCTTATATATACTACTTGAGAAGCAAAAGCTTCATTAAGTTCCCATAAATCAATATCTTCGATAGATAAATTGGCTGATTTCAAAAGCTTAGGTATTGAATAAACTGGACCAATTCCCATTTCATCTGGTTGACAACCTACTACGGTAAACCCTCTAAAGTAGAGTTTAGGTTCCAAGCCAAGTTCCTTAGCTTTATCCTCGCTCATGACTAAAGTAACAGATGCACCATCAGATAACTGGGAGGAATTACCAGCAGTAACAGAACCGTTTTCAGGATCAAAAACAGGCTTTAAAGATGACAAACCTTCAATGGTAGTTTCTGGTCTGTTGCAATCATCCTTGTCTACAGTAATTTCAACATCTTTCTCTTCACCAGTTTCCTTGTTGACTAGTTTCATCACTGTATCCATTGGTATAATTTCATCATCGTAATACCCAGCTTCCTGAGCTGCAGCGGTTCTTTGCTGACTGGATAAAGCGTACTCATCTTGAGCTTCTCTAGTGACGTTGTATCTTTTGGCTACGCACTCTGCTGTCTGACCCATGGCATGATAAATTCCTGGCACGTCTTCAGCTAACTTTTCGTTTACATACATATGCATGTTAGTTTGGCCTTGAGTGGTGCTTATTGATTCTACTCCTCCTGCCATGATGCAGTCTGAAAAACCACTAGCAACCTGGTTAGCAGCCATTGCAACAGTTTGTAAACCTGATGAACAGTATCTGTTAACTGTTGTTCCACCAACTTCAATTGGAAGATTTGATAATACTGCGACATTTCTTGCTATGTTATGACCTTGGGCACCTTCAGGCGCTCCACATCCTAAAATCATATCTTCTACCATTTCAGGTTTGAGTGATGGATTTCTTTCTAAAAGCGCATTCACTAAGTGAGCAGTCATATTGTCAGCTCTTGTTTGGTTGAACCCCCCTCTGAAGGACTTTGCTAAACCAGTCCTTACACTATCAACGATTACTACGTTTCTCATAAATTCTCCTTAAATTAATTGAACCGTAAAATAAAACAAATATAAATTTTACTTATTTTTATTTGACGAAAGCATATACTAATCTAGTTTTTAAGAAAGTATAAGTAATTCTTCCTGCAAATTTATGAATAGAAAACAAAGAGCTGTTTTTATTGCTAATAGGTTGCAAGAAATGTACCCCAATCCTAAAGTTCCTTTAAACCATAAAAATTCATTTACTCTTCTGATTGCCGTCTTGTTAAGCGCTCAATGCACTGATGAAAGGGTAAATATCGTAACTAAAGAACTTTTTAAAGTAGCTTCTTCCCCAGAAGAGATGCTCTCTCTTGGCCATGACAAGATATACAACTACATTAAAAGTTGCGGTCTTGCACCCAAAAAAACTAAGGCGATAGTTGAAACCTCAAAAATATTAATAGATCAGCACAACTCTAAAGTTCCAAAAGATATAAAGGCATTAGAAGATCTTCCAGGAGTTGGGCACAAGACTGCATCTGTGGTTCTAAATCAAGCTTTTGGAATAGAAACATTTCCTGTAGATACTCATATTCATAGATTGGCGCAAAGGTGGGATCTAACAAATGGAAGATCCGTAGTCCAGACTGAAAAAGATTTAAAAAATCTCTTTGATAAATCACTTTGGGGAAAATTGCACATACAAATTATTCTGTACGGAAGACAATTTTGTACTGCCAGGGGATGCGATGGAACCATATGTTTCATGTGTACCGAATTATTTCCAAAAAGAAAGAAGAAGGTTATAACCAATAAAGCTTAGAAAATTTGCTGTAGAAGCTATAATTCAAATATGTACACAGAAAATCTATCTATCCAATCTTTTGATGAAGAACTTTGGAGTTCTTTGGAAAATGAAAAAAAACGTCAAGAAGAACACATAGAGCTTATAGCCTCAGAAAATTATACTTCGCCAAGAGTCTTAGAAGCACAAGGTTCAGTTCTTACAAATAAATATGCTGAAGGATATCCTGGTAAAAGATACTACGGAGGATGTGAATTTGTTGATGTAGCAGAACAACTTGCTATTGATAGAGCAAAAGAATTATTCGGAGCTGATTATGCCAATGTACAACCTCATTCAGGGGCAAGTGCTAATGCAGCAGTTTTCTTAGCTTTATGTGACGCAGGAGATAAAGTGCTTGGAATGAGTCTTGATCAAGGAGGTCATTTAACGCATGGCGCTAAAGTAAATTTTTCTGGAAAAATTTATGAGTCATTCAGCTATGGTTTAGATGAAAGTGGAGATATCAATTACGATGAGGTGCAAGCTTTAGCTGAGGAACATAAACCCAAAGTTATTATCTCTGGGTTTAGTGCATTTTCTGGAATTATTAAATGGGATAGGTTCAGGGAAATAGCTGATTCGGTTGGGGCATATTTATTGGCTGATATGTCACATGTGTCTGGATTAGTGGCTGCAGGTATTTATCCATCACCAGTACCTTATGCAGATGTTGTTACAACCACAACTCATAAGACCCTTGTAGGCCCTAGAGGTGGGCTTATCCTAGCCAAAGAAAATGAGGATATTCACAAAAAATTAAATTCAGCACTCTTTCCCGGCTCTCAAGGAGGGCCTTTAATGCATGTGATTGCGGCAAAGGCAGTATGTTTCAAAGAAGCAATGGAGCCTGAATTCAAAGAATATCAAAATCAAGTTCTTAAAAATGCTCAACACTTAAGTAAGAGAATAATGGACAAAGGTATCGATATTGTCTCCAATGGAACAAACAATCATATGTTTCTTGTCAATCTTGTTAGTAAAGATCTTACAGGAAAGGAGGTAGATAACGCATTAGGTAGAGCGAACATAACTGTTAATAAGAATGCAGTACCAAATGATCCAAAATCTCCTTTTGTCACCTCGGGTATAAGAATAGGAACTCCAGCCGTTACAAGAAGAGGCTTTAAAGAAGATGAAATGGATATTCTTTCAGATTGGATTTCTAATATAATTTTAGATGTGAAAAACGAGAATTTAATAGAAAGCACAAAATCAGAGGTTAAGGATCTTTGTGCTGCCTTTCCCGTTTATGAATCATCTAAAATTAATCCATGAAGTGTCCTTTTTGCTCATACGAAGAAAGCAAAGTAATTGATTCAAGGCTGGTTGCAGACAGCAGTCAAATCAGAAGACGAAGGGAATGTAATAAGTGTAATGAAAGGTGGACTACTTTTGAGCTCGCCGAACTCCTTATGCCCAAAATTGTTAAACAAGATAAATCAAGAGTCCCTTTTGATGAAATTAAACTTAAAGAGGGTATTTCGCGTTCCTTAGAAAAAAGACCAGTAAGTGAAGAAGACTTTGAAACACTAATTGAGCAAATTAAAAGGGATATTAGGGGATTTGGTGAAAGAGAAGTTTCATCAAGAGTTATTGGCGAAACTGTTATGAAGCATTTAAGAAAAATTGATGAAGTAGCCTTTGTCAGATTTGCCTCTGTATACAGAAGCTTTCAAGATCCGCTTGAATTTAGTGAAGAAGTAAAAAAACTTTCTAACGATTAATGAATAAATCAGCTTTGATGGAAAGAGCTGTCCATTTGGCCTTAAAAGGATGTTTTACAACGAGAGAAAATCCTAACGTAGGATGTCTTATTTATAAGAACGGCATGATACTCTCAGAAGGATGGCATGTATCCCCAGGCTCAAACCATGCCGAAGTAAATGCAATTCTCAATGCAGAGTCAAAATTTAAGAATTCGACAAAAGATGTACTTGATGGGAGTTCTTTATTCGTAACTCTTGAACCCTGTTCTACAGAAAAAAGAACACCGCCTTGCACAGATTTAATTCAAAAATATTCTTTTAAAGAAATTATCTATATGCAAAGCGATCCATCCCAAAAAGGATCAGATATTTTAAAAGAAAAAGGTTTTGGGATTGAAAAGTTAAGTCTTAATAACTCAGTTCTAAATAGCGGTTTTTTTAAACATTTAGCGGAAGGAAAGCCCTATGTTAGAGCTAAGATAGCTTGCTCTATGGACGGGAAAATTGCTTTTAAAAACAATAATGAACAATGGATAACAACTCAAGCATCAAGGAAAGATGGTTATTATTATAGAGCCATCTCAGGTGCAATTATTACTGGATCAGGAACTCTAGAGATAGATGACCCTCTTCTAAATGTAAGACTTGAAGAAGCAGTCAATGATCAAGACTTTAGACAGCCTCTCAAAGCTTTGTTCACAACAAAATCGTACATTGATAATAATAAAAAGTTCTTTCAAGATAATTCAAGAAAAATTATTTTTACTAATAATGAAAATTTAGAAATGCAAATCGGTGAAACTTTTAATACAGAGATAGTTAAGGTTGAATCTGATGCTAATCAGATATCTATTCCTTCGGTGCTCAACTACCTCGGTTCTATAAATATTAAAGATGTTCTTCTAGAAGCAGGTCCCAGATTGATCTCAAGTTTTATTGATTTAAACCTTATTGATGAATATATTTTTTACATTGCTCCTAAAGTTTTAGGTAATAAAGCAAATAGTTTTTATACAAATAAAAATTTAGAAGGTATATTAAATTCTCCTGATTTAAAAATCGTTGAAGAAAAATCCATTGGAAGAGACCTTAAATTAGTGCTTAAAAAGAAAAATGCCTCTTAATACTACAAGTGAATTACTGTCTGACCTTAAAAAAGGAAAGATGGTTGTGTTAATGGATGATGAAGATAGAGAGAATGAAGGAGATTTAATTTTACCTGCAGAAAATGTTTCTCCCGAGGCCATTAATTTTATGGCAATGCATGGAAGAGGCCTCATTTGTCTTGCATTAACAGAAGAACATTGCGACAGACTAAAACTTGATCAAATGGTTAAGACTAATAAAAGTAAGCATGAAACGGCATTTACAGTTTCCATAGAAGCTGCAAGTGGAATAACAACAGGCATCTCTGCCAAAGATAGATCAAAAACAATTGAAGTCGCTTCAAACCCTCAAGCGCTAAGTTCAGATATAGTTCAACCAGGGCATATTTTTCCACTTAAAGCAGAAGATGGGGGAGTTTTGAATAGATCTGGACATACAGAAGCTAGTATTGATCTAGCAAGATTATCAGGATTCCATCCTGCCGCAGTAATTTGCGAAATAATGAATGAAGACGGCTCAATGTCCAGAAGACCTGATTTGGAGAAATTCTGCAAAAAACATGATCTTAAGATTGGGACAATCGCGGACTTAATTAACTACAGATTGACGAATGAAAAATCCATTGAATTAATCAGTGAATCATCTATAAAAAATAAATATGGAAAGTTTAGTTTTTTTGTTTACAAAGACTCTCTTTTAAATGAAGTCCACTATGCTTTAAAAATGGGAGAAATAAAGTCATCTGAACCAACCCTTGTTAGAGTCCAACAAATCAATATAAAGCATGATATTTTTAAATCTAATGATTTTGGTGAGAGATGGTCTCTCGAGGATGCGATGAAAAAAATATCGGCTTCTGAAAATGGTTTGATCGTATTAATTAGTTCAGATTTAACTCAGCCTGACGATGATATCGAAGAAAAAAATGATTCTTCAGATTCAGATAAAAGAAGGATAGGTGTTGGTTCACAAATACTAAAAGAGTTTGGCGTGTCAAAAATTAGACTCCTTGGCGCAGAAGCTAAATACCCATCGCTATCTGGATTTGATTTAGAAGTTATTGAATTTATTTCAAATTAATCATGACTGACTTTAGTAAAACAGAAATTAACGTCGATAAAAAAGATTATTCTAACTATCGTATTTTAATAGTCTCAACCTCTTGGAATCGGGAGGTCATAGATGTCATGCAAGAAGATGCAATTTCTGAACTAAAAGGGTTCAACGTAAATCATATTGATAGTGTTGAAGTACCAGGTGCGTTTGAGTTATCACAAGCTGCTGAAAAATTTATTAGTTCATACGATGCTGTCTTAGCTTTAGGCGTCATTATCAAGGGAGAAACTTATCACTTTGAAGTGCTTGCTCATGAAACCGCAAGGTCTTTATCTCAAGTAAGCATTTCAAATAAGAAACCAGTTATTTTTGGAGTATTAACTACCAATAACGAATTACAGGCAAAACAAAGAGCAGAGGTCAAGGGATCTGAATATGCAAAAAGTCTTCTTATGATGATTGACTTATTTTCTAAAGATGCCGCTGGTTAAAAAAAAGATTTCCCCCACAAAAACCAGAGAGATTCTTTTACAGGCTCTTTATCAAAAAGAAATATCAGATATTTCTAATACAAATTTAATCAATCAATTCAAGAAAGCATACAGAGAATTTGATATTTCCAACGTAGCCAAAAATTTAAAGGGAATAAATAAAAATAATGATTCATTGAATAAAAGTATCGCTGATAACTCAAGCATTGAAATTAAGTCAATCGGTGAAATAGAAATTTCAATTCTTCGACAATCTATCTTTGAAATTGAAAATTCAGATATAGACTATCCAATAGTAATTAATGAGGCTGTAAAATTAGCCAAAAAATTTGGCCAAGAGGATAGTTATAGATTTATAAATGGAGTTCTAGACTCTTATATTGCTGCTAGATAATATCGTTTTTGAATATAGTACTTTCTCTTTCTGGTCCAGTTGAAATGATGTCAACAGATACACCGCAAACCTCTTCGATTTTAGAAATAAATTCTAAGGCTTCGTTTGGAAAATCATCCAAAGTCTTTAAACCATAAATGGGTTTTTTCCATCCTGATAACTCAATATATTGAGGCTTTACGTGATCTAGATTGAGAGATTCCTCAAAGAATTCATCTGAATTATCATAGCTTTCGCAAATTTTAATACTTTCCATTCCATCAAATACGTCAAGTTTTGTAATACAAAGGCTTTTAACGCTGTTAGATTGAATAACCTTTTTCATAGCAACAGCATCAAACCATCCACATCTTCTTGGCCTTCCTGTGGTAGCCCCTACCTCGCCACCTTTCTTTGCAATATGAATACCAATGTCATCAAACAATTCTGTAGGCATTGGCCCCTCTCCGACCCTAGTAGTATAGGCTTTTGCAATACCTAAAATATTACTTACCGATAGCGGTCCTAAGCCAGAACCAGAAGCAATACCAGCTGCAGATGAGTTACTTGAAGTAACATAAGGATAAGTTCCATTATCGACATCTAATAAAGCTCCTTGAGCACCTTCAAAAAGAACCTTCTTTCCATCATTGTTCATTTCTATAATAAGTTTAGAAATATCTTTCGTCATAGGTCTCAATCTTTCACCATAACTTAAGGCCTTTTCAAAGGTTTCCTGAAAACTAACCTCTTCAACTGAAAAAAGTTTATTAAACATAAAATTATAAAAATCTAAATTTTCCCTTAATTTTTCTTCCAAAATCTTTTCGTAAAAACAATCAACCAATCTAATTGCTCTCCTTCCTACTTTATCTTCATATGCAGGACCTATACCTCTCCCAGTGGTTCCAATAGTTTTAAATGAATTAGATTTTTCTCTGCATTGATCAAATTTTTTATGATGATCGAGGATAAGAACGCAGGCAGAACTTATTTTTAATCTATCTTCGACACCATCTAAAAAAGTATTGGCTTCTGATATTTCCTCAAATAAGTCATTGGGTGAAAGAACCACACCTTTGCCAATCAGCGAAAGAGCATCTTTTTCACAGATAGAAGATGGTAGTAAATGAAGAATTAATTTTTTGCCATTCACAATAAGAGTATGGCCTGCGTTATGACCCCCTTGAAATCTACAAGTTGCATGAAAATTTGGGGACAAGAAGTTTACTATTTTTCCTTTTCCCTCATCTCCCCATTGAAGACCGAGAACTGCAAAATTTTGCGTTTTTGTCATTTACTTTGTAATTTTAAAATAGAGATTAAATCTATATCAAAACCCATACCCTTTCTTTCTTTTTTATTTGCTTTTGAAAAAGGAGTTTTATATTGCCCGCCATTAATTAAGGGCACTCCCGTCTTTGGTTGAAAGATAGAAAAAACTATACCAGAGTGATACGAGTAACCAGGAAAATCAACCATATCAACTAAAACATTCTTAATTTTATTTTTTTCAAGAATATCGAAAGATTGTTTGATGCTTCTTAATTTTTTAGGATCAATTTTTAATTCCTTGCAAATTAAATTAAGGTTCTTAAATTCCTGCTCATAATCACCAATAATGTCGAGTAAATTAGACAACATTACTAAAGTTCTTTTTCCTTTACCTTCTTGCTTTAGAAATTCAGATAAATCACTTTTTGATCTTGAGGATAAAATACTCTTTAGTTTATTTCTTTTATCTAAAGGGAATCTCAGTTTATCTAGTATTTCATCAAGAATAGAAATATCACCAATGGTGAGGACATAATCTTTGAGGCCTAATTTTTTAAGAGCTCCAGATAAGGCATTAAAAATATCCTCTTTGACGCCTTTCTCGCTTTCGTAAAAAATTTCTAGCCCAACTTTCATGGTGCTGATTGCTTTAGTAAAAGAGCCAAGTGGTTTTTTTGTAACTTCGCCGTAGTAACAGTATTTTTTATTTTTTTCAGTTAGAAATCTTCTGTCTATTCTAGCTACCTGTTGTGAAATATCAGGTCTTAAAGCTAGAGATCTTTCCGAGTTTGTATCTGAAAACTGAAAACTCGACCTTGATAATTCTTCATTTGCTAGACCTCCTATAGAATCAGAATATTCGACCAAAGGAGTAAAAATGAGATCAAAACCTTTATTTTGAAAATAATCTAGTAACTCAGTTTTTGTTTTTTCTAAGTTAGAAGAAAGAGGAGGAACGATTTCTTCGACTCCATCCGGGAGATTCCAGAAATCTGACATACCTATTAATTACCTTTTGAGCTATCCAAGTATTTGAAAAAATCGCTATCGGGATCAATTAAAAGAACATCTGATTTGTTTTTGAAAGACATCTGATAAGCTTTTAGACTTCTAGTGAATTCATAAAATTCTGGATCTTCATTAAATGCATCAGCATAGATGTTAGCTGCGGTTGCATCACCCTCACCTCTCAATTCTTCAGAAATTTTATACGCATTAGCTAGAATTATTGTCCTTTCTTTATCAGCAGTAGCTCTTAATTCTTCAGCAATTTCATTTCCTTGAGCTCTTAGTTCTTGTGCTAACCTTTCACGCTCAGTTCTCATTCTGTTATAAACTGAGTCGTTAACCTCATTAGGTAATTCAATCTTTTTTATCCTTACATCAATTACTTCGATACCCAATTCGTCCCCAACTGTTTGGTTAAGATTGGTAGTTAGATTAGCCATAAGCTCGTCTCTTTCTCCAGAAACAACCTCTTGGACGCTTCTTGTACCAAATTGGTTTCTTAAACCCTCATCGGCTCTTTGAGTCAAAAGCGCTCTCAGGGCTGAAAGTTGACCGCCTGATGTGGTGATATAGAACTGCTCATCGTTAGTAATTCTCCACTTAACAAAGTAATCAACAATCAATCTTTTTTTCTCAGCAGTAAAGTAAGGTTGAGGTAAATTATCTAAAGTTAAAACTCTCTCATCGAATTTTTTAATGGTGTGAAGAATTGGAACTTTGAAATGTAACCCTGGCTCAATTGAAGAATCAATAATCTCACCAAATCTTAGTTTGATTGCCGTCTCTCTATCGGTAACTATGTAGAGTGTATTAGCAAGGATCACTACAGTGATAACAACTGCTGAAACGATAAATAAACCCAACCTACTCATTATCTTCTCTCCTGTCTTTTTCTTATTTCTTCTATCACTTGATCTGTGATATCACCTATAGAAATATCTTGCTCGTTTTCAGATGATGAATTATTTCTATCTGCAGCTACTGCAGCAGATGCGATCTTATCTAAGGGCAAATAGAGAATGTTATTGCCATCTTGTACGTCGATCATAACTTTGGTGCTACTGTCCATTACTGACTGAACAGCATCCAAATAAAGCCTTTGTCTGGTAACTTCCGGAGCTTTCTTATATTCAACAAGTAACTGACTAAAACGAGATGCATCACCCTCAGCCTCTGCTATCACTTTATTTTTATAACCCTCTGCATCCTGAATGGTTCTTTGCGCATCACCTCTGGCTATTGGAACCACCTCATTTGCATAAGTCTCAGCTTGGTTTCTCAATCTAACCTCATCCTCTCGAGCCTTTACTACATCATCAAATGCCTCTCTCACAGCATCGGGTGGCTTAGATTCTTTAACATTGACTGTTACAACCTCAATTCCAGTTAAATAGTCATCTAATCTTTGTTGTAATCTATCTTTTACGTCAAATGCAATTTGCTCTCTTCCGGTAGTTAGGACATCGTCCATAATATTACTACCTACGACATGTCTTAAGGCAGCCTCGGATGCTTGTGCGAGACTATCGTCTGGAGTTGAAGCTTCTAAAAGATAATTGACTGGATTAGATTTTTTGTACTGAACTCCAATCTCAACAATCACGATGTTTTCATCCTTAGTTAACATCGAAGAAGTTGCTGTATGAGTGAATAATTTTTCAGTATTTACAATGGTTCTCGTATCGATAATGGGAGGATTCCAATGTATGCCTGGTCCTTTGGTGTTAACGTACTCACCAAATCTCATGACAACTGCTTGTTCTTGAGCATCTACAGTGTAAATTCCCAAAGCTGCGTATAAGATAGAGATAACTGCTAAGGTTGAAGTGAGAAATTTCCTTGGTTTAAAATCACCGCCACCTGAACTGGATTTTTTTCCAAAAAGAAAACTAAATTGTTCTCTAAATTTTTTTAAAGCTTCATCAATATCTGGAGGGCCATCCTTCCCTCCCCAAGGATCTCTTGATCCGTTATTTCCGTTGTTATTCCAAGACATAAATCACATTCTAAAGATAAGATTAGTATAAAGATACTCAATAAGATAAATATTCCATTATTTCATTTTTCGCAGTATCTGCACTTTGAAAAGCTCTCAAGTTAGGGATTTTTTTAATCCAAGTTCTTTGGTGCTTTGCTAATTTCTTATGGGCAAAAAATATTTTTTCAATAAGAGCATCCTTTTTAATTTTATTATCTAAATACATTGAAACTTCCTTGTAGCCAGCAGAATTAAGAAGGGGTAATTTGTTAGATTTATAATTTTTTATTATTTCTTCCACTTCATTAATGAAGCCTTTTCTTAACATATTTTCGACTCTATTTTTTAGATCCTCATCAAAATTTGAACCTTTACCTTTATCAATCACTATAGGGAAAACATTTGAATTAGAATTTTCTTTCCTTTTAAAAAAAGAACTCATGGGTTTATTTGAAATTTCTAGAACTTCCAAAGCTCTAACCAGTCTTTGAGTATCATTAGGATGAATGTTTTTTGCTGCTTCGGGATCTTTTGATTTTAGTCTTTTATATGCTGCTTCTTTTCCCTTTATATCAATTTCTTGAAGAATCTTTCTTCTGGTATCAGGATCAGACTTAGGAAGATCATCGAATCCAACAAGATATGAAAAAAAATACATCATCGAGCCGCCAACTAAAACCGGTACTTTATTTGACTGGACTGATTTATCTATAGTGCTCTTTAGGTCTTTTAAAAATTCACCTACGGAGTAAACCTCACTAGGCTCTATGATATCGATAAGCTCATGAGGGTATTTATTTTGAAGTTCCTTAGATATTTTATTGCTCCCAATGTCTGCATGTTTATAAATTTGAACAGAATCAACACTTATCAAATCTGCGGTTATTTCATCAAAAAGTCTCAGCGATAAATCTGTCTTTCCAGAATTCGTTGGTCCTAGAATGCAAATGATTGGGGATAAGGTTTTCAAAATATTTTCAAACTATTGTATTTTGGTTAATTATTATCTAATTTAACACTTCAAAACATAAGAAAATTTTTGGGGGAAATATGAACATGCATTTTGCATCTGTTTTTGAAAAAATTTCAAGAATCATTCCGGAAGAACCAGCTCTCGTTTGTGAAGATAGAGTAGTAACTTGGCAAGAGTATGAAGATCAAGCCGCTAAGTTAGCGAATTACTTAGAGAGTAAAGGTCTTTCTTTTGATTCGAAAGTTGGACTTTACCTTCATAACTCAAATGAATACCTCGTAGCTCAATTTGCCACTTTTAAAAATGAGTGTGTTCCCATCAATGTGAATTATCGTTATCAAGAAGATGAATTAATTTACTTATTAGATAACGCAGATGCAGAAGCCATTTTTTATCAAGCTTGTTACGCTGACAGAATAAAAGCCATCAAAAATAAACTTCCTAAAATTAAAGCTTTCATTCAAGTAATGGATTGCAGCGAGGATCTTTTAGAAGGGTCAGATGAGTATTCAGAGATAATTCAAAAAGAAGAAAAACAAAAAGAGAGAGAAAGATCTGAAGAGAATTTTTATATGCTTTACACAGGAGGCACAACCGGAATGCCTAAAGGAGTAATGTATAAACAAGGTTTATTTCTCGGTTCAATGATGAAAACGGCTTTTGCCATGGGTTTTCCTGTTCCTGAAGACCTTGAAGATATTGAGTCATTGATAAAGGAAAAAGCCGCGTCTAATGAATTACCTGTCAGTCTTGTTGGATGTCCTCTAATGCATGGGACAGGAATGTGGTTAGGAGCGTTTTTGCCTCATCTTTCCGGTGGCAGTGTTGTGACAATGCCTTCTCTAGGATTTGATCCAGATCGTTTATGGAGGGAAGTAGAATCTAAAAAAGCTACAAGCGTTGTTATTGTTGGTGATGCATTTGCAAAACCTATGTTGGATTCATTGAACAAAGCCTCAGCGGATGGTGATGCTTATTCAATAGATAGTTTACAAACAATTATTTCGAGTGGAGTTATGTGGAGCTCTGAAGTAAAAGATGGACTTCTTAAACATAAGGATATGGTTTTAATTGATACCATGGGATCAACAGAAGGTGGTATGGGATCATCAATATCTTCCAGAGACAACCCAGCTAAAACAGCCAAATTTAATATCAATCCTGGAGTAATTATTGTTGATGATGAAGGTAAAGAAGTTTCGCCTGGCTCTGGTGTTAGAGGAAAAATAGGAACAAGCGGCTTGGTTCCAGAAGGTTACTATAAAGATCCTGAGAAATCAGCTGAGACCTTCAAAGAATTCAACGGAATAAGGTATAGCTTTCCTGGAGATTATGCTCTTCTTGAGGAAGATGGATCGATCACTCTATTAGGAAGAGGTAGTAATTGCATTAATACAGCAGGAGAGAAAGTTTACCCTGAGGAAGTCGAAGAAGCCTTAAAGCTTAATGCTAGCGTTTACGATTGTCTTGTGGTTGGCTTGCCTGATGAGAAATTTGGTCAAAAAGTTGTCGCAGTTGTATCTTCTGAGAAGGGCAATGATCCCAGCGAAGCGGAACTAATTGCTTTTTTGAAAACAAATTTAGCTGGTTATAAAGTTCCAAAAAGTATTCTTCTTACGGAAGAAGTTAAGCGAGCACCAAATGGAAAAGCCAATTATAAATGGGCTAAGGAATTTGCTGAGTCCTCTTTAAACTAATTTACAAAAGATCCTTGTAGCTCTGAGGACATAGATAATCAGAGGCTTGATAGTAAAAAAGATATTTTTAAATGGCTTCTTCGCCAGTCTCGCCTGTTCTAATTCTGATAACTGTTTCTAAATCGAAAACGAATAACTTTCCATCGCCAATCTTGCCCGTGTTTGCAACAGAAGAGATTGCAGTGGTTACTTTTTCAACTTGATCATCTGGCACAGCCAGTTCAATTTTTGTCTTGGGAAGAAAGTCAGCTTTATATTCTGTACCTCGATAAAGTTCAGTTTGCCCTTTTTGACGACCAAATCCCTTAACCTCAGAAACGGTTAATCCTGCCACTTCAACATCTGCCAAAGATGATCTAACTTCCTCTAATTTAGCTGGTTTAATTATAGCTACGATGAATTTCATTATCTTTTTCCCCAAAGAAAGTAAAAACAAATATTACTATAAAAATTTAAGAAATTGTCTCTATGTTCTGAAAAAAATTAAATTAATTTAAATTTTTCACAAATTTTTTGACTTATTAACTTTGAAGCGCCCCTGCTTTCATCTAACCAAAGATCAATCTCCTGCTTCAAAGGATCAGAGATAGCTTCCATATTTTCAATTGCATAGGTAATTTCATCTTTATTTGAGACAAATCTCAATAAATCTAAATCTTCTAACTTTTTTGAAATTTCTTCAAAGTTATATGTACTTCTTCCTGAAATAATTGGTTTATGAAAATAAGCTGGTTCGAGAAAATTTTGTCCTCCATGATCGACTAAAGTACCTCCAATAAAGACATAATCAGCAATCTCATAAAAATCTAATAGCCGCCCTATTACATCAACTATAGTCACGTCACTCTTGTCATTAGGGTTAGAAGAAATTTCAGTATAAAAAATGCTTGTTAATTTTTTTTCTTTTAATAATTCTTTGATCTCATTGAACCTTTCTGGATGCCGAGGTGCTAAAACTAAATGCTTATTTTCTTTTTTTAAATCTATGAAACTTTCAATGAGTATTTCTTCCTCTCCGGGGTGTGTACTTCCGCAAACGAATACATATTTTTCCTTGTAATAATTAATCTCATTTTCGTTAAAATTTTTTGGAGATGCTAAGTTCGCATCAAACTTAATTGAGCCGGTAACACTCATTGCATCTTCTTTAACTCCAGCCTCATAAAATCTTTCAAAATCATTTTTTGATTGGACAAAAGCATGATTAATTTTATTGAAACTACTTTTGAAGAAGAAATTCAGTCTTTGATATTTCTTTAAGGACTTACTAGATAGTCTTCCATTAACTAAAACTACCGGTAGCTTAAATTCATTGAAGACATTAATGAGATTTGGCCAAATTTCTGTCTCTACGAGTAAGAGTATTGAAGGTTTATAAAAATTAATGAATTTCTTGCAAATAAATTTTAAATCGAATGGAAAATAAACATGTATTGAATTTTTATTAAGATTTTCTTTAGCTTTTCTTGCTCCAGTTAAAGTTGTCGTTGATAAAATAAAATTTGGATTTTCTAAGATCCCTTCTAAATCTTGAATTAACTTTAGGGCGACATTCACCTCACCGACTGATACAGCATGAATCCAGATTGATTTATTTGAGTTTTTATCTCCTTTAAAAAATCCTATCTTTTCCAGAGCTTGAAGTCTTTTTTCTCCGAAAGAACTTGCTTTTAGTATGTGCCTCACTAAAGCAAAAGGAATTATTAGAGAAATTAAAAAATTGTACAAAAAGAAAATAAAATGCTCCGAATCTTCGATTTATTCAAATGCTACTATAATGGGAAAAATTTAAAATGTCTTAAATGCTATATTTATTGAACTTTGTAGAATTTCTCTTTGCAAAATCTGTTGCCTATCTCTTAAGGACTTTTGGAAATATTAGAAGGAAAATAGCTGATAAGAATTTAGAAGTTTGTTTTCCTGAATTAAATGCATTAGATAGGTCTAAAATTCTAAATAAGCATTATCTTCACCTTGGAGCCTCAATTTTTCAAGGTCTTAAAGCTTGGGTTCTTAGCAGTGAAAATTTTAAGAGACTTCTGATAAATCTCGATGAATTTGATTTAGATGAGCTCAAAAAATCATCACAAGGTAATCTAATTTTAATCCCTCACACAACTGACCTAGAAATCACAGGTCGAGTAGCAGCAATAATGTTTAATGTGAATGCCATGGCAAAAAAACAAAAAGGTAGATTAGTAAATAATTTTATTTTTAGTTCGAGAGAAAAATATTTCAAACAAATTCTGTTCCCAAATGAAGCATTAAAATCTATGAGACTATTACAAAAGGGTGAAAATTTACTTTATTTACCAGATCAAGATTATGGATATGATCACTCAATTTTTGTGCCATATTTCAATATACCTACGTTAACCGTTAAATTTCCTTCAATTGCCAAAAAAAGAACCGGGTGCAAAATTTATTTCCTTTATTTGGAGGATATAAAAAATAGATACAAAATAATTTTAAAGAAAATAGATATGAGCGGTGAAAATCTTTATGAAGACTTAGCTTTGCTTAATCAAGAAATTGAAATATCTATAAGGCAACAACCAGAGAGATATCTATGGATACATAGGAGATTCAAGCATAGGCCTAAAGATGATTTGGAAATTTATGACCGAAGCTTAATGAGAGAAAAAAGATGACTCACCGAGTAAATTTTTAAATTATCTAATCAACTTAATTTATTAATTATTTTACTAGAAGACTTTCCTTTGGTGAGTTTAACAAGCTTGATTTCACCTCCGTAAGATTCGACAAATTCCCCGCCGACAACTTGTTCTTTTGCATAGTCTGCTCCTTTCACTAAAATACTGGGCTTCAGTTTTTTGATTAATTTAAGAGGGTTTTCTTCATTGAAAATAATTACTTCATCAACGAATTTTAATGCTGAAAGGATTTTTTTCCTTTCGGACTGACCAATTATTGGCCTATCAGACCCTTTTAATTTGCTGATTGATTTATCAGAGTTAAGACCAACAATTAGTTTGTCTCCGTAACTTCTTGCTTCTTTAAGTAAATCTAAATGACCAGAGTGGATAATATCGAAGCAACCGTTTGTAAAAACAATAACTTGTTCTTTATTACCTTTTGAGGCCTCCAAACTGGTAACCTCATCTTTGCTTACTGTAGAAGTTCCTAACTTAGAAACTGAAATAGATGCTGCTAGATTAGCGAACTCAGCGGCAGAAAAAATATCATTACCCTCAGATAAGGCTGCACCCAAAGCAGATATCGTTGTATCCCCTGCACCTGATACATCAAATACCTCTTGCGGATAAGCATTTATGAAGTCTCCTGTAATTTTTTTATTAGATTTTGTTAGAACATACATTCCTTCTGAGCCTAAAGTTACTATTAGCGACTCCAAATTCAAATCCTCCAGCATTTTCTTCGCTTTATTTGCTAAATCTCTTTTAGAGCCCACCTTGCCCATAATATTTTCAAATTCAGCTTTATTAGGAGTAATTAAATTTGCACCTTTGTACTTTGTAAAATCTTTTCCTTTGGGATCAATAAGGATCTTTTTCTTGAGTTTTTTGGCAGATTGGATGAGCTTTCTTGCGTTAAAAATAGTGCCCTTCCCATAGTCTGAAACTATTATTAAGTCTGTTTTAGCAATATTTCTAATAAATGTGTTAAATATATTGGTTAGCTTACTTCCATGAAAATACTTCTCATAATCTATCCTTGCCAATTGCTGATTAGAAGACATCAACCTTTGTTTACAGATGGTTTGAAAGCTTTTTTCTGTTGATAAATTAAACTTTATTTTTTCTGCCTTTAGATGTTCTTTCAGTAAGGAACCAAAATGATCATTGCCAATAGCGCCTATAAGAAAAGGTTCGATTTCAAGATGCTTTAAATTATTTGCAACGTTCGCAGCGCCGCCCAATTGAAACTTAGACTCTTTGAAATTAACAACTGGCACAGGTGCTTCTGGAGAAATTCTTGAAGATTCTCCGTGGAGATACCAATCGATCATGACATCACCGATTACAGTTATTTTCTTTTTCATTTTTTAACTCAGGATAAAAGATTCTATATCAGAACTAAGTTGATCGCCCTTTTCCATTGGCAGGAAATGTGAAGCATCGTATGGTTTAAGCCTAAAATTATGGTTTTTTTGGAGACTTTTTCTTGCACCATCTCCCATGGTTGATGCGATTAATGCATATGGTACGAATACTTTGCACTTTACTTTTTTTATGTATTTCCATGTATCTAGAGATGCGGTGTTGAAAACCTCTGCTTCCCAATGAGGATGGCAGCTTAAATAAGCCTTGTCATGTTTAACAATCATTCCTCCATTTAAGTAATCTTGCAAAATATCATCATTCCAGGATTTATAGGCTCCTCTACCTTTAAAGTGATTGAATGCTTCTAGCTTTGATGCAAATTCAAACCTTCTATTTTTTGCAGCCAAGACCATATGAGAAGTTTTATTCAATCTTAAAAATTTTTTTAATCTTCCATAAGCAGAAAATTTGGGACCTGGTAAAACAGGATCTATCAAAAATAATTTAGAAATTTCTGAGAACTCTGTTGAAAGCTTCAATGCAATAATTGCTCCCATTGAATGACCAGAAAAATACAATTCCTTTGAGGAAAATTTTTGAACAAAGTCCTTTGCGTCATCAACAAATGAATTCCATGTAGAAAGTTTTCCAGGGTCTGCATTTGCTAAAGATAATCCATGCCCTCTTTGATCTAAAGAAATTATTTTGTAATTGTCTCCTAATTTTTTTGATAGATTGCTTAAAAAGCTATTGTAAGTCTCTGCATTGAAACCAGTGGCATGAAAGAAAAAGATCAAGTTTTCTGCTGCTTGGTTTCCATGGGTCAGATAGGAAAAATTTTCTCCTTTTGAATTCGTGTAGACTTCTCTGGTAAACATTTTTTAAAGTGAATTGGATTAAAAATTTTGATAATCATATAGGTTTCCTTGATTTTTCTGAAGCAGAAAGACTTTTTGAAATAGCATCAGAAGCCTCAAAAAAAGGTCCTTGTCTTGAAATCGGAACTTATTGTGGGAAGTCTTCGTTGGTCATTGCTGAAGCCTGCGCAGCTAATGATACTTATTTAATAACAGTCGATCATCATATAGGTTCAGAAGAGCACCAGCCTGGCGAAGAATATTTCGATAAAAATTTTTATGATAAAAGAATTGATAAATTTAATACTTATCCTGTTTTTAGGTCTTATATTGAGAATTTTTCTCACAAAGAATCCATATTGCCTGCAGTAGGTGATTCAAAAGAAGTAAGTTCACTTTGGCCAAAGAATTACGAGATTGGCCTTCTCTTCATTGATGGCAGTCACAGCAAAAAATCAGCATTTTCAGACTTTAAAGCCTGGAGTGATTTCATTTGCAAAGATGGTTATTTGCTCATACATGATGTTTTTCCAGACCCTAATGATGGAGGTAGGCCGCCCTATGAATTATTTGAATATGTTAAAGAAACAAATCAATTTAAATTCATAGAGCTATACAAAACTTTGGGGATATTAAAAAAAATTTAAACTATAACTTCTTAAAAAAGTCACCTGTAGAAGTAAATCCACACAACGCATTCGCAGCGAGAATGTATGCTGCTGCAGTCCAAGTAGGTTTTTCAATTGGCCAGTATTTCTCATCATCAAAAACATAACCCATCCAGAAAATGTTGTCTTTGGGATCTTTTAATTCGCTTACTTTTTCAAAGAGATCCTTAGCCTTTTTGGTTTCATCTATTTTATTTAGCGTTATTATTAATTCTGATGTTTCAGCTACAGTAATCCAAGGTCTGTCGCTCACGCATCTACAGCCAAACTCTTCATTAACAAAGATGTCCCATTTGGAATTAATTTTTTTAATAGCTTCTGATTTATCATAAATTCCTGCCAAAATTGGATAATACCAATCCATGCTGTATCTTTCCTTTGAGTCCCAATTTCTATCAAATCTAGATGTCTTGTTCAAAAAAACTTTTCTTAAAGCCTTAAGTGAATTTTCTATATGATTAGAATTTAGGCCTAACAAATCAAAAATTTTTTTAAATGCTTTCAAGCTCATAAAGATTGATGAGTTACCAGTTTTTAAGGCATCGTCTAGCCATTTTCCATTTTCCATAGCCCAAGAGAATTCACCAAAATCAGTTTGTGCTGAGAGAGTAAACTGAAGCGACTTTTCAAGGGTCGGAAGCAAGTTTTCTAAGAATTTCAAATCTCCATAGCTCTCGTAATTATGTAGTGCCCCAATTGCAATATAAGAAGAGAAGTTAGATTCTTTTCTAGAAGAAATACTTTTGTTGGCTTGATACTCTGAATACCATGATCCATCATCCTCTTGATGATCAACAAGCCATTGGAATCCTAGCTTAGATCTTTCCTTTTCTCCAAAAACATCCAAAGCCATACAGCATTCAATATGATCCCAAGGATCAAGGATTTTATCTTTCTCCGAAGGAATTCCTCCCCATTCATCTTGACTCTCGGTAATGTATTCCGAAAGATGATTTAACTCAGATAAAGATTTCAAAACTAGATTCTAATTTTTCTCAAAATAAATAACCGTGCTTTTACCAATCAAAGGTTGCAACATTTTTTCTAAAAATCTTGTTATAAAAGGTTTTTTCATCATATCCCACACTAGAAAGTCATGATATTTATTTACTAAGTATGAATCGTCTTGGTTCTTCCAAAATAGGCATTTTAACCACCAATAAGGACTATGAAGTGCATGTTCACGATGTTTCTCAATGAATTTACAATTCCTTTCCTCAATCATTTTTCTTAATTGCTTGTATTTAAAAATTCTCACATGTCCGCCTGGAGTTAATTGGTAATCTTTACTGAGAGACCAGCAAACCCATTCCGGAAAGAAAGAAGGAACACTCACAGCAATTTTTCCTTTTCGCTTGGTGACTCTGATAATTTCATCAACAGCATAATCAACCTCTGGAATATGTTCTAGTACCTCTGAGCAAATCAAGTAATCAAAAGTCTCATCGGCAAAAGGTAGTTTTGTGGCATCAGTGCATCCAAAACTGCAACTTTTAGTATCAGATTTTTCATCGAATTGTGGAAAATTATCTATTGCTTTTTGAACATCATCTGGATTTAAGTCAAAACCATAAACATCTAAATTTGCATGCATGTATGCTCCAAAACAATGCCGACCTTCTCCACAACCAAGGTCAAGAACTTTTGCGTTATCTAAAAGATTAAGTTTTTGAATGTTTATTGTTTGCATGACTCTCTATCATTTGATGATAAATATTTTCTAGTTTTAAAGCAGCATTGTGCCACGTAAATTTATCTTTAACTCTAGAGATACCCTTGGCTACCATATTTTTTCTTAAATCTTCACAAGAAAATAATTCATTTACAGCATCAACGATAGCATTTTCATCTCCAGGAATAATAACCTTTCCAGCTTCTCCAACGATTTCCTTTAAAGATCCACCATCAGATACCACTGCGGGTACCCCACAAGCCATTGCTTCTGCAGCAGCAAAACCAAAACCTTCATACAAGGAAGGAATAACTACTACATGAGATGAACAATATTGTTCTCTTAATTCTGAATGAGACAGACCTGATACAAAATTTATATCATCTTTGAGATCTAAACTATTTATGAGTCTTTCTGTATGTCCTTCCTCTCTTATTTTTCCTAGAACACTCAATTTAGCTTTTGGATAATTTTTTTTGATTTCTGGAAAAGCTTTGATCATGAAATCTAATCCTTTCATCGGTACGTCAGAGCTTGCTATGGATAATATTTTGTAATCCTCATAAGGCTTATCAGAAGGATAAAAGAAACCCAAATCTATGCCGTTGTGAACAACTTCAATACTTGCATCTTTCAATGAAAAATCTTTAACGACATCTTTCCCAGAAGATTCAGAGGGTACAACAATTTTTTTTAATTTTTTTGCAACCTTTATTTGAGTTGGAATAAATGAGTGCCATCTTTTTATGAGGAGTTTTAAGAAAAAATCATTTGTGCTTTTTAGCTGAAATTCTAAATCTTTAGTAATTGGGTGATGGATTGTTGTCACTAGAGGATATTTCTGCTGAAGAGAAATAAGTTCTTTGCATAAAGTTTGATTGTCATGGAACACATCAAATTGGCCTACGTTTTCTTCAATAAATTTCTCGAGTCTTGGACCAAATGTATGTGGTTCAGGAAAACCGCCACTGTTTGCGCTAATCCATTCTTTCAAATTATTTAAAGAAAATAATTTTGAAAATTTAACATCAAGAAACTTATTTTTTTTTGAAAATAAATCAAGGCTGGGTATTTTAACTAGTTTGATATCTTTTCTTATTTCGGGATAAGGAGGACCAGAAATAACAGTAACCTCATGACCAAGATCAGATAGAGCTCTGCTTAGATAGTTTATGTAAATGCCTTGACCTCCTGAAGAGGGATTGCCTCTGTAAGTTATCAAACCGATTTTTAATTTTTTCTTATCCAAAACTCTCTTCTTTGAGCATCTCAATAATTAGGGAAGGATTTATTTCGGTCATCTCTGATTTCTTGATCACTCTTTGGTGATCAAAAACAGGCCCTACTTTTGAAGGATCCGTAGGCCCAAATAAAAAAATTCCAGATAATCCTAATCCTGCGCATATATGAGTAAGACCTGTGTCGACTCCTATAAAAAATGAACACTTATCAAACTCTTCTTTGATCTTGTGAAAATTATCAGTTTCCAACTTAAAGGCTCTAGAATTAATTTTATTTATTTCTCTAAAGTAATTTAATTGATTCTCTCCATGGACAGGTATACAAATATCTAGATTGAAATCATTTAAGTGATCAGCTAATTTTTTCCAATAATCTAAGGGATATTCTTTATTTCTCCTGCTAGACCCATGAACGAAAATAATCTTATTTTTTTTATCTAAGCCTTCTTGCTTAAAACCATAATCATGTTCTTTATTTAGCTCATAATTTAAACTTTCAGCCGCTAATTTTTTCATTCTCATTACAGCATGTTCATCCTTAGTTATATTTATTCCTTTGTCGTATAAAAAAGTTAAAAGCCCCTCTTTTGCTGATTTAAAGCTATATCCAATAAAGTTTTTGGAGCTGGAAATTTTTTTGATTTTTGAACCTATGATTTGAGTTCTCATCAATCCTTGAAAATCAATTACAAAGTCATAAGTGATATTTTCAAATGATGCATTTATTTCTTCATTCAGATTCTTAAGTCTTTTCACAAAAGATTGATTTTTTGTTTCTCTTAATGAAATTGAAAAGAAATTGTCGATAGACTGATTTAATTTTGCTGTGCTAAGAAATGTGCGATCAACTAGAAAATCTACTCTAGATTCCGGGTAATTTTTTTTTATGTCTTCAATGGCTGGAAAGGAATGAATTATATCTCCCAGCGAAGAGGTTTTAATTATTAAGATTTTCAATTATCAGAAATATTAGTTAACCATTCAGGGAATAAAATGTGCTTCCCTCTTACATGATTAGAGTATTTTGACTGAAGAATCTCGGTAATAGGTCCTCTTTGACCATTTGATATTTTATTTTTATCGACAAACGTTATTGGTAATACCTCTGCTGCGGTCCCTGTAAAAAAAAGTTCATCTGCTTGAATAACCTCTTCTGGAGAGATGTTCTTCTCAATAACATCAATTTTTTCATTCTTAGCTAAATCAATGATGCTTTTTCTTGTTATACCATTAAGTGATGCTTCAACATCAGGAGTGAATATTTTTCCATCTTTCACCATGAAAAAGTTTTCTCCAGAACCTTCAGCAACATTTCCTTCTGTGTCTAACATTAATGCTTCATCAAAGCCCGCTTCAAGAGCTTCATTAAGTGCAACAATTGAATTAACGTAGTTTCCGTTAACTTTTGATCTCGACACTTTATTCCCTCTTTGTCTTGTGTAACTAGATAGTTTTACTTTGATTCCTTTTTCATAAAGCTCTGGGGAAAGGTAGCTTGGCCAATACCAAGCGGCAACAATGCAGTGAACTTTAAGATTATCAGCTCTGAGTCCCAAGCCTTCAGAACCATAAAAGCACATAGGCCTTATATAAGCTTCCTCTAACTTATTTCTTTTTACGACTTCTATTTGAGCTTTATTTATTTCGTCTTTTGAATAAGGAATTTTTAATTTAACTGTATCTGCAGATTCAAAAAGGCGATCTGTGTGGTCCTTAAGACGGAAAATCATTGGTCCTTGCGTGGTAGAATAAGCTCTAACACCTTCAAATACACCTAATCCGTAATGAAGAGTATGAGTTAAAACATGAACTTTGGCATCTTTCCAGTCGACATACTGACCGTCAAACCATACAACGCCATCTATGTTTTCGAGGCCTTTTGAAGTATCCATATTTAAATTAGAACCAAATGCAAATTAATCAAAATATTTTTAGAGCATATGATATCAGAGGTATTGCATCTAAGGACCTGAGTGATGAATTTGTTACGTCATTGGGATCAGCTTTAAGTCATAAAATTAAAAAATTGGGTTTAAAGCAAGTTGTTGTAGCACGCGACGGAAGGTTATCTGGAGCAAGAATTTGCTCTACCCTAATTGAATCATTCTTAGATAATGGCATAAATGTGAAAAATGTGGGCATGGTACCCTCACCTTTACTTTATTTCGCAGTTGAGAAATTAAATACTAAGAATGGAGTCATGATCACGGGAAGCCACAACCCCAAAGAATATAATGGTTTTAAAATAATTTTGGGCGGTAAAACTATTTTTGGGCAGGAAATTCAAGATATTAAAAATGACATTCTGCAAGGCATAACCTCAAAAGAAATCAAGAAAGGTAATTTAGAAGAAATAGATATTTTGGATGATTATATTAATGAGCTTAGAAATAATATCTCATTAAAAAGGCCCATGAAGATTTGTCTTGATAGTGGAAATGGTGTTGGAGGAGTAATTGCGCCACAAGCATTTAAAGCAATTGGTTGTGAAGTTATAGAACTTTTCAGCGAAGTTGATGGAAATTTTCCAAATCATCACCCTGATCCTGGCAATCCTAAGAATCTTGAAGACTTGCAGAGCAAGATAAAAGAGTCAAATGCTGATGTTGGTATAGCCCTGGATGGTGATGCAGATAGAGTTGGAATTGTTGATAGTTCAGGGAAAATTATCTACCCAGATATTCAAATGATTCTCTATGCAGGTCAAGTTTTAGAGAAAAATAAAAATGCGACAATTATTTTTGACGTTAAATGTTCTAACGTCCTAAAAAATTTCATTGAAGAAAATTCTGGCGTAGCCTACATGTCAAAAACCGGTCACTCCTACATAAAGAAAAATCTTTTTGAAAGGAAAGCTCTTTTAGCAGGAGAAATGAGTGGGCATATTTTTTTTAAAGACAGATGGTTCGGTTTCGACGATGCAATTTATGCTGGAAGTAGAATGTTAGAAATTTTATCTGAAAAGAAAAAAAGTTCATCAGATATTTTTTCTGAGCTGCCTCAAAATTTATCAACTCCAGAGATAAATATATCCGTTACAGATGAAAATAAGTTTTCAATGATAAGTAAACTAATAAAAATACTTGAGAAAGAAAGTGGAGAGATTAGCTCCCTAGATGGAATTAGAATAGATAAAGATTGTTGCTGGGGTCTTGTTAGAGCATCAAATACTTCACCAAACTTGGTTTTAAGGTTTGAAGGAAATTCACCTCAAGATTTAGAAGATATAAAAAATGTATTTAAAAAAGCTATTTCTAAGGTAGATAATACGATTAAAACAAACTTTTAATGATCAAAGATAGTAAATCAGCTGAATCACTAGCAAAGATCCTAAGCGAGGCCTTGCCTTACATACAAAAGTTTTCTGGAAAAATAGTGGTCATTAAGTATGGCGGCAGTGCTATGAAAGAAAACAAATTAAGGCAAAATTTTGCAAGAGACATTGCTTTGATGAGGCAAATTGGAATATTTCCTGTTCTTGTTCACGGAGGCGGACCTCAAATTGAAAGAAATTTGAAGAAGAACAATATAAAAAGTGTATTTATTGATGGACTTAGAAAAACAGATGAAAAATCAATAAAAACTATTGTTAAAACTCTAAGGGAAGTAAATGGAGATATTGCCGAACTGATCAAAACTTGGGGAGCAAGAACAAAAACATTCAATGACGTTAGAGAGAGTATTCTTATCTGTAAAAAAATTAAAACAAAGATAGATCTTGGTTTTGTAGGTGACATCACAAAAGTTGATGGTAGTTTGATCAAAAAAAATATTTTTAGTGGAAAAATTCCTGTGATTGCTCCAATTGGCAGGGACAGATTTGGAATGCATTACAATATTAATGCTGATCATGTGGCTTGCAAGGTTGCTGAAAAATTAAAGGCTGAAAAGATAATTATGATGACGGATGTAAAAGGAGTGTTGACAAATACAGGGAAGAAAATATCTGAAATGGATATCAAAAAAGCCAAAAAAATTGCTAAAACCATGAAGAGAGGAATGCTTCCAAAACTTTCATCTGTGATAAAAAGTCTAGAAAGCGGCGTGAAAAGTGCTCATATCGTTGATGGCAGAGTGCCGCATGCAGTTTTAGTTGAGATACTTACGGACAAAGGGGTTGGAACTTGGATAACAAAATAAGATGACCGAAACTCTGACAAATAGACAAATTAATATTATGCAGACTTTAGTTTCCATGCTTGAAAGTAAGGAACCGATAAAAATTACTACTGCTGAATTGGCAAAAAGATGCGAGATAACTGAAGCTGCCATCTATAAACATTTTCCAAGTAAAAGAAAGATATATGAAGGTTTAGTTGATTTTTGTGAGGATAATATATTTCCAAGAATATCGTCTATCAAAAAAGAAGTTTCCAGTCCGGAGACTCCCTTTAATATTTGTACTTTGATATTAGCGTTTTGTGAGAAGAACAAAGGTATTTGTAAAATTTTGACTAGAGAAGCTCTTACTCCAGATGAAATAAAAATTGAAGAAAAAGTAAATCATTTATTTGAAAGATTCGAGCTTGAAATAAAACTTGCCTTCCAAAATTACGAACAATCTAGCAAGGCAAAATTCAACTTAACTCCAACTGATTCAGCTGGATTGGTCATTTCTATTCTAGAAGGAAAGATTCAAAGCTTTGTAAGATCTAATTTTAAAAGAAAAGTATTGGAAGAATGGAATGAATATTCTTCAAAATTAATGCTGACAATTTATAAGTAATTTAATCAATTTATAAGAAAATCAAAGAAGATATTCTTTTCATCCGGCCTGGCAATTTCTCCAGTGCTTTTATTCAATCTGGCTGCAGATAAATTCTTAGGCCTTGGTTGCGTTCCTTTATCTATATAGTTCTCTACCTCGGAGACATAATTCATCCAAATAGGTAAAGCAGTTGTACTTCCAAACTCTCTCTCCCCTAATGGTTTAGGTTGATCATATCCAAACCAAACTGTTGCCAAGAAGTTATTATTAAAGCCTGTAAACCAAGTACTTTCTGCATCATTAGTTGTTCCAGTTTTTCCTGCAAAATCTTCTCTGGATAATTTTTTTATATTGCTTGCTGTTCCTCTTTTCGCCGCTTCTATCAAAATGTCATTAATTACATATGTAATTCTAGGGTCAATGATTTCTTCCTCATTACTTTCTTCATTGTATCCATTCCATAATCTTGAGGTTCTTAAATCTAAAGTTTTAGTTTTTGAGAAATCTAATACTTCTGAATCAGGAAGAACGATTTTTTCAATATAGTAAGGCTCAATAGATTTTCCTCCGTTAGCAATGATAGAAAAGGCTTTTGCATTTTGTAGGGGAGTTGAACTATAAGACCCTAGCGCCAGAGACAAATCATTCGGAATTTCATCTTCTTGGAATCCATATTTCTGAACATGGCTTCTTACTTTGTCGATACCTAATTCCTGAAGAAGTCTCACTGAAACTATATTTCTTGACTGAACCAATGCCTCTCTCAATCTTGTTGGTCCATAGAATCTACCGGATGAGTTTTTTGGTCGCCAAACATCTTCTAAATTCTCATCTTCAAAAACTATAGGTGCATCAAGGATTATTGATGATGGGTTATAACCATTCTCAAAGGCAGCACTATATAAAAAAGGTTTAAAGTTTGAACCAAGCTGAGGTTTTGCTTGAAAAACTCGATTGTAGTTACTTGAATAAAAGTCATATCCGCCAACTAAGGCCAAGATCTTTCCATCCTTTGGATCAAGACTCACAATGCACGATTGAATCTCAGGATATTGAGAAAGTTCTACTTTTTCACTGCTTTCATTGATCCAAACGAGATCTCCAGGAGAGAAGAAATCTGAGAACTCCTGTACCTCTCTATCTATTCTATTTTCATCTATTTTTGGACGAATCTTGGTACTCAAATCCTCCTTAAAAATTCTTATGAGCTCTAAATTAGAATTGATAAGAAATACAACTTGATCTTCTACTGAAAGAAATATAGCTGGGACAAAATTTTTGTATTTTGGGAGTGACTCATAAAGCGATTCAATCTCCCTGAAAGGATGCTCATCGGTTTTTTCTATTCCATACTCATCAGAAAAATCTATATCTTGATAAAAAAATTGATAGAACACTTCGGACTTATTAAGAAATTTATTTGGGATCAAATTTTCATAATTCTTTGGCTTTCTAAATCCATGTCTACTTTCATAACTCTCTATTCCAGTTTTAAGAGCTTTGTTGGCAGAAAGTTGATGCTGTGAATTTATTGTTGAATAAACCTCATAGCCATCTTTATATACCACCTTTCCGTAGTTACTAACCATGTATTTTCTAATTTCTTCTGCCAAATGACCGGCTTCCACCTCAGGTTTGATTCCATAATTATCTGCTGTAAGAGGCTCAGATACATTTACCTCATAATCGCTTTCTGAGATGTATCCAAGATCTTTCATTCGTTTAAGTATCCAATTTCTTCTATTCAACGCTCTTCTTTTATTTGCCAGCGGATTCACCTCTGATGGTCTTTGCGTTGATGCAGCAATCATTGCATATTGAGCTATAGATAAATCTTGAAGAGGCTTTCCATAATAAATTGAGGAGGCCGCAACGATGCCATAAGCTCTGTTTCCTAAAAAAACTTTATTTACGTAAAGTTCAAATATTTCCTCTTTTGTTAAGAAGACTTCAAGCATAAAGGCCGTATAAATTTCCTTTAACTTTCTTTTGTAGGTTTTTTCCTGGGTAAGCAAATAGTTTCTTGCAACTTGCATTGTCAAAGTTCCACCACCGCTGCCTTTTTCTCCCGTAATTATCAACTCACTTAGCGCTCTAGCAAGAGCAGTAAAATCGATACCCGTATGAGAGAAGAATTCATCGTCTTCAGCTGCAAGATATGCATTAACAAGCCCCTCAGGTATGTCTTCAAAAATAATTTTTGTTCTATGGATTTCCCCAAACTCAGAAATAAGCTTTCCATCGCTAGTATAAATTTTTAATGGGATTTGTAATTCTGCTTTATCAAGGTCACTAATTTTAGGTAATTCAGGATAAAGATATATGTAAACTCCAAGCGCCATTTGAAATGGCAAAAGAATAGTAATTAAGGATATTAGAAATATCTTTGACCTGAATAATGCCCTAAAAAAATTTTTCATTTTCTAAAAGATAATTCTAATAGATATAATGAGTAGATGAACATCTTTCTTGTTGGGCCCATGGGATCTGGAAAATCAAGCTTGGGAAAGAAACTCGCTAAAAGTTTAGATAAAAAATTTATTGATACAGACAAAGAAATTGAGAAAAAAGAAAACAAAACTATTAATGAGATTTTTGAAAATAATGGTGAGAGATATTTTAGAGAAAAAGAGAAAGAGTTTTTAAAAAGTATCCCTAATAGCTTAAATATGATTATTGCAACTGGCGGAGGTATCGTTACTGATCAGGAAAATCGTGAGAAATTAAAAGAAAATAGAGTTATTTTCTTAAATGCCTCAGTTGAAAGACAGAGCAAAAGAACGTCTAGATCGGATAAAAGGCCTCTCTTAAAAAACGTAGATAGGTTGAAAAAACTTAGAGAACTCTACGATCAAAGGTTAGAGTTTTATAAAGAAGTTTCAAATTTTGAAATCAACGTAGATAAATATAAAAGCAAAGATATTCTTGTGAAAATTATTGAAGAACTAAATGAAAACAATTAAACAATTAAAAGTAAAGACGCCCAGTTCAAATTATTCCATTTATTTTGGTAATGATTTTATTAATAGCTTTCCCTTAAAAAAAATATCCAATTCAAAGGAAATTTTTTTTGTTTTTGACTCAAAACTTCCTGATTTATCAATCAGAAAAGTTAAGAGCTTCATAAGGAAATCAAGCCCGAGTAAATTTGAATCCTTTAGATTCATAGCAAATGAAAAAAATAAATCTTTAGAGACCTCTCAAAAAATTATAGAAAAATTAATCGATTTGAAATTCTCAAGAGATTCATTGATTGTTTCTTTAGGTGGAGGCATAACTACAGATCTCGCAGGTTTTGTAGCCTCAGTATATCTTCGCGGAATTGAAGTTATGCATATTCCTACTACTCTTCTGGCCCAGGTCGATGCTTCTGTGGGGGGTAAAACAGGTGTTAACAGTAAAAAATTTAAAAATATGATTGGAGCATTCAAGCAACCTGAAGCAGTATTGATTGATACATATTTTCTCAAATCGCTGAGCAAAAGGCATTTAGCAGCAGGTTACTCAGAAATAATTAAACATGCGTTGATTGAAGATAAAAACCTTTTATCAAAATTAGATAACTTTGATCAGAATATTGAAAAGAAAGGAAACATTACCGAGTTATCAAACCTCATTAGGACATCAACAAAAATCAAGGCAAATATTGTTGAGCAAGACGAAAAAGAGAAATCAGTTAGAGCTTATCTCAACTTTGGTCATACTTTCGCACATGCCATAGAAAGCGTTCAATCTTTTAAGGGATTAAATCATGGTGAAGCAGTTGGCGTTGGAATGGTTTGTGCAGCCAAATTATCTCTATTGTTAGGCAAAATAAATTCACAAGAGTTTGATAAAATTAAGTCATTAATTAAAAAATTCAACCTTCCCACAAAACTTCCTGCTAATTGTGAACCTGCAAGAATACTTAAAGCTATGCAATCGGATAAAAAAAGTAAAGACACAACTTTAAGATTCATTATTTTAGATGGAATAGGAAAGGCTAAAATAGTAGAAAACGTTGACAGAGAGAAAATCTTAAATAGCTTAAAAATATAAAAAACATTTCTTTTATAACATAGAATAAAAATTGGTCTTTTTTATTATTTTTTGGTATAAATAATTAAGTAAGAAATTAACATTCTTCCCTGAGATCTTGGGCTTAAGATCAATCGTTCATCCTTATTTGGGGACGGAAGTAGGTAAAAAATCAAACCGAAGGAACGCATCTTTCTATCAGGAAGGATGAAGCATTGACTCGATGGTAAAAGGTATAAATAAAAAATTAATAGAACGTCCAAAAAAGAAAGGACTTTATGATCCAGCTAGCGAAAAGGATTCTTGTGGCGTTGGCCTAGTTGCCAACATTAAGGGAATACCTTCAAGAGAAATCATGGATGATGCCTACCTTATCAACTCTAGAATGGATCACAGAGGAGGATGTGGTTTTGAAGAAAACACAGGAGATGGAGCTGGCATTCTTCTTGCTTTGCCGGATTCTTTTTTTCAAGATCAGGCAAAAAAAATAAATATTAATCTTCCTGATTTTGGTTCTTATGCTGTAGGTAATATTTTTCTGCCACAGGATCAAAAAGAAAGATCTTTTTGTAAAAAAATCGTTGAACAGACTATTAAATCAGAAGGACAGAAATTTTTAGGTTGGAGAAAAGTTCCTATTAATCCTAAAAAGGCAGACGTTGGACCTGCTGCTAGAGATTGTCAGCCTGAGATAGAACAAGTTTTCGTTCAAAAATCTACCAAACTTGATCAGGAGGCCTTTGAAAGAAAACTTTACTTAATTAGAAAAATTTTCACTAAACGTCTTAGATATCAAGAAAATTTGAGTCAAGCCTCTTTGTTTTATGCTTGCACCCTTTCATCGAGACTGATTGCTTATAAAGGCATGCTTACCCCAGCTCAGCTTTTCCCTTTTTTCCCAGATCTTGAAAATAAAAAATTCGAGACTCATTTGGCAATGGTTCACTCGAGATTCAGTACGAACACCTTCCCTTCTTGGGATAGAGCTCAACCCAACAGATATATGTGTCATAACGGCGAGATAAACACTTTAAAAGGAAACATGAATCAAATGTATTCTCGACAAGGTCTTGCGAGAAGTGATTATTTCGGTTCAAAAATTAATAAATTATTCCCTATAACGGAACCAGACTGCTCTGATTCAGGTTCATTCGATAATGTTCTTGAGCTGCTAATTATGTCAGGAAGAGAACTACCTGAGGCTGCCATGATGATGATTCCTGAAGCCTGGCAAAATGACAATGAAATGAGCCCAGCAAAAAAAGCCTTTTATGAGTACTCATCATCATTTATGGAACCTTGGGATGGTCCTGCATCTATAGTTTTCACAGATGGAAACTATGTTGGAGCCGTTTTAGATAGAAATGGACTCAGACCAAGTAGATTTTATGTAACTGATGACGACAAAGTTATCATGGCTTCAGAGGTAGGAGTACTTCCGGTTGATCAAGCAAAGGTTTTATCAAAAGGAAGACTTCAGCCAGGAAAAATGTTTCTTATTGATTTTGAGGAAGGCAGGATGATTCCAGATGAAGAAATCAAAAAAAGAGTCTCAAAAAAACTTCCCTATAAAGATTGGGTAAAAAATCAAATTATAGATATCCAAGATCTAAAAACATCCAAAACAAAATATAAAACAGACGATCTAATCTCAAGGATGCAGTCTTTCGGTTACACCACTGAAACACTTGAGTTCATGTTGCTACCCCTTGTAACTGAGTTGAGAGATCCTCTTGGATCAATGGGAAATGATGCTGCTTTAGCATGTTTATCTGATAAACCCAGAATGATTTATGACTACTTCAAGCAACTTTTTGCTCAGATTACTAATCCAGCAATCGACTCAATAAGAGAGGAAGTAATTATGTCTCTTGAATGCCTAATAGGTCCAGAGAGTAATTTGCTCGAATCTTTAGAAGAAAATGCGCATCGATTAAGATTGAAGCATCCTATTCTTTCAAATGAAGAATTAATTAGTATAAAGAATAACAAAGATTATGGTTGGACTACTAAGACTATCGATATTACATACGAAAGAGGTAGTGGAGCCTCAGGTCTAAAGAAAGCTCTAAAAAGAATCTGCGCTGAGTCAGAGGATGCAATAAAGCAAGGATATTCTTTTGTGCTTCTATCTGACAGAAATCTGTCGAAAAGTAGAGTTGCTATAAGTTCATTGCTTGCGTGTTCCTCCGTCCATCATCATTTAGTTAGAAAAGAAAAAAGAACACAATTAGGATTGATTATTGAGTCTGGCGAAGCCAGAGAGGTTCATCATCACTGCCTTCTTATTGGATATGGGGCTGATGCAATAAATCCTTACCTAGCTTTTGAAGTCTTGGAGAAATCTTTAAAAGATCAAATACTGCAAGATAAAAAATTGAGAAATACCTCAGATTTAGTTAATGCCTATAAAAAAGGAGTTGCTAAGGGTATGTTGAAGGTCATGGCAAAAATGGGAATATCGACACTTCAATCTTACAAAGGTGCTCAAATTTTTGAAGCGGTTGGTTTAGCTGATGAAATAATTGATTTTTGTTTCCCGGGGACTACTAGCAGAGTACAAGGGGTAAATTTTGAAGTTTTAGCTGAAGAAATAGAGAGAAGGCATGCAATAGGTTTTCCTGAATACGATCAAAATAAAGTATCTGTTCTTCCTAATCCTGGAGATTTTCATTGGCGTAACGGTGGTGATTCACACATGTGGGATCCAAAATCGATTTCCTCTTTACAACTAGCCTCTCAAGCCAATGACGAGAGTAAATATTGGGAATTCTCAAATCATGCAAATGAACAGACTACCAAAAACAGTACTTTGAGAGGCCTAATGAAATTCAAATATCCTAAAAAGGGAATTCCTTTGGATCAAGTTGAATCTGAAAAAGAAATTGTAAAAAGGTTTGCAACCGGAGCAATGTCACTAGGCTCTATCTCTACAGAAGCTCATGAATCGCTTGCATTGGCAATGAATGAACTAGGAGGTAAATCTAATACAGGTGAAGGAGGAGAAGATCCTATTAGATTTAAACCATTAAAAGATGGGAGATCTAAAAGATCAGCAATAAAGCAAGTTGCCTCTGGAAGGTTTGGTGTGACTATGTGGTACCTGACTAACTCTGACGAACTTCAGATAAAGATTGCGCAAGGTGCAAAGCCCGGAGAAGGCGGTGAGCTTCCTGGAAAAAAAGTCGATCAATATATAGCAAAGATAAGACATTCCACGCCAGGCGTTGGACTAATAAGTCCTCCTCCTCATCATGATATCTACTCTATCGAGGACATAGCACAATTAATTCACGATCTTAAAAATGCTAACAGGAAAGCTAGGATAAGTGTGAAGCTGGTCTCTGAAATTGGAGTTGGAACTATTGCAGCTGGAGTAGTAAAAGCGAAAACAGATCATCTGGTCATTGCTGGTCACGATGGAGGAACAGGAGCCTCTCCATTAACATCGATCAAGCACGCAGGACTTCCCTGGGAGCTTGGAATTGCTGAAACACACCAAACTTTGGTGATGAATAATTTAAGATCCAGGGTGGTTCTCCAAACAGATGGCCAGTTAAAGACTGGGAGAGATGTTGCTGTAGCAGCCATCCTAGGAGCTGAGGAGTTTGGTTTCTCAACAGCACCGCTGGTTACTTTGGGGTGCATTATGATGAGAAAGTGTCACTTAAATACTTGCCCCGTTGGAATTGCTACTCAAGATAAAGATCTAAGAGAAAAATTTAAAGGTAAGCCAGAAAACGTTGTTAATTATCTTTTTATGGTTGCAAAAGAGCTAAGAATGATAATGGCGAAGTTAGGAATCAAAAATCTCAATGACATGATAGGAAGAGTTGATCTTCTTGAATTAGATAACGCAATCAATCATTGGAAAAAAGATGGCATTGATTTATCAAATCTTCTTACTCCTGCTGAAAAAGTATTTAAAAATACTGATGTATTTAAAACTCAAGATCAAAATCATAATCTAGAAAAATCACTTGATCTCAAGCTACTTAAAAAGATCAAACCATCAATATTAAGTAGAGAGAAAATTACAATAAATCAGAAAATTGGGAACACAAACAGAGTCTTTGGCACCATTATCTCTAATGAGATCTCTAAAATCTGGGAAAACAAAGGATTGCCTGAGGATACAATTCACATGAAATTAGATGGATCCGCTGGACAAAGTCTTGGAGCTTGGACTTGCAAAGGCATGACCATTGAGCTTGAAGGGGATGCGAATGACTATGTTGGTAAAGGACTTTCAGGTGGAAAAATAATCATCTATCCGGACAAGAGAAGTAAATTTGTAGCAGAAGATAATATTATTCTTGGAAATGTTGCACTTTATGGAGCTACAGGAGGGGAAGCATATTTCAGAGGGATAGCCGCAGAGAGATTTTGCGTAAGAAACAGTGGAGCTAAGGTTGTAGTAGAAGGTATCGGAGATCACGGATGCGAATACATGACCGGTGGAGTGGCAGTAATTCTTGGAGATACAGGCAGAAACTTCGGTGCCGGAATGAGTGGAGGAGTTGCATACGTTTATGATTCTAAAAACTCATTCAAGAGAAAATGCAACACCAGTACCTTTGAGTTAGAAAAATTAGAAAATGAGAATGATCTCAAAGAGCTTAAGCAACTAATAAAAAATCATAAGAAATTTACTGGTTCAGCTGTAGCGACTAGAATCTTAAAGGATTGGAACAATTCAATATCAAAATTCGTAAAAGTAATGCCTACTGATTACAAAAGAGTCATGATGGAATTAAATGAAACAAAACTTAAAGTGAGTTGAGATGGGAAAAGTAACTGGCTTTAAAGAATTCTCTCGAGAAGTTGAGCCTTACAGGCCAGCTAAGTCTAGGGTTTTGGACTTTAAAGAAATATACACTGATCATGACGATAAGCTCCTGAATACTCAAGCGGCCAGATGTATGAATTGTGGTGTGCCCTTCTGTCAATCAGGTGAAGGCTGTCCTGTATACAATTTAATTCCTGAGTGGAATGATTTGGTCTACAACGAGCAGTGGGAAGACGCATTTGATAGGCTTTTCAAAACAAATAATTTTCCAGAAGTTACTGGAAGAGTCTGCCCAGCAGTCTGCGAAGGTGCTTGTGTTTTAGGTATAACTGAGACTCCCGTCGCCATTAAAAATCTAGAGTTTGCAATTGCTGATAAAGGAATAAAATCTGGATGGCTTAAGCCTAAGGTCCCGGAAGTCAGGACCAATAGAAAAATAGCTATAGTCGGATCAGGTCCTGCTGGTCTTTCAGCAGCTCAGCAACTAAATAGCGTTGGCCATACTGTTGAAGTCTTCGAAAGATCTGACCGCATCGGTGGATTAATGATGTACGGAATTCCTAATATGAAACTCGATAAATCAATACTGGATATGAGAATTGAGATTATGGAGAAGGAAGGAATAGTTTTTCACACAAATACTGATATTGGTGCTCCGAATTCACCCTCTCTTGAAAACCTTATCAACGAGAATGATTCTGTCCTCTTAACCACTGGAGCTACTAAACCCAGAGATCTAGCCATCCCTGGTAGAGAAGGAGATGGTGTTCACTTTGCCATGGAATTTCTTGGCAAAAACACTAAAAGTCTATTAGACAGTAAGCTCAAAAATAATAATTTTATCTCTGCTAAAGATAAGAACGTAATTGTCATTGGTGGAGGAGATACAGGAAACGATTGTCTTGGTACATCATTAAGACATAAGTGCAAAAGTCTTCTTAATTTTGAAATAATGCCTGAGTTGCCAAAAGATAGAGAAGATAACAATCCTTGGCCTCTTTTTCCTAGAATACACAAAGTTGATTATGGTCACGAAGAATCTATCGAGGTATTAGGAAAAGATCCCAGGGAATATTCAATCTCTGGAAAAGAATTTTTAAGAGATGATTCTGGAAAGTTAATAGGAATCAAAACGATAATGGTTGATTCAGCTTTTAAAGAAATAAAAGGAACTGAAAAAACTTGGAAAGCAGATCTTATTCTTCTAGCGATGGGTTTTCTAGGGCCAGAAAACTATATCAATCAAGAAATAGATATTGATCTCGATGAAAGATCTAATTTTAAGGCAGATCATAATATCCATAAAACCTCACATCCAAAAGTTTTTGCTGCCGGGGATTGCAGAAGAGGCCAATCACTTGTTGTTTGGGCGATAAATGAGGGAAGAGCTGCTGCGCGAGAAATTGATAAAGAATTAATGGGTTCTACTGCTCTTATTTAGAGTAATCTGAGTCTATCTTTCTCATCAATCCTTCTTGGATAGCTGAAGCTACCAATACTCCATCCTGCGTATAAACACTTCCTCTGTTGAAACCTTTTGCATTACTTGCGCTAGGACTATCTGTTACATATAACAACCATTCGTCTGCTCTAAAAGGTCTATGAAACCACATGGCATGGTCAATACTCGCAGCCATCACTTTTCTGTTCATGCCACCCCAACCAATACCATGCGGAAGTTGTGCTGTACTGAGCAAACCAAAATCTGATGCGTATGCCAATATGTTTTGGTGGACAAGAATATCATCTGGAAGGTTTCCATTTGCCTTCATCCACGTATGTTTATAAGGAGGTTTTTTTTCACTATTTAATGGATTAAATTGCTCAACTGTTCTTAGTTCAATTGCTTTCTCTCTAAGAAATCCATCTCTGTACTCTTCAGGGATTTGATCCATCATTGACTCTCTTAATTCCCTTTCACTTTTGAGCTCTTCAGGCCCAGGAACATCAGGCATGTCGAATTGATGTTCGAAGCCGCCCTCGTCCTTTTGAAAAGAAACAGACATATTAAAGATTGCCTCACCGTTTTGAATTGCATCAACTGTTCTCGTTGTAAAACTTCCTCCATCTCTTATTCTTACTACTTGATAAACAATGGGGATGTCTATTCTTCCTGGCCTCAAAAAATAAGCATGAAAAGAATGCGCATATCTTTCCTCTTCAATGGTGTTATAAGCTGCACTTAAGGCTTGGCCTAAAACTTGACCACCGAAGACTCTGCCCCATGCAGTTTTTTCGCATTCACCTCTATAAAGGTTCTCTTCTAATTTTTCTAGATTAAGCGTTTGAACTAAATCATCTAAACTTTTTTGTGACGACATTAATTTTCCTCAATTGTGTGATCAATTTCAGTGCCAGGAGTTTTTATGGATGTCTTACCAACTACTTTTGCTGGAACACCAGCCACGGTCATGTGTTCAGGAACATCCTCTAGAACCACGCTTCCGGCAGCTATTTTTGCACCTTCGCCTATTTCAACATTACCTAAAATTTTAGCTCCTGAACTTATTAAGACTCCCTTCCTTACTTTAGGGTGTCTATCCCCTATCTCTTTTCCTGTTCCACCAAGAGTAACTCCCTGGAATATAGAAACATCATCCTCAATCACTGAAGTTTCTCCAATCACAATTCCAGTAGCATGATCAAGCATTATTCCTTTTCCAATAGTAGCTGCAGGATGAATATCTACGCCATAAACTTGCGAGGTTCTGCTTTGTAGAAAATAAGATAAAAGAGTTTCTTTGTTCCAATGATAATTAGAGGCCCTGTAGGCCTGCAAAGCTGAAAATCCTTTCGAAAATAAGAATGTCTCCAAAATAGTATTTGTTGCAGGATCTCTGGAAATAACTGCATTAAGATCTTTTTCAATAGCTTTTGAAATATCTCTGGTATTAAGGGCCTGCAAAATACTTGGAAATAATTTTTTTTCAGAAAAGGACCATGCCTGAGATAAATCTCTGGATAATTTTAGGCTAATGGAAGATATAAAATCATCATTAGATAAAACCAAAGACTCCAAAAAGTCTTTATAATCTTCATTGGATTTAATATAGTCCTCAGCCTCAGATTGAAGCTTTGTCCATATATTGTTATCTACGGCATTCATAAAAAAAAAGAAGTCTAGACGAAGTTAACAAAAAGTCATAGCTATATATTTGAAGTTTTAGGGTATAAAGGATAATAATTTAAAAAAGAATAATATGACAATTTCAACTTCCCAAAATCTAAGCGCGACTCCAGATATTAAGGTCAGCGTTGGAAATACCTTTGGCTTTGACTCTAATCTAGAAGTACCGGCCTTTTCTGAACCAAGTGAATACGTTCCTGCTCTTGATCCCGACTATTGTTTTGACAAAGAGACAACCCTCTCAATTCTTGCAGGATTTTCGCATAATCGTCGAGTAATGATTCAAGGTTTGCATGGTTCTGGTAAATCAACTCACATTGAACAAGTTGCTTCAAGATTAAATTGGCCTTGTGTGAGAATTAACCTAGATAGTCATATCAGTAGACTAGACTTGCTAGGCAAAGATGCAATTGTTATTGAAGATGGAAAGCAATTAACAAAGTTTGTAGAAGGAATACTTCCATGGGCAATACAGAATTCGGTTGCGTTAGTTTTTGATGAGTATGATGCAGGAAGACCAGATGTAATGTTTGTCATTCAAAGGGTTCTTGAAGCTGAAGGAAAATTAACCTTATTAGATCAAAATAGGGTTTTAACGCCTAATCCGTATTTTAGATTATTTGCAACAGCAAACACCGTAGGTTTAGGTGATAGTACTGGCCTTTATCATGGGACACAGCAGATAAATCAAGGACAAATGGATAGATGGCAAATCGTGTCAGTTTTAAACTATTTAGATGAGGAGCTTGAACAAAAGGTCATCCTTTCAAAAGTAAAAGATCTAGATAACAAAGAGGGAAAAGAAACTGTCCTAAATATGATTAGACTTGCCAACTTAACAAGAAAAGGCTTTGAGAGTGGTGATATATCAACATTAATGTCACCTAGAACAGTCATTAGTTGGGCAGAAAATTATTCTATTTTTGAGGATTTGGTTAAATCATTCGAGCTGAGTTTTCTCAATAAGTCAGATGAAACTGAAAGACCAATCATTTCAGAATATTTTCAGAGATGTTTTGGTGCTGAAACCAATAGTTCTATAAGCTCTGAAGCCAATTAAATTTTGTTAGAGAAATCTGATAAACAAACCATAAAAGATGCGCTTGCAGCATCGGCTAAAGCTATTTCTGAAGATACAGAATTAAATGTAAATTTTGGAATAGAGAACCTTAGACAAAGTTCTTTGCCAGAACCGCTTCAACCAGTTAAAAACTTTAATGATCTTAGAGCGAAGTCTGATCAAGTGGCTCTTATAAATAAATATTCAAGTGATAATTTGTTCACACACAGAGATGCAAAAGTAAATGAAATCATCAAGGACTTAGACCTTACTAGAGTCGAGCTGCTGGGCTCAAAAAAATTTCTAGGAGTTTCAAAAAACCTTGAATTTCTTTTTCAGAAAAATATTAATTCTTTGGATACTAATGAAGACTCTTCTTCTGTTGCTATCTCGCATTGGTTGAGATCTGAACTTCTAGGACAAGATTTAGGACGTCCTGATTCAAAAAAATTTGAAGATCTTTATGAAAAACTCATTTCTTTTCAGGATAAATACTTAGGGCAATTAGAAGGATCCTTGGAAAGTTCGTTGGACTTTTCCAAAGTCATCTTTTCTTTACTAAAGGATCTTGAGATTAGCGTGGATGAGCAACAGCCTGAAGAAGAAAATGATGAAAAAAATGAAGAAGAAAATGAAGATGAGTCCACCGAAGAAGAAAATCAGGAAGAGGATGAAGAGTCTGACTCAGAAGATGGGCAAAGTGACGAGCAAGATACTTCCATAGAAGATGAAGAAATGGATATCGAAGAAGGAGAAGTAGATGCTGATGAAGATTCATGGATTGAAAATAGATCAAAATTAGAAGAACTTCTAAAAAAAGTTGGGGAACAAGAATATAAAGTTTATACAAAAGATTTTGATGAAGAAGTTAAAGCAGAGGAGTTATGTGACTCTGAAGAATTAGCTAGATTAAGAGGAAGATTGGATCAATTAATGGAATCCAGTAAAAATGCTATAGCGAAATTAGCAAATAGACTGCAAAGATTATTATTAGCTCAACAGAATAGATCTTGGGAATTTGACAAAGAGGAAGGTCAGCTAGATCCCAGCAAACTTCACAAAATTATCGTAGATCCTCTCACTCCGCTGAGTTTCAAAATTGAAAAAGACTCTGAGTTTAAAGATACTCTTGTTTCTATTTTAGTTGATAGCTCTGGATCTATGAGAGGAAGATCAATGACTACTGCAGCGATCTGTGCAGATATCATTGGCAGCACTCTTGATCGATGCAATATAAAAACAGAGATTCTTGGGTTTACAACTAAGCACTGGAAAGGTGGAGACTCCAGAAAGTTATGGTTAGAGCAAGGCAAAACCCCTAATCCAGGACGCTTGAATGACTTGAGACACATAATTTTTAAACCTGCAGATCAAGCTTGGAGACGGGGACGAAAAAATCTAGGACTGATGCTCAGAGAAGGGCTTTTAAAAGAGAATGTAGATGGAGAAGCATTGATGTGGGCTCAAAACAGACTAAATAAAAGACCTGAGCAAAGAAAAATATTAATGGTTATTTCAGATGGAGCCCCTGTTGATGACAGTACGCTTTCGACAAACTCTACTAATTATCTTGATACTCATCTACGAGATGTTATAAAAAAGGTAGAAACTTCATCTGAGACGGAACTAATTGCAATAGGTATCGGACATGATGTTACAAGATACTATAAAAAAGCAGTCACTATTCACAGAGCAGAAGAATTAGGCGGGGCCATGCTTGATCAATTAACTTCGCTGTTTGAAAATTGATTGAATTGACCCTCGGCATTCAAAATGCTTTAATTAATTTTTAAAAAAAGGTACACCTATGGAAATTGTAAAAAGAAACGGACCACCTGAAGATTTAATATATTTTGATGATGAGCTTCCTCTTGAGGAAAAACATGTTCAAGATGTTGTAGAAATCTTCAATACTCCTTTAACTGGAGCTTACAACTGGGATTACACAGTTGCAGATAACAGAATTAAAAGACTTTATGAGTTAGGTAAAGAACTAAATTGGAACGGTTCTATAGATTTAGATTGGAGTTACAATCATCCTAAAGATAAGCCTTTAGTTGGTGGGGAGTTATTCGAGCCACCTCACGAACAATTAGATGCTTGGAAGAATCTATCTGATGAAGAAAAAATAGAATTTGATAGACACGAAACAGCTGAGCTTCTGTGTCAGTTTTTGCATGGCGAACAGGGTGCGTTATTAGTTGCCTCACAAATTGCAAGTTGTGCTCCAACATACAACGCAAAACTATACGCTGCTTCACAAACTTTTGATGAAGCAAGACATGTTGAGGTCTTCAATAGATATCTTCAGGAAAAAATAGGTTTTCACTACCCTATAAATGCAAACCTAAAAGCACTACTTGATAAAATCCTAACAGACGAACGATGGGATCTTAAGTTTATTGGCATGCAGGTAATTATCGAAGGTCTTGCTTTAGCTGCTTTTACAAACTTAAAGTTAGATGCAAACTGTGTACTCCTTAAACAGCTACTTCATTATGTAATAAGAGATGAAGCCAGACATGTCACCTTCGGAATCAATTATCTAGAAGAATATATTAAGACTTTAAGTCCAGAAGAAGTAGAAGACAGAGCTCAATTTGCATACGAAGCATGTGTAATTTCAAGAGATAGAATTATTAACACCACTGCTATGCAGAAGTTTTTGAAAATGTCTCCCGAGGAAGCTAGGCAATTTACTCTAGAATCAGGAGCTATGGAAACTTTTAGAAACTTCTTATTCTCAAGAGTCATGCCTAATCTATCAAAAATTGGTCTTTTGACAGACTCCATCAGACCAAAATATGAAGAATTAGGTTTACTTGAATATGAAAATGCTCCTAGTGATTTTGAAATTGATTGGGCTGAGATAACAAAACCTCTCGAAAGCTCAGAGCAAATCGTCAAAGAATCAAACGAGCAAGCCAAGGCTGTAGCTGAAATGCTGAACCAAGCTTAAGTTTTATTTAATTTTTAATCTTAAATAGAAAGTCAGGTTAGCCTGACTTTCTGCTTTTATGTTATTGAGATTCTCAACAAGAAACAATTTAAGTCCAAATTCGGAAAATTCGTTGATTGGTGATGAATAATTCGCTGAAAGAACTCTTTCTCTATGGGCAGGCGCCAAATTAACTTGCACTGTACCCACAGTGGAATTACCAAGATAGTCTCTTCCAGATATATATTGAAGGTCAGCTGTACCTTTTTCTACAGATAAAGGAATTAAATAGTCCAATCTAAAACGATCTTTCTTATTGAAAACATCTTTACCAATAATACTCAGGTTTGTTGATGTAAGAAATGATGAATCCGATCTAATATTGATAAAAGAGAAATTTTCATAAGGTTCAGCTCTCATGCCTGTCAATGATATAAAGGCTGAGAAATTCTCATTAATAAAAAAATCTGAATCGACGGTTATTATTGAAGAATAGGAATTTTTTGAAGAACTTTGCCCATTTAAAAACATCATCCCAAGATAGGAAGAATCTTCCTCAAGGCGTCCCAACTTGATGGAAGTTTTATTATTTTTTGAGAAGATATTTAACTGAGTTGAAAAATACTTCGAATAAGCCTTATCTTGATCAGTCCAAGGATTCCAACCCTGAAAACCTTTAGAAAAACTAAAACCATAACCAAATCTTTTATCTTTGAATGAATATTTGATACTTGGCCCATTGGATACAAAATTTTTAATTGGATCGTAAGAAGTACTTAGCGATGAATAATAATTCTTCTGATTTAAAGATAAATTTAAGGAATTATTGGGATCTAAAGAAAGAGCATATGAAAAACCACTTTTCTGAGTAGTTTGATTAGATAAAAAATCATAATTCTCTATTGTAGAAAATAACTGTAAATATTCATTTCCTGATGTAGGTAATTGCGAGTTTGGAAATCTAGGTAAATAACTATTGTCTGGATTATTATTTCTTATGAGTTGACTAGCACTAATTGAAAAAGGGGCTCCAAGCTCATCAAAATAAGTTAAGAATAGTTTATCGTCTATGTTACTTAGACTTCCAAATAATGGCGAACTTAAAAAAATATTGGCCTGAGAAAAGGTGGTTACTTGGTTTGTTATGGGAGAAATAAAATAAGTTTGTCCAATCGGTTCTATAGCTTTTTTTAGATCAAGAAGACCTTGACCGTAAATATTAGAATTTGAGTAAACTCCTTCTTTATTTGCTGTTACATAAATGCGTTGAAGTATTTCTTGCCCAGTTAACTGGCCTTTGAATTTTTCTGTTAACAAAGCTATTGCGCCGCTGACGAAAGGGGCTGCGAAAGAAGTTCCTGAACCTGTTCCATAGTTATCATTTTCAGGATATTCATTCGTAACATAAGCCCCGGTAATATTCTCGCCTGGAGCAGCAATACAAAAATCTTTTGCTAGACCACAACGATTAGAATGATCTGCAATCAGGCCTTCTTCATTAACTGAAACAACTGCGACAGAGGTATCTTGGAGCTCTTCGATAAAATAGACCATTCCTGGAAAAATTTCGGGGCTTGAGTTATCGACTTGTTGATCCGAATATCCTCCTGCATTACCTGCGCTCCATACAAATATTGTTTTATTAATCTTATTCTGCTGCGCAATGGTTTCTATTACAGTAGGAAAAGATGCTCGAACTGCAGACTCTTCATAATCAGCAATGTTTCCTTGCATTCCATAACTATTATTCACTGCCGTAACATATCTGGATGTAAAGTCTTTATAAAACGCGGCATATGACTGATCAAGACCGCTGTAATCCTCTGCATTATCTTCTGTGACTTCCACTGGATCATAATCATCATCAGGCTCTGCAAGAGGAATAGCAATAAAGTGAATTTGGGCATTATAAGCAACTCCTTGAATATCATTAGGATTATTGCTTTCATCTCTATCTCCTGCAGCTATTGATGCAACAAAAGTTCCATGGGTTTTATCATCTGATGTTGGCGCCCTATATCCTGAAAAATTTGAATAGTCTAAAACACTATCAGTTGTAATTTTGTTCTGCGAATCAAGCTCTACGTGATTTGTTTCAATTCCACTATCCATTATTCCAATGGTTGTTCCGGCACCAGAAAGATTATTTGCATATGGTTCTGCAGCATTAATCATGGAAAGCCCGTATTGATTAATATACTCAACTGAACTAGTGAATTTAGTCATCAGTTCGACGTAAGAAGCTGTAGAGTCTGAACTGCTCGAGTCTTGTGATGATTGTGTTTGACTTGAATTTGATTGTGAGTTCTGAGGAGGAACGTCATTATTTGGCGAAGAAGGCTGTGTTGAACTGCCCTTCCCTCCGCCGCCACAGTTAGCCAATGCAATTGCAAAAAAACAAATTGAAATAATTTGCTTAAAATTCTTCATGTATGATGTAAACAAAAAAAGTTCAATGAAGATAGGAATTGATTTTGGTATTAGTTTCACAGATTTATCTATTCTAGATGAATCTGAACCAAAGTTTATATCTTTCGATTCTAAAAGATTATCAGTTTCTAATATTTCAAAACAAATACATAAACTAGTTAATTTTGATGATGTCGAATTCATAGGTGTAACAGGGGGAAAGCACTATGATTTACCTTTAAAGATTGGTGGAATTGAGCTATCGCATGCAAATGAAATAGATGCCATAAGTAAAGGTACAAATTATTTGGCTAAAAATGATAAGAAAAAGTTAATTATCAGCTCCGGATCTGGAACAGCGTTCGTCTTAAGCAACGGAAACATGATATCTCATGCTGGCGGAACAGGCGTTGGAGGAGGAACTATAGTTGGTTTGTGTAATCTAATTAACGATGAAAATAATCCAGATGTAATCAATAAACTTGCAAATCGGGGTAAGGTTGAAAAGGTAGATTTATTACTTAATGAAGTTGTATCAGGACCAATCGGCGAATTACCCAAAGATGCAACCGCTGTAAATTTTGGAAAAGTAAGATATAAAAACAAATCAACTAAAGCAGATAAGACAGCTGCAATAATGAATTTAGTCGGACAAACCGTTGCCAGGATGGCTTCTGCAACAGCAGTAGCATTCAACTGCGAGAATGTTTACATTGTTGGGAGAACGCCTCAATATGATCTATACAAAAGCGTCCTAAAAAGGTGGATTTCTTTTGCTGGGTTATCTGCCGATTTTCCAAAGAACGGAGAGTTTGCAAGCTCTTTAGGGACTCTTATTGATTAAAGAATTATCTCTTATGGATCTAAATTCGTTGTTTTCGTACCAATTAGGGAATTCTCTAGAATTTGCTAAATCCTTTGTCATTGAATAGAAGATATCTATATCTTCAGCTATTCCATCATAATTCCAACCTTCGTATACTTCATCTGCTACCTGATGGTAGAGATTGCTAGTATATTCTGCTGCATACTTCATGCCTTTTTCCAAACCACCATCAACAAGGTCGTATCCCGGATCTGCATACAAAACAGGAATTCCTTTTTTTGCAAAACTTATGTGATCCGATCGATAGAAAAATCCTTTTTCAGGGAATAAGTCTGGCGTAATGACTTTTGAATATTTCTTTAGATGTCTTTTGAGAACATCTTCTAATTCAGAGGCTCCATAGCCAATAACTAACATATCTTTTGTTTTACCAATTGCGGGTATCCCATCAAAATTCATTCCTGCAACAATTTGAGAATAATCAAATGGAAAATTCTCTGCTAAATACGCTGAACCTAATAATCCCGATTCTTCAGCAGTTAAACCAAGAAACATTACAGACCTTTCAGTATCTTCATTTTTTAATCTTTCAGCTACGCTCATAATCAAGGCAGTTCCGGTAGCATTATCAACGGCTCCATTATAGATTTGGTCTCCATCTAAGGAAGAATCCTTACCTAGATGATCCCAATGAGCCATCAACATTATGAATTCATCAGGATAAGTCTTCCCTTTTTTTATACCCACCACATTATGAGAATTTGCATATTTAATTTGATTATTAATTTTTGCACTGACCTGAAAGCCTTCCAGCTCGATAGCTTTAAAGTCCTTCTTCAAAGCAGCGCTTTTCATATCTTCATACGAAGATCCGATAAGAGAGAAAATTTTCTCTGAAGTCTCTTTGGTGATCCATCCTTCAATCTTTGCTCTATGGACATTCTTTGATTCTGAATATAAATCCAATTGAGGCCCTGTGTTGCTTGTCTCTACAACGTTCCATCCATATGCAGCTGGAGCAGTTTCATGAATGATGAGCATCCCTGTGGCTCCTTTTTTTGCAACTTCTTCGAATTTATAGGTCCATCTACCGTAGTAGGTCATAGCTTTTCCTTTAAATATATTTTCATTTTCCAGCTCAAATCCAGGATCATTAATTAAAGCTACAACTACTTTTCCCTTTAAATCGACTCCTTCGTAGTCATTCCAATCGTATTCAGGAGCATCAACGCCGTAGCCTATAAAAACCATTTTTTGATTTTTTAGTTCAACTTCATTGACTTGCCTTTTTGTCCAAAAAACATAATCAGCTCCAAAGTCTATATCTAACTTCTTATCGTTATGAGAAATAGAAAAAGTAGATGAATTTTTAAGTGTAATTTCAGTTAATTTGACATCGCTAAGATAACTGCCGTTCAAACCTTCAAGACCAAATTCTGAAAACTTTTCCGATATAAAGTTCTTAGTTTTAATTCCTCCGGGTGTGCCCGGAGCTCTGCCCTCAAAATCATCTGAAGATAATGTTTCTACATACTCGATAAAGTTATCCATATATTCTGAAGAAACAGATGGAGTTTGAGTACAAGAAAATAAAAAAAGGGAAATAAGTAATGTAAAGATTCTCATATTGAGAATATAAACGAAAAGCTCGACGATGTCCTACTCTCGCGTAACAAAAGCTACACTACCATCGGCGCTAAGTGGTTTCACTTCTGAGTTCGGAATGGAATCAGGTGGGACACACTTGCTATTGTCATCGAGCAAAATTCGTTTTTCGTATTGAATTCCAAATATTCTGGCTTAGTTTAGAAAAATTTCTAAATAACTAAAAATATACGGTTAAGCCTCACGAGCAATTAGTACAAGTTAGCTCAATGCCTCACAGCACTTACACACCTTGCCTATCAACGTCCTAGTCTTGAACGGCTCTTTAGGAACCCGAAGGTTCAGGGAGATCTTATCTTGAGGGGGGCTTCCCACTTAGATGCTTTCAGCGGTTATCCTGTCCGAACATAGCTACCGGGCAATGCCACTGGCGTGACAACCCGAACACCAGAGGTTCGTTCACTCCGGTCCTCTCGTACTAGGAGCAACTCCTCTCAAATCTCCAACGCGCACGGCAGATAGGGACCGAACTGTCTCACGACGTTCTAAACCCAGCTCGCGTACCACTTTAAATGGCGAACAGCCATACCCTTGGGACCTGCTCCAGCCCCAGGATGTGATGAGCCGACATCGAGGTGCCAAACACCCCCGTCGATGTGAACTCTTGGGGGGTATAAGCCTGTTATCCCCGGCGTACCTTTTATCCGTTGAGCGACGGTCCTTCCATACAGAACCGCCGGATCACTATGACCTACTTTCGTATCTGCTCGACTTGTCAGTCTCGCAGTTAAGCATCCTTATGCCATTGCACTCATTGCATGATGTCTGACCATGCTGAGGATACCTTCGCACTCCTCCGTTACTCTTTGGGAGGAGACCGCCCCAGTCAAACTACCCACCACACACTGTCCTTGATCCGGATAACGGATCTAAGTTAGAACCTCAAATGTATAAGGGTGGTATTTCAAGGACGACTCCACCAAAGCTAGCGCTTTGGTTTCAAAGTCTCCCACCTATCCTACACATATAAATTCAAAGTCCAGTGTGAAGCTATAGTAAAGGTGCACGGGGTCTTTCCGTCTAGCCGCGCGTATACGGCATCTTCACCGCAAATTCAATTTCACTGAGTCCTGGGTCGAGACAGTGTGGCCATCGTTACGCCATTCGTGCAGGTCGGAACTTACCCGACAAGGAATTTCGCTACCTTAGGACCGTTATAGTTACGGCCGCCGTTCACCGGGGCTTCGATCACAAGCTTCGTCCGAGGACTAACCTGATCAATTAACCTTCCGGCACCGGGCAGGCGTCACACCCTATACTTCCACTT